>NZ_CP055263.1:1615000-1702500 GCF_014217835.1 Metabacillus sp. KUDC1714
AACTTCAACAACCCTCTAAAAAGTTATCTCGATTAGATGTCAGATAATTTTAAGAATAACTCTTTCCATTTAGACTCTTTACGATAAAATACAGGTGGATAACCTATTGGTGCTTCAACAGTTACATATCCTCCTTGGTATTCTCGCCCGCTCCATAGATGTACCCATGTATCTTCTGGCAAGTAAACCTCCCATTCACTCTGGTTTTCTTGATGTACAGGTGCTACTAATACATCCTCACCATATAAATATTGATATTTAAGGTCATATGCTATTTCGTCATTTTCATAATGCATAAACAGTGGACGTTGGACTGGAATGCCTCTTTCTGAATTCATTTTTACTAATGACTTTGTATAAGGAGCAAGAGTAACAAAGATATTCGTCATTCTTGCTAAATGGTCTAATGACTCCTGGTCATCATCGTACTGGAAACAATCGTCAGGACGATTTCCTTCATGTGTTCTCATCATGGGTGTGAAGGCTCCCATTTCCGACCATCTCATTAACAATTCTTTTGATCGTTTATTTCCATGTAAGCTTGTGTAACCTCCGATATCACTGTGATGCAAGCCACAGCCTATCATACCTGAAGAAAGTGCTGCAGGAATAACAGATGCTAAACCATCATCAAGTGACCAATCAACACTTTGGTCACCACCCCAAAGCATCGTACAATATTTCTGAACTCCTGTGTATCCAGCACGCATGAAGTAAACCACTTCGCCTAGTTTCTTAGCTTCAGATACAGCCTCGTAATTTATTTTCGCCCACAGAGTTGGCCATGCATTATGCATAATACGTGCATCTACACCATTCTTTAGAACAACGTCCGTTGGCAAGTATTCTCCAAAATCTGCCATCCAACCATCTATACCAAAGTCAATCATGTTCTCCTTAATCACTTGTTTATACCATTCACAAGCCTCTTCATTTGTAAAATCAACTACACCACAATAAAACTCGCCAAAATCGACTAAATAGATTTCACCTTTGTCATTTAGTGCCAAATAGCCCTCTTCTTCAGCAACTTTATACAAATGGCCTTCAATTGCTACATAAGGGTTGATATAGCTTAAAAAGCGAATCCCATTTTCTTTCCATTGTGGAATCTTTTTATCTAATTCAGGATACTCATTCTCGTTCCATTGCCAGTTCCACATTAAGCGCTTACCAAATGAAGTGATTCGTTTCCCTTGCCAATCTTGACACCATACTCCAGAAACCTTCATGCCTGCAGCAAGAGCTTTTTCTAACTTCTGCTCTACAACCTCAGTTCCGCCCTGAATCCCTAAAATGACACCATTATATACCCATTCCGGTAATTCTGGCTGTCTACCAAACAAATTTGAAATTTTTTCAACAAGCTCAATATACGTTTCTGCTGTTTCAAATACCAAAGATTTAGGTACTTCCCATACTTGCAATTCATGGAATTCTGGATGACGGAAATCAAAGTCTGCATATGCGGTTGTTTCAGTATGACAGTAATATTTTTGACTTGATACATATGTTGGCTGTGGGAAATTTGTATTGTAATAATCTCCACCTGCTTTGTCCTTCACATCAGCCTGCCAGGTAACATACGTATTTTTATTTCTCCCTACACCAGGTTCAGAAGTCCACAATGGAAAGTTTTTTCCACGTAGATTAAAATAGGATAGCTGTTCACCACATCCGTAAATTTTTTCATCTGGATTTGCTGCAATTCTTAACCAAAAGCGATTAATACTTGAATCCTTATTGATATATTCCATTTTCAAACGACCATTTTCAATTTTAATAGAGAGATTTAATAATACTTCTCCGCCATCAAAACTTGAAAAGTCAATTTCATATTCATTGTTATATTCCTTTATTTCAGCATATTTAAGTGGGATACGTTCGATTACATAATCCTTAATATCGAAATTCCCTCGGTACATATCAATTTTTTCCTCACCGCGACCAACAAATATGACTGGATAATCCTTTGTATGACGAAACAGGAGAACATGATTAAGAATTACCTCGAATCCTGATTCGATCTTATTTAAAACTAATTTTGATTCCTTTAGCGTATTTTGCATTGTTATCCTCCTAGTCCATCATGCTGAAAATTTTGATTTATCAACCTCAACCGGTGTAATTTGTTTTTTCACATAGTTACTATATTTTTTATTCCATTTCTTCACAGAAATATAAGCGAATATTGCTGTCACCGCAGCCAATGAAAGCAGAGCTGGCCAGAAATAAGGTGATACTATTGCTTCACTATAAGCTAAACCAATCGGTGAGAAAACAATATAGAAACTAAACATTAACCCAATTAAAATGATTGAAACACATAGAGCATATTTCCAAGGTTGCATATCTACCTTTGGCTTTGGAGTAAAATTCCACGCTTCTTTTCTAGGCGCAATTTTACCAATAATCAACATCATTGCTACTTCAGTGAAAAACAGAATTGCATAAATATGAATAAAGTTAATTTCTACTTTGAATCCAAATAAATGATTCGTTCCCCATACAAGCATGTAATACACAATGACATGGAAGACAATTGCTACTTTTGCAGCTATCGGCGGAACTCTCTTAGCAAAGATTCCAATTAATACAACAGCAATAACTGGAATATTAAAGAATCCGGTAAAACGACGAATTAATTCCCATAAACCATCTGGTGCATACATTAATAATGGTGACACACAGAAACTTATGATCGCTAATACAGCACCAAACCATTTACTTAAACTAAGCAGTTTTTCGTCAGATATGGATGGTTTTAATGGCTGTACAACATCTAAAGCAAACATTGTTGCAGCTGAATTAATCAATGCATTAAATGTACTAAATACCGCGCCCAGAAGTACGACTAAGAAAAAGCCTTGCAAATACCATGGTAATATATTTGCTACTAAAGTCGGAAATGCTAGATCGACAGGATTTAAATCTCCACCATATAAATGGAAAGCAATAATTCCAGGGATCATCATAAAGATTGGAACTAATAATTTAAAAAATCCCGTATACAAAACACCTTTTTGTCCTTCTGCTAGATTAGCAGCTCCAAGTGTCCGCTGAATAGCATATTGGTTCGTACCCCAATAAAACAGGTTAGCCCAAATCATTCCTGTAAAGATCGTAGCAAATGGTACTGAATCTGTACTTGAGCCAACAGCATTCAATTTCTCAGGGCTATTTGTTGAAATTGTTTTAAACCCTTCAACTACGCTTCCATCGCCTAATTGGAATAAGGCGATTGCTGGAATAAGTGTACAAACAACTAATAAACCAACTCCAATAAAAGTATCAGATACAGCAATCGCTTTCATTCCTCCGAATATCGCAAACACTGCACCAATAATACCTATTGTCCAAACCATTAACCAAATAGATTGTGTGTATGAAATACCAAACAATTCTGGCACATCAAACAATTTCATTACAGCTAAAGCACCAGAATATAATGTTGAAGGAATGGTAACTAGGACATAACCTAGCATAAATAATAGTACAGCTAATCTTCTAACACCTTCATCATAACGATCTCTCAAAAATTGAGGCAAAGTTGTAAACGCGCCTCCCAAGTAGCGTGGTAATAAGATTAATGTCATAATTACAATCGCAAAAATTGCCGTAACTTCCCAAGCCATATTGGTCATATTAGCACCATAGGATTGTCCATTTAAACCAATCATTTGTTCAGCAGATAAGTTCGTTAAAATAAGTGCCCCTGCAATAAAGCCACCTGATAAACCACGTCCTGCTAAAAAGTAACCTTCTGTTGTTGAATTTGAACCTTTAGTCTTCTTATATGTCCATATTCCCATTACTACCATAAAAAATAAACATGAAAGTAATGTAAATAATACATTTTGATCAGCCATTTAATAAACCCCCTTGCCTATTAATAGTAAACTTCTATATTTTCACCTTTAATACCGGGAAATGCCCCTTTATCAATAAGAACCTTACGTTCAGGGTGAGCAATTAACCACTTATTTTTCATAAACAACAGTTGATCTTCAGAGGTGATTTTTTCGAATTCCCCTTCCAAAGGTTGATTCGTTCCTTTAGGTAAAATGACAACTGTCTTAAACCCAATATCTGTAACCTTACAAGGTGCAAAATGAAGTGTTGTTCCATATAATTCGATCACAGTGCCCTCAGGAATATAGAAAGCGGATACATCTCTTGCATTATAACTGTTATTTTCGATATCTTGTACTCTACCTAATAATAGGACTAAGTCTGTAATAGCAATATTAATCTCGCTTCCCTTATGATATTCTAGACCATTTAATGTCGAATTTCTACCATTACAATAGCCAATTTGAATAGGCATATTCCCGTAAATACTAGCTTCAATTATTTCCATTAATCTTTTTTCCTCTAATTGGGAATCTGATGCTACATAAATGTTGCCATCTTGAGGAATCTCTGTTTTTTCCATCTGTACCATCAATTCCTCAAATTCATAGTTTTCTAGAATTTTTCCATAATCTCTGAACTGACTATCCTTTATATGATAAAAGTTTAAATGAGGATTTTTCTTTTTTACTAGTTCATAGTTTGACAAGGATGATTTCTCCTTTTTTATAAAGGGCCCTCATTCTTACAGGGCCCCTTACTAGTTTTTATTTTAAAACCGATTCTTCTTTTGCTGTATTGTCCCATGCATTACGGAAAATATTTAAACCATAATCGGTATATGCATGATCGAAACTATTTTTATACACATCGAATCCACAAGTTACAATATCTGCTCCTGCTTTAGCAGCATCAACAATTTGTTTCCCATTTCTTAATGCAGCAACAATAATCTCAGTTTCATAGCCGTATGTTTTATAAATGCTTGCAATATCTTGAATATATTGTCCTGTATCTTCTCCATGATTCTCTTTCCAACCAACAAAAGGAGAAACAAAAGTAGCTCCAATTCTAGCTGTTTGAATTGCTTGAGCCGGTGAAAATACTAAAGTAACATTTGTTGGAATTCCTTCCTTTTTCAATTCCTTAGCAGCAATTAAGCCTGATTCTGTACATGGAATTTTAATGACAAAATTTGATGAAAGAGATGCAATTTTTTTCCCTTCAGTCACCATCTCTTTTGCATCATTTAGATGAGGATTGATTTCAACAGAAACTGGGAAGTTTTCAACACCTCTAAATTCACTAGCTAATTCATCTACAACAGTTAAGAATGGTTTCCCACTATTCATAATGTGCTTAGGATTTGTTGTTAACCCATCAATTGCCCAATTTTCATAGGCGTAACGAATTTCACTAATAATTGCACTATCTAAAAAATATTTCATAAATAATACATCTCCTTTAAATTTATCGTTATGTTTTCTTTTTCATTGTAACGTAGTGACCTTTAAATAAAAGTTACTACCTTTAGTAATATAATATGAAAACGAATTCAAAATTTCAAGTCTTTTTTATAAATATTTTCATCGAAGTGAAATTGTTAATTTTCTCATAGCGACCAGAGTTATGTACCTATTCTTAATTCTTTCATTTTTAATTTAATGAATATGTAGAAAAAAGTCGAAATTTGTCTAATAGTCGATAAATGTGAATAATCGAAGATAAATGGTCTGTTTTCGAAGATAAATTCGGTAAATCGAAGATAAATTGTTCATAATCGTTGATAAATCCGTTGAAATGGCAGTAGGGAAAAATCATGTCTCATCCATAAAAAATCGGCTGATTACTCTGGTTGATATGAGCAACCAGCCTTTAGATTTGAGGAGTTAAGGGGATACCATTGATTTTTTCTTATGCAGAAAAAGATGAATTTTAACTTTCTTGTTCAACTAGTTCACGTGGTTTTCCACTCATAAAGCGAACGGAATCAGCAACAACTTCAGTAACATAAACTCGAGTTCGTTCTGCATTTTCATAGCTTCTCGTCTGAATTCTTCCTGTTACGCCTACAATTGAACCTTTTCGACAGTAATTTGCTGTATTTTCTGCTGTTCGTCTCCAAACAGAGCAATTCACGAAATCTGTATCAATTTCTCCAGCAGCATTGCGAAATTGTCGACTTACAGCAAGGGTGATGTTTGCAACTGGAGCTCCATCTGCTGTATAGCGAATTTCCGGGTCTTTCGTCAGTCTGCCTACTAATATGACTTGGTTGATCACTTCGTTCCTCCTTTCATTTCATGTACAAATGTATTGTAGTAGATTTTAAATGATTGGAAAAACAAGTGAAAATTTGTTTTGGATGCCAACTAATTGACGAAAAGATCTTTCTCCTAAGCAGTTTTTGAATTTTTATTAAGAATTGTTTATTGTTTCAGCAAATTCAGCAATTTTCAACCTTTTTGTATATCATTTAATGGCTGAAGAGAATTCACAATGTAAGATAAATGATTATCATTAGAGAAGCTTATACTTTGTAGAATTGCTTGAAAGGAAAGAGAATGGATAATCTCGTTTTCAAGGGGTGCTTCTATGTAGTGTTGATCTGTCTCATTCCAAGTATAGTATTGAATTGATAGATTTCTCTGGTTTAATTGGAAGACAATGCGTAATAGGTTATTGTGATCTGGTGTTTCATATTGGATCTCAACGATTCCATGTAAGGGGACATGGAAATGATGATATTTTGATTTATTTTGGTTATAATCTCCTATTCTTAAAATGACCAAATCTTGTGTAGTTGTCTCCTTTACTTGTAAAGAATCGGTTTTTTTCTGTTTTAAATAAAGACTCTTTAGTTTAAATTCAACCATTCTATGACCTCTTTTCGATTAATTTACATTGTAAGTATATGTCATTGTTAAAAATTTCTAAATTTACCCAAGAGTGATATGAAGTGAAATTTGACGAATTTTAAGAGAAATTTAACATTCATCTCGTTCTTTCTTCATATTTTTCCATTATTCTCTAAATAGGTCTAAATATCTATTTTCGTTCGATTTTTGAACGATTCTAAATATGTTCACAATCAAAACATTAGAAATAAGAGAGGGTGGATTGATTTATGAAAGAGCTGAAGAAATTCAAGATGAATATGAAATTTTATCGTGAACGCAAGGGGTGGTCACAAGAGCAGTTAGCGGACAAAATCAATGTATCTCGGCCCGTAATAACACGCCTTGAAACAGGAGAACAAGAGCCTGCTTTATCTTACTTACTTCTTTTAAGTAAGACATTCTCTGTTAGCATTGATCATCTTATTGGCAGAGACCAAGTAACAGATGATTTACTTTACGAGGTTTATGGTGACTACGGTAATGAACATTCGTTTTCACAAATTATCGATTACTTAATTAAACAGCCAAAAATGTCCACAGGTTTGCAGCAACTTTTATATGCAAAACCAAGGGAGAGGAAGTTAATTGAAGATATACTTATTACCGTAATTGAAAAGTCGACGAAAAGGTTAGAGTAACTAGCACAATCTCGAACCATTTTTCATTGAAGTTTTGTATCATCCTTCATATGGTATAATAAAGAAAAATGAGCTGACGAGGGTGATAATAATGAAGACGTTCAAGCTTGTAGGCTTAAAAATTGAAGAAGAGGCTTTGAAAGAGAAAACAATCAAAGAGATTCCGCTCGAGGATGGATTAGTCCTTAACAGGGAAGATGGCGAAAACTCTTGGTTAATTGAAGCATTAATTTCTAAGGATCTACAACCTTTTTTTGAAAAATTGTTTGACGCCCAGACTAAAATAAGGGCTTTTGTTACAATTTCTAAAAAAAGCAATGCACCCGCTCAAATCGTTGCAAAGGTTAGAACATTAACACCACTTGATCAACACTTATCAATTTTATTAGATGGTCGATTACTGACATCAAAACCTATTCATGATCCAGAGGTGCTACTCCGTTCCTTGATGGGACAAGGTTTATCAGGGGATAGTTTAATTGAGGCTTTTTCAGGAAATGTTCATCAGCGTAAGGAAACGACTAAGTTATAACTTCTTCTTATAGGCTGCACTATGATTGTTGTGCAGCCTTTTTTCTCTATAAAAAAACTCGGAACGCTGCCTTCGCTCCGAGTTTTTCCATTAAAATATCTTTTTCTTATCACGTTCATCTTTTAATATTTCCACAGCTTCTCTAAATCGTTGGGAGTGAATAATTTCACGTTCTCTTAAAAAGGCAAGGCTATCATTTAGATCAGTGTCATCTGAGATATCGATAATCCATTGATATGTAGCTCTCGCCTTTTCTTCTGCCGCAATATCCTCATATAGGTCAGCAATTGGATCTCCTTTTGCTTGAATATAGGTTGCCGTAAATGGTACACCATCAGCATTGTGATAAAACAAAGCAGAGTCATGGTTAACATAGTGAGAAGCGAGACCTGCTGCTTTTAATTGCTCTGGTGTTGCATCCTTTGTTAGCTTATAGACCATCGTTGCGATCATTTCTAAATGGGCGAATTCCTCTGTGCCAATATCATTTAATAAGCCGATAACTTTACTTGGAATTGTATATCGTTGGTTTAAATAACGTAACGCTGCTGCTAATTCACCATCTGCACCACCATATTGCTCAATTAAATACTTTGCAAGAGTTGGATTACACGTACTCACCTTTACAGGGTATTGGAGCTTTTTTTCGTATACCCACATGTTCATCTACTCCCTTCTTATGAAAAGGATCGGAACATCGCCGATCCTTGATTTGTCTTTCCTTACACTTGCCATGGCCATGGAGCAGTTCCCCAGCTCCAATTTGCATCTGCAAAACTTCCACCAAATTGCTGAAGCATCCCGAACTTCGCCTCAAACGATTGCTTAAGCTGCTTACTTTGTAAAGCGAACTGATTGAATTGTTGAAGTGCTTGAACATCATGTGGATGTGTATCAAGATAAAGTGTAAGCTCAACAAGGACAAAATCTACTGCTTGAATCTCTTCAAGTAGCTGGTAATATTCATCAGGTAATTGCTGCACACTTCCTACCCCCTTTTTCCCTCATAAGGATTCTCATATGGATCATACAATGCTGGCCAAAGAGTCCCCTTTCTCAACGCAACCTTAGGCGGAAACTGCTGAAGGTTTGGTGGCTGAAACCCCATATATAGTTGTGGTGGTGTTGAATAAAACTTCAATCCGATTGGTCGACAAGGATCAAATCGACTATGAAACGGTCTATAGGCTTTCATTGGGGTGAATGCTGCTTGTTGCACATGAGGATCATTCATATCTTTCACCTTTATCACACCTCTTTGTTATGTGGCAAAGTGGTTATCAGTACACTTGTGGTAAGTTTACCCATCCACTTTAGACCACTATTTTTCATACAGTAGCTATTTATGAGTTTTTAAGTACTCTACCACCATCATATTCATAGCAGAATCATACTTATGAGTGTTTTATTGAAAAAGTTGAAATTTATTTAATTTGGTAAACTTATTGGGGTTATAGATTGGGGGTGTTTTACATTTTTTTGATGTTTGATGGGTGGTGAGGGTGCAAATTGCTTATTTTGATTATATCTAGCATGTTTTTCCTGCTTATGATTGATTAATTGATGCGGATTGAACCACTTTTTTACTTAATTGAACCATCTTTCTGATTTATTAAACCATCTTTCTCTGGCATTGAACCATTTACGCATTTTATTGAACAATACCTATTTTCAACCTCTCATGACAGTGTGGATTGAACCAAATCGCTTCACCTTTCTCTATTAATGATCGAATTATTCCCAGGTTCAATCCACAAAAAAGGGCCAACCAAGAGAGAGTTAGCCCTTTCACCAGACATTTATTCTTTTGCATTCTCGCCTTCAGTTTTACCTTCTTCTGTTGTTTCTTCTCCTGTGTTACCTTCCTCAGTGCCTTCTTCTTCCATTAGTTCACCGTTTCCATTATCTTCTCCGGTACCTTGCGGGTCCATGTTTTCATCCAGATTTTCGTCTACTGGAGATTCACCGTTTTCGTCAGGTAGTTGTTCGTTCGTATCTTCTGGTGGTGCAGGGTCTTGGTCATCAGCACAACCAGTTACGATGATTGCTGCAAGAAGTGGACCTGATAAGGCCATAAGCCATTTTTTAGTCATTATAATTGCTCCTTTCACTATTATTTTTTTGGGCAGGTACTTTTTTATGTTTCCCAGATTTAATAATTTCATTCTTTACAGGGTAACGATATTATCTATATAGACATGCCGCCTTTCGATGAAACCTCTTGAATTAAAAAAGAGACAAACGACCTAGTTGTGGTCAATTTGTCTCTTTGCTTATTCTTCTTCTTTTTTCTCACCAAGTGCAAACATGATTTCCGCTTCACATACGATTTCGCCATCAACTGTAGCTGTTGCTTTTCCTTTTCCAAGTGCTCCTCTTGAGCGGATGATTTCGACTTCAAGACGTAATTGGTCACCTGGCTTAACTTGTTTTTTGAAGCGGCAATTGTCGATACCTGTAAAAAATGCTAACCTACCGCGGTTTTCCTCTTTTTTAAGCATTGCGACTGCACCTACTTGTGCAAGTGCTTCAACAATTAATACTCCAGGCATAACCGGATAATCTGGGAAGTGACCATTAAAAAATTCTTCGTTTGCTGTTACATTTTTAATACCTACCGCATGTTTTCCTTCTTCAACCTCTAAAACGCGATCAACTAATAAAAACGGGTAACGGTGTGGGATAATTTCTTTAATTTGTTGGATATCTAACATTGTATGTACTCCTTAACTATTTTTTGGGAAATACCCTCTCAGCCTCAGGGCTAACCTAGGTTTCTTTTATGTATACGACAAAAGGAAGGTATTCACCT
Organism: Metabacillus sp. KUDC1714; assembly: GCF_014217835.1. Classification (NCBI taxonomy): domain Bacteria; kingdom Bacillati; phylum Bacillota; class Bacilli; order Caryophanales; family Bacillaceae; genus Metabacillus; species Metabacillus elymi. The sequence goes on from NZ_CP055263.1 coordinate 1,625,735, forward strand.
CCCCTATATGCAAAGTATAATCTTCTGTTTATTCTTTTTCAACCAAATCAATAATATGCTGCCATGTTGACTCTTCAAGTGCATCTGCAGGATTACCGTTGCCAATAATACCATAGCCTACAATTAGTCCAACAAGGGTACTAAGCACCATGAAAATTAGCACGAGCAAAACCCTCACCCATATCGGTATTAATCTGATACGGATACGGATTCGATTTTTATCATTTTGTTCGTTTGTGTTTTGTTCCTTCTTGGCTTTTTTTGCTTTTTTTACTTCTTCTCGGCTAGCTACTTTTGCCACGTCTTTTGCAACCAATAGTCTAAACTCCTATCTTACACCATTTATTAATCCCAACATTTGGTCACCCATTGTGATGGATTTTGCATTCATCTGATAGGAACGTTGTGAGATCATTAAATCGGTCATTTCCTTTGATAAGTCTACATTTGACATTTCAAGTGCACCTTGCTGCATTGATACTTCGTTTCGAAGCTCTCCATCTAAAAAGGTAAGCACATCACCTAGTTGATTATTGCCTAAGTCCTTTAAGCTATAGCGATTATTCCCATTTTGAACAAGCATTTGTGGGCGTTCAAATTCTACAACACCTATACCGAAAATCTGTGGAAGTTCCTCATCATTTCTCGGAACCGCTGTAATTGTCCCATCCTTTGAAATCACGAGTTCCTTAAAATTATCTTCAAACATAATTGGGTTTTGATTTTCATCAAGTACTTGATTTCCTTCAGCTGTCGCTAGCATTAAACGATTCGTACCATCTGTTGTTGGTGATAGGTAAAGTGCACCATCTCTAGTATACTGAATTTCTCCATTAACTTCGATTTGAAAGAACTGATTTGGTACAGTTAGCGCTATATCTAATGCTCTCCCGGTTTGTTTCAGACTTCCTTGGGTAAAGACAAGACTGCTCCCGAGCTTTGCACCTGTTCCCTGACTAATCCCTAATTCGCCATTAGTGTTTGTTTCTTCTGTCTCTTTTGTTTGATTATCATATTGCTGACGAACGAGTTCAGAAAATGATGTTTCAGTTCGTTTATAGCTTTGGGTATCGATATTAGCTAAATTGTGGCCAATGGTATCAAGCTGCTTTTGTAGCTGGCCCATTGTATTAGTCGCTGTAATCATTGAGCGTAACATAATATGTTCCCCCTATTATCTTAAGCGGCCAATTTCGTTCACGGCCTTATCCATACTTTTATCATATGCTTGTAGTACCTTTTGATTTGCTTCAAATGAACGATAAGCTGTCATCATATCTGTATAGGTTCGTCCAACATCAACCGTAGAATTTTCTAAGTGATTTTGCTTTAAGCTATATGTTATTGCCCCATTGTTGATCGCTGTAGGTAATGCCTGTTCATCAACTGTTCGAAATAATCCATTGCCTTCTTTTACTAAGTTACGGACATCATCTTCAAAGCGTACATCAATTTGTGCTACGAACTCGTCATCAGCATCAAATATATCGCCATCAGCCGTTATTTGATAGTTGCTTGATTGAATCGATATCGGCTGACCAGTTGTTGATAAAACCTGGTTACCATCAGAAAGTAATGTTCCATTTTCATCAAGTGTGAAATGTCCATTTTTCGTGTAGCGCTCTTCACCTGCTTGATTTTCTACTGCAAAAAGCAGTGTACCTTTTACATTTGTATCTTGGTTAAATGGTACATTTTGTTCGATAAGGGCTAGATCACTCTTTAACCCAGTTTCACGTAGCTCACCTTGAATGTTTTGACTGTTGAGTTCTTGTAAATAAACCCCTGTATTTAATGTCCCGACTGTTGCTGGAACAGAATTATTGTCCATTCTTTTTAAAAGCATCTCTGGAAATGCACGAATTGAAGATTGATCTGCTTTGTAGCCAGGTGTGTTGGAGTTTGCCATATTATTAGAAAGCATCTCCGTACGCTTTTGTTGTGTGAGCATACCTGCAGTTGCCGTATATAAACCTCTTAACATGTTTAACATCCACCTCAGTTTTAAAATTCCGCACAATCTGAATTCTTTCGACAGAATTCCCTATAATTAATTATAAAGGAGAACGACTGTTTTCTCATTACATTTTTTTAGGAAATGTATGCTATATTTTTGGGGAAATTATGAAAAGATTTAGGATGAAGGAACCATTTTTCTTTTTTCTATAACAAAAGAGTCTGAAAATCAGACTCTTCATCGTAATATTTATTAAACTAGTTTTTTGCGCGGAAGACGATCCATATTATCTAGCATAATTCCTGTACCAATTGCAACACAATCCATTGGTGCTTCTGCAACTAGAACTGGTACCTTTAGCTCTTCAGCTAGTAGCTGGTCTAAACCATTTAATAGGGCTCCACCACCGGTTAAAATAACACCGCGATCAATGATGTCTGCAGAAAGCTCTGGTGGAGTACGCTCTAGGACGCTTTTAGCTGCTTGTACAATAACAGCAACTGATTCGCGAAGTGCTTCATGAACTTCTTTGGAATTCACTGTAATTGTTCGAGGTAGACCTGTTACCATATCACGGCCACGTATGCTTATTTCTTCATTACGTCCGCCTGGGAATACTGTTGCAACATTTACTTTAATGTCTTCAGCCGTACGTTCACCAATTAATAGCTTGTACTCACGTTTAATGTAATTTAAAATTTCGAGGTCAAACTTGTCCCCTGCCATTTTAATTGAAGAGGCGGTGACAATATCGCCCATTGATAAAACAGCGACATCTGTAGTTCCACCGCCAATATCAACTACCATATTTCCATATGGTTGGAAGATGTCCATACCAGCACCAATTGCTGCTACTTTTGGTTCTTCCTCAAGATAAACATTTTTTCCACCGCTCTTTTCAGCTGCTTCTCTAATTGCCTTTTGTTCAACTGATGTAATATTCGTTGGGCAACAAATCAGCATGCGCGGTTTTGAAAGTAATCCTTTTACATTTAGCTTATTAATAAAGTGTTTTAACATCGCTTCTGTTACTTCAAAATCTGCAATTACACCATCTTTTAAAGGACGAATTGCAACAATATTCCCAGGAGTACGTCCTACCATACGTCTCGCTTCTTCACCAACAGCAAGAACCTTCCCTGAATTCTTGTCTAACGCAACAACCGATGGCTCATTTAGCACAATGCCTTTACCTTTAACATGTATCAATACATTTGCTGTACCAAGATCTATACCAATATCCCTCGCAAACATTCTATCTATATCCTCCTTGCAAATCTGCATTCCTCTAATTACTAACCTAATTAAGTATTGTATCATAAAATCATAAAAATAGTATGATTTTGTAAAATAAATTAACTAGTTTATGTAGGAATTTGTCGATTTATAGAGAATTAGATAGAAATTTTTATTTTACTGGTTGTTCTTCTAAAATCTCGTCCTTTTTGTACTTAAGCTTAGTTGCTTCACCACCTCGAAGATGTCTTATTGATTTATGGTAATCAAGAATTTCCTTTACCTCATTCGCAAGATCAGGATTTATTTCAGGTAGCCTTTCCGTTAAATCTTTATGGACGGTACTTTTGGAAACTCCAAATTCCTTCGCAATCACGCGAACTGTTTTCTTTGTCTCCACGATATACTTCCCAATCTTGATTGTGCGTTCTTTGATGTAATCGTGCACACCACTCGACCTCCCTAATATGGATGTGAGAAGTGTGAAATGAGACTCGCATACCAAGACACTGTGGCTGACTTTCTCTTAGATGAATGTATGATGCCTCTTTTACTGCGATTAGAATGTACACTCACGATCCCTCACCTCAAACACTCTCTTTGATAGGTTTGTAACATTTTATTAGCTTGGGTCAGAGATTATGCAAGAAAAGTCAAGAGGGACAAGGGTTTATTTGATTTTTTTTGAATTTCATTACATTTTGGTGTGATTTTATTGGTTTTTGGAGGGTAAATAAATAGGAATTATTTTTTGCGGGATAGTTTTTGAATTTTTATTTAACTCCTTACGTTGGATTATTTCCCGAGAAATTTGTCGATGGATGGTGGGGCTTCTGAGGCTAACTTTATCAATATTTTTTAATTATAATACATGACATGCTATTTACTCCTCATGGTATGTAGTTTGTTTTTATATTCATAATACAAATACCATATTCGTCCAGTGAAACAAACCAATATAACAATTTGTAAAGAAAAATGAATCTATTGAATTAGTAGAGTTCACGGCCATCTTACCCATTTCTATTCCAAACAAAAACAAACCACAAAGCATTAAAACAACTTTGTGGTTTGTTTATCATTGCTATTTATCCATCCACACTTCTCCATCCTTATACGTCATTTGCTCAGGATAACGTAAATTCAGAACTTCTTCCTGTGTTTCAATTGAAGGAGCTTTTGTAGCAAGTGAGACGATAATATTGGTTAAGATTGCTGCTGTTGCACCAAACACACCTGCACCTGTGTCAATAATGCCGGCGATCGTGAAACCGCCGTATTTTGAGGCAAAGATGTAAATGAGTGTTACCGCTAAACCGACTAGCATTCCAGAGATGACGCCTTGAGTGTTTGATCGCTTCCACCATACTCCAATGAGAAGAGCTGGGAAGAACGTGCCAGATGCTAAGGCAAAGGCCCATGCAACGATCTGTGTAATTGCACCTGGTGGGTTTAGAGCGATTAATCCCGCGAACAAGGTTGCTATAACAATCGACCAACGAGCGACAGCTAAACGATTTTTTTCGCTTGCATTTGGCTTCAATACACGATAGTAAATGTCATGGGCAAAGGAAGACGAAATGGCAATCATTAAGCCACCTGCTGTTGATAGGGCTGCAGCCATTGCTCCTGCAGCAACTAAGCCAATTACGAACATACCGAGGTTTGCAATCTCAGGTGTTGCCATAACGACAATATCATTTGAGATGATCAGCTCACTCCATTGGAGGATACCATCGCCATTTCCATCAGCAATTTGTAGTTTGCCTGTATTTACCCAAGATTCGGTCCATGCGGGTAATTCGGAAAGCTTTTTACCCGCTACATTTGTCATTAAAATAAAGCGAGAAAACGCAGCATAGGCAGGTGCTGATAAATATAATAGTCCGATGAAGAGAAGTGCCCATGCACCAGACCATCTTGCAGCTTTCATCGTTGAAACGGTATAAAAACGGACAATAACATGAGGGAGTCCTGCTGTTCCTGCCATTAATGTAAACATTAGCGCTAGGAACTGCCACTTCGTACCATTTGTAAAGGGAGCAAAATATTCTGAGATACCTAGCTGTCGATCTAGTTCACCCATTTCTTCTACAATTTTACCGTAGGATAGCCAAGGGGCTGGGTTGCTCGTAATTTGAAGTGACATAAAAATAACAGGAATTAGATATGCAATGATTAAAATTAAGTACTGAGCAACCTGTGTCCAGGTAATCCCCTTCATTCCACCGAAGGCCGCGTAAAATGCGATTAAAACAACGCCAATCATCGTGCCAATTTTTGCATCAATTTCAAAAAGACGCCCGATAACAACTCCTGATCCAGATAATTGCCCAATTGAATAGGTGAAACTAATGATAATTGTACAAATCGCTGCAATGACACGTGCTGCATGGCTATTATAGCGATCCCCAATAAATTCAGGTACAGTGTAGCGACCATATTTCCTTAGCTGAGGCGCTAATAGAAAGGTAAGGAGTAAATATCCACCAGTCCAGCCCATAATATAAGCAAGTCCATCAAACCCTAGCAACATAATCGTTCCAGCCATACCGATAAAGGATGCTGCACTCATCCAGTCAGCACCAATCGCCATTCCATTAAAAATAGGTGGCACACCACGCCCTGCTACATAAAAATCTGAAGTTTCTTTAGCAGTATTATAAATTGCAATACCAATATATAAAGCAAATGTTAACAGAATGATAGTTAAAGAAACGATAAATTGTGTGTCCAATCAAGATCCCCCTTATTGTCACAAGTATTCTTTGACTCATCAGTAAGTAATTATATCAACCCATTGTTGCTCTATATAAACCCCTTGTCCATCTTTAATGATCTAACGTTTTACCAGCACTTAACTGCTCATTTTTACTTTCATCAATTCCGTATTTCCGATCAATTGAATCACTGACTTTTGCATTAACAAATAATAATAGAATAAAAACAACGACAGCACCTTGTGCTCCCATAAAATAATGAAAAGGAAAGCCATTAATACTAAATTTACTAAAAAACTCAGCAAATAAAACAACACCAAAAGAGGATAGAAACCCAATAATTAAATAAATGACAATATTTCGTGTGCGCTCTTTAAAGTATGCATCTGCCACTTTCTTATCAATTTTCTTCATTAAGCCACCTCCGAGTGATTTCCTGAAAAATAAGGTAAAGTAAAGACATTCTTCGGTTACGGATTGCTGCTAGTTAAGATAAGCTAAAAATAAATTTAACGGTTTCAAAAAATGGTGCTGGGACAAGTGCTATTTGTACAATGAAGTAGAGTAGTAGTGATAAGATAGGTATTAGTAAAAATTGAGGTTTTCGTTTGCGTAAGCCCATTACTAGGCTAAATCCCGTTATTAATAACATAATCAATAAAATCGTCAATGGTTCTAACCCTCCTTTTGTAAGCGTTAACATTATTATTCGATAAAGTGAGACTTCCATCGGTGGGGGTTTTCTTCATCCCCCACCGATGGTTAGCGAAACTTATCGGATCTTTACGGGCAGTTATCTCCCACTTATCTTCTTTGTTTCTCTCGAATCTTGAAGTGGAAGTCTTACTGCCCGTTAAGAATGGGATAAAAAGAACCTCCTCCTATTATCTTGTACTAAATATTCGATCAGTTTTATTATGAGACCCATATATCAATCGGTCAACAGAAGTTGGCTAAAAAAGGATATTTGTCATATGGTTTTTTCTCGACATGGTTCGAGGATAACGCTTTAAACAAAGTATATTTTGGAATCTCATAGCAAGTTTGCTAGATTTTTGATACTTTTTATTAAGGAGGTTAACATGAAAAGCTATAAGCGTTTCTTTTTACTAATTTGCTTTCTATTATATGTGTGTGTACTCTTTTATTTATTATTTTTCTCTTCATATAGACAATCTGTAGAGGGACTGCTCACATAATATTAGGCCTTTTCAAACAATACTAGGCTATTTTTCTAATTTCGATGGACTATCAATTACGGATCAATTTGTAGGGAATGTCCTGGCATTTGTTCCATTTGGTTTCCTTTTACCGTTTTTCATTCCTAGGTTAGGATCTTTTATCCGTATGGTAGGGTGTACTATTGCCTTTTCTTTTTCAGTCGAAATCGCTCAGCTGATATTCCGTGTGGGGGCGTTTGATGTAGATGATTTACTATTGAATACATTCGGCGGGGTCATTGGTTTTTTATTATCGAAGGTTTTTAACAAAAAAAATCGAGGCTGATCTCATTTACTTTTGAGTTCAACCTCGTATCGGATTTATCCTTACGAATTTAGTGTGTTATTTGAAGCTTCAGGCTCGTTAGATTGTTCGCTTCCTTCAGTTTCTCCCTTTTGGGCATCTTTATCTGATTCTGGAGATTCCTCTGCAGACTTGTCATCTGCTTCAGCGTCTTCTTTTGGAGCTTCAGCATCTTCACTTGGAGCTTCTTCCTGTGTAGCTTCCTCTTGAGTTGCTTCTTCTTGAACTGGCTCTTCAATGGATGTTACCGGCTTATCCATATATGTTAACGGGTTAATCGCTGTACCATTTTGACGAATTTCGAAGTGTAAGTGATTACCATCTTCTTCATTGTAAAGATTTTTACCAGCTTTACCAATTAACTCATTTTGTTCAACTTTATCACCAGCTTGTACATTTGCTTCAGCTAATGATTGATAAACTGTTACTACATCGTTTTCATGCTCAATTTCAACAACATAGCCTAAAATTGGATCTTTCGTTGCTTTTGTTACTGTACCACTTAGTGATGCAACAACATCAAATTGTTTTTGATCCTCATTTGCAATGTCGATCCCTTTATTCATTCTATAAGAATTGTTATAGGATACTAGTGCCGCTTCTTGCTCTTCAGTTGAAGCGTTAGGATCATAGAACTTTTTAACGACTGAAACTGCATCTGGATCTAAAGCAGGCATTTTAACGTTTTCTTTAAGTGCATTTACTTCTACTGCTTCAGGATCATTCATTGCGTTTTCTCCTTGATCAGGAGTTTGCAAATCCTCTGCTACATTGTTGCTAATGCTTTGATACCATAAAACCGCTGTAAGGATAACTGCAGCACTCATTAGGTAAATTGCCGGAAATACCCAACGTTTTCTAAAAAATTGTTGAAATTTTGTGTTTTGAGAAGTACGTTTCTTTTCTTCCTCTCTCATTCTATCATCACCTCAGCAATCATTCTGATCAGATTCGCTGAATTATATACACATCTTTAAAAAAATTTTTTTAAATTTAGTATGTGCGTTGTTTATAATAATATGTACCGATTAGAAAATTTTTTAAAATAAAGGAGTTTATCGCATGAAAAAGCTGCTCATTACAATTCTTCCCCTTCTATATATGGTGCTAATTTGGATATTATCTAGTAATCCAGCTGACGCGTTTGTTAAAACACCATTTTCCTTCGACACGCTATTGAAGGAATCCCTACACTTAATAGAATTTGCGATTCTTTATTGGCTGATTGCATTCGCATTTATGGCACATAAAAAATGGAGTGAACGAGCAAGCTTGGTGGCAGCGATCATAGCAATCCTATATGGTCTAACAGATGAAATTCATCAATCGTTTGTTCCAGCTCGTTCAGCAACAGTGATTGATTTTGTGAAGGATACGATTGGGGTTACTATTTCCTATTTAATTGCGAAGCGAAAATTTTTCAGTGTGAAATAATGATATTTATTATTAAGAAGGCTAACTCGCCGAACAATAAAAGGCAGTCAAAATAGGTGAACTATTTTTGACTGCCTTTTTATTTATTTTTTTACAGTATATTTCGTTAAAAATGGCTCTGCTGCAGAAATTTTTGCTCCTTGATAATAGTAGGATACAATATCATTATAATTTTTACCTTCCTCAGCCATAAAGTTTGCACCATATTGACTCATTCCAACTCCATGTCCAAAGCCCTTTGTTTCAATTACAACCGAATCACCTTTCATCTCCCATGTGAAATCAGATGATTTTAATTCAAGCTTTTCTCTCACGTCTCGACCGCTAAACTCTTTGCCACCAACCTCAACTGTTGCTACACGCTTTCCAGGTGTCAGTGCGGTTATCTTTCCAACAGATCCATTATTATCTATATTAACTCCCAATTTGTTTTCAAATTCTTTAATGGAAATAACCTTTTGATCGTAGAACTTTGGTGAATCCTCATCCCACGTACTTTCAACACTTTTTAAATAAGGAATAGCTTCTGTCCAATAGGCTTCAGAATTTTCCGTGTACCCATTGCTAGTTGAAAAGAATAGGGCATCGATTGGTTGATTTTCATATGTAAGAACTTTACCCTGCGTTGCGGCAACGGCTTCTGTTATTCTCTCCAATTTCCATGCATAGTCATCTCCCCATTGACTTTCTAACTCTTGAGGATTTTTATATACTTGGTGCATTTGGGTATCTGTTACGATAGATCCTTCTGGTGCGCTTAAGGTTTGATCATTCATCATCTGCTTTGTAATATATGTTCTTGCCGCTAAAGCTTGAGCCTTCAATGCTTCTGATTCAAACTCTGCTGGCATTTCAGAAGCCACTACCCCAATGACATACTCTTCTAACGGGATATTTTCAATTTTCTTTGTTTGGCTTCTATAAACAGGAACTGCAACAGGGGATTCAGCCAATACCGGTGCATCACTTTTAGCAACAGAAAGCTCTTCACCTAATTTCCCTTTGGATTGATCCATAAACGGAGTCACTAGTAGAGTTGGAATAAGGAGAATAATAATGAATAATGCGCCAAATGCAAAGAGAACTGGTTTCATTGATTTCATGTTTTAAGGCCTCCAATAAGATTTAGGTTGAGTTGATGAGTGTTTATCTATAGTTCATCTTATGGGCTCGGACAAGCAATTATGACAGGAAAAAACTTGGACAGCACATTATTTTCCGGTGGATGGACAGGGGTGTGGGTATGGCACTTTTTTAGTGGTTAGATTGGAATTTTAGCATTGTGGAGATTTCTTTTTGATTTGTGATTTATGTGGCCTTTTGGGTATGGTTTTTATAGTAAAGATTAGGATAGACTCGAGAGGCTTCGTCAAAACATGAGCTTGTTGCGTCTTTTTGACACTATGTTTAAGTCAATTCGGTACTTTGTTGCGTCACATCACTCTATTATTGCGTCAATTCAATTCTTCATCGCCTCTTTTAACCTTATATCGCCCTCCCTCCAAATATCTCAACTTTTTCACATATTCATGTATAAACTCCAACTAATATAGGTATTCTAGTAAAGTCGTGAAAAGAACGTTTCCTAAAGACAAAATTAAAAGAAGCAGGTTTCCATTTAAGGCTCCTGCTTCTTTTATGAAGGCATATAATTAGTCTGATACAGCTGCTTGCTGATCAGATGTTGTTTGAATTTCTTCTTTCACACGTTCGATGTCAGCACCGATTGACGCAAGTTTCGTGTGGAAGTCTACATAACCTCTGTCTAGATGTTTAAGCTCTGTTACACGTGTATGACCTTCAGCACATAGGCCTGCAAGGATAAGTGCTGCACCTGCACGTAAGTCTGTAGCTGCAACTTCTGCTCCTTGTAATCCCACAGGACCATTGATGATGACAGAACGTCCTTCGATTTTAATATCTCCATTCATGCGACGGAATTCTTCAACATGCATGAAACGATTTTCAAAAACTGTTTCAGTAATCATACTAGTGCCTTTTGCTTGAAGAAGTAGTGCCATCATTTGCGATTGCATATCTGTTGGGAATCCAGGATGTGGCATTGTTTTGATGTCGATTGGTTTTAAATTTTCAGGTCCAATTACTCGGAGACCATCTTCTTCTTCTACAATTTTAACGCCCATCTCTTCCATTTTAGCAACAAGAGATGTTAGATGTTCAGGCACAGCTCCTCGAACTAGTACATTTCCTCCAGTAATAGCAGCAGCAACCATAAATGTTCCTGCTTCAATACGGTCAGGAATAATTGTATGGTGTGCACCTTTTAAATATGCAACACCTTCAATACGGATTGTCCCTGTACCTGCACCGCGAATGATCCCACCCATTGCATTGATGTAATTCGCTAGGTCTACAATTTCAGGTTCTTTAGCACAGTTTTCAATTACTGTTGTTCCTTCTGCAAGAGCAGCAGCCATAATGATGTTTTCAGTAGCTCCAACACTTGGGAAGTCAAGATAAATACGAGCACCTTTAAGTCTTCCGTTAACTTCTGCTTCTATAAATCCGTTTCCTACTTTAATCGTTGCTCCCATTGCTTCAAAACCTTTTAAATGCTGATCAATTGGTCTTGAACCAATTGCACATCCACCAGGTAACGCAACACGTGCACGACCATTACGAGCCAATAGTGCTCCCATTACTAATACTGAGGCACGCATTTTTCTTACATATTCAAATGGTGCTTCTGTTGTAAGCTCCTTTGATGCATCTACAATCACTTGATTATTTTCAAAATGGACATCTGCGCCTAAATATCGCAGAACTTCATTAATTGTATACACATCGGAGAGCGTAGGTACGTCACTGATGATACTTTTTTCTTCACTAGCTAACAAAGATGCAGCGATAACTGGTAAAACGGCGTTTTTTGCTCCTTCAACTTTCACGGTACCGTTTAACTTTCGACCGCCGCGGACGATGATTTTTTCCAAAGTATTCCCCTCCGCGTCCCAATTTCTCTATATTAATATTCAGACGTAATGATTGGTGTTCCTATTACAAGTGTAGTATTATTGCCCATTCCGTCCGTTCTCATTGCAATTTGAATGTTCATTTCATCGTTGTTTGTTGGAATAAAGTCTTCCCATAATGAGGTTTTTCCTGATACAGAAATAAAATCTGGTTCCTGAAGTTTTTCAACAGGACTAGCATCAAATTCCTTTAATACTTCAATTGACTTTTCGTACAAACTAACTTTCATCTTATCATCAAGCATTCCTTCTACACAAGCAAAAGTTGTAACATTTTCGTGAAATATGTCGAATGACTGGTTGGTAAAATATTCATTCATTTTGTTCCAGTTTGTTTGCTTACCTTCACCCATTACCTCATAGAGGATATACGATTGTGATTGATTGTTTGTGAGGGTGGTTACTAGTTGAAGCTTCTCAATTATGTTTTTCTTTTCATTCACATAAACACCGATCGCTTTAGATACTTCATTGTCTTGCTCATACGCCCAATTATATTGACGATGCTGGTCTACAAATTGTTTCACTTCTTTAATTGACTTTTTATCGACAATCTTTTTGGAATACAAGGACCACTTATCAATTTGTACGTCTTGGTTAAGCATCACTTCAGCAATACGTGAAATCTTTGCCTCATTTCCTTCTGCTCCTATATGATTAGTCACCAATGTAAACACAATAAACATTGTTGTAAAAGCCACAATTGCTATCTCTTTTTTTCTCATCACGGTCACTTCCTCTCCTTAGTAACATTGTTACCGGATTAGAAGTAGACATACGTGGAAATAGTCGTCAATATTAGACAAACCTTAGCCACGGAATAAGAAAAATTGTTTATCGTATGCAACACTTTTTTAGATTCTCACTGTTATACGCAATAGGGGTTGTATGTAGCATTCATACCCCGATCAAAATGCCTATAAACACTAATAGGAAAAGCTTTGTAACTGTGTTTCAATTAATTGCCTTGATTAAAATAACATAGGCAATGCTTGAGCCCATAACAAGTAATCAAGGAAAAAATTACTAACCATAGATCCTATTGCAATTGTTAATAGTATTAAAAGTGCTCTTGCTTGTATTACTTTGCCCGTTTTTATCCATTTCTCGATGTTCAATGCTTGTAAAGACCACCAGGTTATAACCATAAAGCCAAGATTTACAAGCATACTTATTAAAGCCATTTGGCCATAGTCGGGCATTCTTTCATCCCTCCATTTTACGATCATAAAGACACAAAGCAACTTAAATCATACCTCATTTTTTCAAAAAAACAAGCTTATATTTACCTATAAATAAGGGAAAAACAACCACTATAACCATTTTTATCCTCGGTATATACCCTTGAACATTATATATAAAAAATGGTGTTACATGATTGATTTTTAGCTTTAACAAAAATTTAATGTATTTAGGTTATAATTTACAGTTCATGCTTTAAACTACATTTTGTTACTACTCAATTCTACTATGGTCTGACCTCCAATAAATTCCTTAATTATGAATAAATTGTTACAGAATTATTGGCCAACATTCTATGTTATACTTTGCGGGTATAACATTATTGCTTCCTAATCAAGGACACGCAAATAGAAAGGATGAGAAAATGGAGCCAATATTTGATAGTCCACGAGATGTGTTTTTCGAGTATGCAGATCAATTACCATTTTTTGATAACCTTTACGCTGCTCAAACACACTATTATCAGCAACGGAAGGAACAGCTTTTGCTTTTAGTAGAAATATGTAGAGAAGTTAACCTTTCCCTTGATTATTCACCAAAAAGCCTAATCTACCTTGAGGAATTATACTTTCATTTTTTTCAAAAGAATAGATTCTATGACTTTCAAATAAGCATCGAAGAGTTTGAGCAATTGACTAGTGTTTATTTGTGTGAAATAGTAATCCAAAAAAATAGTGATAAAGCGGAATGGTTTGTGGAGGAATATTCTCATGTTGATCATAAATACACAATGGGTATTCGCTATGGTCGATATCATTTACACTTTCAGAATTTATTCCCTCACCATTATTTATCAAATAAGGATGCTAGTGGTCAGACGTTCTACAAGCGATTCTTAAGGATGAATAAGCACTGTAAGTAAGTAGAGATGAGGCAGAACTCTAAAATCGATTTCTGACGTATTTAGAGAGGCCTGCTCATATCTGAATAATGTGTTGGACATATCCCAATTACAAATATGTGTATGTACCTTGATCATCACAGATAAGTAATAGATTGCTTATCAAAATGTGCACTTTACCTATTTGAAGCCGTGTGCAATTTTATTAATAACATTATCTAATAAAAAAGGATGGTCGTAGAGCAAAACTCTATGACCATCCTTTTCATTATTTATTTCGTTACATCTAAACGGTTGATTGCACGTCGAAGTGCTAATTCAGCACGTTTAAAATCGATTTCATCTGTTTTTTGATTTAGACGCTCTTCAGCACGTTTTTTAGCTGCTTGGGCACGAGTTACATCAATCGACTCTGATTTTTCAGCTGTTTGAGCTAAAATCGTAACTTTGTCAGGTCGTACTTCAATAAAGCCACCACTAACAGCAACGAGTTCAGTGCCACTCCCTTGCTTTAGACGAACTGCTCCAATTTCCAATGGAGCAACCATAGGAATATGACCTGGTAAGATACCAAGCTCACCACTATGAGCTTTTACGCTCACCATTTCTACGTCTGCATCGTAAACTGGGCCATCGGGAGTAACGACATTGACTAATACTGTCTTCATACTCATACCCTCCTAGGTCCCAAAATTAGGCTTCTACACCCATTTGTTTTGCACTTTCGATAACTTCTTCAATACGTCCTACTAAACGGAACGCATCTTCTGGAAGGTGATCATACTTACCTTCAAGAATCTCTTTGAAACCACGAACAGTTTCTTTAACAGGAACATATGAACCAGCTTGTCCAGTAAATTGTTCTGCAACGTGGAAGTTTTGAGATAAGAAGAATTGAATGCGACGAGCACGAGCAACAGTTTGCTTATCTTCATCAGAAAGCTCATCCATACCTAAAATCGCGATGATATCTTGAAGCTCTCTATAACGTTGTAATGTTTGTTGTACTTGTCTAGCAACAGAGTAATGCTCATCTCCAACGATTTCAGGTGATAAAGCACGTGAAGTCGAAGCAAGAGGATCCACCGCAGGGTAAATACCCATTTCAGATAATTTACGCTCTAAGTTAGTTGTTGCATCTAAGTGAGCAAATGTCGTTGCAGGAGCCGGATCCGTGTAGTCATCGGCTGGAACGTAAATTGCTTGGATAGATGTAACAGAACCTACGTTAGTAGATGTGATACGCTCTTGTAATTGACCCATCTCAGTTGCTAATGTTGGTTGGTAACCAACGGCAGATGGCATACGTCCAAGAAGGGCAGAAACCTCTGAACCTGCTTGTGTGAATCGGAAAATGTTATCCATGAAGAAAAGAACGTCCTGTCCTTGATCATCACGGAAATATTCAGCCATTGTAAGACCTGTTAAAGCAACACGCATACGTGCTCCAGGTGGCTCATTCATTTGTCCGAATACCATTGCTGTTTTCTTAATAACTCCAGAGTCAGTCATCTCATGGTAAAGGTCATTACCTTCACGAGTACGCTCACCAACACCAGCGAATACAGAAATACCACCGTGCTCCTGTGCGATGTTGTTAATTAACTCCTGGATTAATACGGTTTTACCTACTCCGGCACCACCGAATAGACCGATCTTACCACCTTTAATATATGGTGCAAGTAAGTCTACAACTTTAATTCCTGTTTCTAAAATTTCAACCTCAGTTGAAAGTTGATCGAATTTAGGAGCTTGTCTATGGATTGGATCACGACGAGACTCTGCAGGAATTGGCTCATCTAAGTCGATATTATCACCTAATACGTTAAATACACGACCTAGAGTTACATCACCAACAGGTACAGAAATTGGTGCACCTGTATCAGTAACATCTACTCCACGAACAAGTCCATCTGTAGAAGACATCGCAACAGTACGTACTGTATCGTCACCTAAATGTAGGGCAACTTCTAAAGTAAGATCGATAGCGACTTCATTATCATTCGCTTCGGTTTTAATTGTAAGGGCATTATAAATGTCTGGAAGTTGACCACTTTCGAACTTTACGTCAACAACCGGACCCAAAATTTGCGTAATGCGTCCTTTATTCATCGTTTTCCCTCCTATCACGAAATGCGTAAGCGCCTTGCTTAGGCCTGACAAGTATAAGACGAGCAGGAAAAAAAGGCGTTCTTTGCCTTCATTTCCTGATTGGCTTATGCTCGAAGGTCTAGGCGCTGAAGCTAGACACCAAGCAAATTACGAAATTTACTTTCTATAACGAATTAGTTAATCTATTCAAGTGCCGCAGCGCCGCCAACGATTTCTGTGATTTCTTGTGTAATCGCAGCTTGACGTGCACGGTTATATGTCAATGTAAGACCATTAATTAGCTCTTTTGCATTGTCAGTTGCATTTTTCATTGCTGTCATCTGTGCTGCATGCTCAGAAGCTTTACTATCAAGTAATGCTCCATAGATGAGACTTTCAGCATATTGTGGTAACAACACTTCTAAAATTTCTTCTTGGTTTGGTTCAAACTCATAAGATGTTAATTTACTACTTGAAGCAATATCAGTTAGTGGAAGAAGTTTTTTCTCCGTAACATCTTGTTGAATTGGACTAACAAAATGATTGTAATACATATACAACTCATCAAATGTTCCATCTGCATACATGTTTACTGCATTACTTGCAATATCCTTTATGCTTGCAAAAGATGTTTCATCACTAATACCAGTGATTTCAGAAATAACGTTCATTCCACGCTTGTTAAAGAAGTCACGACCCATTTTACCAAGTGCGATTATTACAAATTCATCATTCGACTTATGTCGCTTTTGAGTTGCTTGGAAAACAGCACGGATTACACTACTGTTAAAAGCCCCTTTTAAACCACGATCAGAAGTAATGACTAAATATGCAGTACGCTTAACAGGACGGCTTTCTAGCATTGGATGACTTACATCAGTACTACCATTTGCTATACTTGCAACAACCTCTTGAATTTTATTCATATAAGGTACAAATGCCTTCGCATTATTTTCTGCACGTTTAAGCTTTGCAGTAGCAACCATTTCCATTGCTTTTGTAATCTGACTTGTCTTTTTTGTTGAAGTAATTCTGGATTTTATGTCGCGTAATGATGCCAAAGGTTCTCACCACCTTTATTTAAAAATCAGCAAATTTGATTATAACGTGCTAAGTGAAAGCTCAGAGAGCCTTCACCGCAGCAAAATTCTTATATAATTATTCAGAAACAGCAAACGTCTTTTTGAAGCCTTGAATTGCTGCTTGTATATCTTCGTCTTTTGGAAGTCCGCCTGTTGTACGAATTTCTTCAAGAAGTGCTTTGTTATTTTGATCTAAATATGCATTGAACTCATCTTCAAAGCGAGTGATATCTGATACAGGAATATCATCCAAGAATCCTTTAGTCAAGGTATAAAGAATGACAACTTGTTTTTCAACTGCTAATGGTTTATTTAATCCTTGTTTTAGTACTTCAACAGTACGCGCACCACGGTTTAATTTAGCTTGTGTTGCTTTATCAAGGTCAGATCCGAATTGAGCAAATGATTCAAGTTCACGATATGAAGCTAGATCTAGACGTAATGTACCAGCTACCTTCTTCATCGCTTTAATTTGTGCTGAACCACCAACACGAGATACAGATAAACCTGCGTTAATCGCTGGACGTACGCCAGAGAAGAAGAGGTCAGACTGAAGGAAGATTTGTCCGTCAGTGATTGAGATAACGTTTGTTGGAATATAAGCCGAAACGTCACCTGCTTGTGTCTCAATGAATGGTAATGCAGTTAATGAACCTGCACCTTTTGCATCACTTAATTTTGCAGCACGCTCGAGTAAACGAGAATGCAAGTAGAAAACGTCACCAGGGTATGCTTCACGACCTGGAGGACGACGAAGTAGTAATGAAAGCTCACGGTATGCCGAAGCTTGCTTCGTAAGGTCATCATATACAACAAGAACATGCTTGCCGTTATACATGAATTCCTCACCCATTGTTACCCCAGCATAAGGTGCTAAGAATAACATTGGAGCAGGTTGTGATGCAGATGCAGTTACAACGATTGTGTAATCTAATGCACCATGCTTACGCAATGTTTCAACAACACCACGTACAGTTGATTCTTTTTGACCAATTGCAACATAGATACAAACCATATCTTGATCTTTTTGATTCAAGATTGTATCGATTGCTACAGAAGTTTTACCAGTTTGACGGTCACCGATGATTAACTCACGTTGTCCACGCCCAATTGGTACTAATGCGTCAATTGCTTTAATACCAGTTTGAAGTGGTTCATGAACAGATTTACGGTCCATAACGCCAGGTGCTGGACTTTCAATTGGTCTAGTTTTTGTTGTTTCAATCGGACCTAATCCATCAACAGGTTGTCCTAATGAGTTAACGACACGACCGATTAAAGCTTCACCTACAGGAACCTCCATGATGCGTCCTGTTCGACGAACTTCGTCACCTTCACGAATATCTGTGAAAGGTCCTAAAATAATAATACCAACGTTATTTTCCTCAAGGTTCTGAGCCATACCCATAACGCCATTTGCGAATTCTACTAGCTCTCCAGCCATGACATTGTCGAGGCCATGAGCACGAGCGATACCGTCCCCAACTTGGATTACAGTACCAACATCGCTAACTTTTATATCAGACTGATAGTTCTCAATTTGCGCCTTTATCAGCGCGCTAATTTCTTCAGCTTTGATGCTCATGAGTTTCACCCCTATCTACAATCTATTTGCGACTAATTGTCGTTCTATTCGTTCAAGCTTACCGCTTATACTGCCATCATAAATACGATTGCCAATACGTAGCTTTACGCCACCTATTAGGTTCTTATCAACAACGTTTTGTAAACGAAGTGAAGTTTTGCCAATTTTCTTAGCAAAAGAAGTAGAAATTGACGTTAATTCAAGATCTGTAAGTGCTCGAACAGAGTATACAGTTGCATCCTCTGTACCACGCGCTTCATTTGCTTGTTGCACGAAATAATTGACAACATCTGCTACAATATCTGAACGATGTCGGTCAATTAAAATGTAAAGTGTATTTACTACCTGTTTTGAAAGGCTTGCAAATGATTCCTTTACAATTGACTTTTTCGTTTCATTTGTAACTTTAGGATGGTTAAGGACATCTATTAGTTCTTTATTCGCTGTAAATACTTGTTTTACAACGAGCAATTCATTTTCGATTTGATCGATTATGTTTTGTTCCTTTGCAAGTTGAAAAAGAGCTACTGCATAACGTTTCGCAACGATCCCTTTGCTCATCGACCTTCGCCTACCTCATTGATGTAGTCGTTGATCAATTTCTCTTGCTCTTGTTCATTCAACTCTTTTTCAATTACTTTAGAAGCAATTAATACGGATAAAGATGCAACCTGCTCGCGTAATGCTGCAACTGCTTGCTCTTTCTCTTTCTCGATTTCCTGTAGTGCTGCATCTTTAAGACGGCCAGCTTCAGAACGAGCTGCTTGGATGATATCTTCCTTTTGTTGCTCACCAAGCTTTTTCGCATTTTCCACTAGAGCTTGAGCTTCCACACGTGCTTGTTTTAATAGATCACGTTGCTCTTCAACTAGCTTTTGTGCTTCAATATTTCTTTCTTCAGAACTATTAATTTCATTAGCAATATGCTCTTCACGTTGCTTCATTATGTTCATAACTGGTCCAAATGCAAATTTACCTAAAAGTGCAAGTAGGATTAAGAACATTACAAGCTGAAATACGATATCACCTGTGTTAAGGCCGCCAGTAGACGCACCTAACGCTAAATCAAACGTTAACATAGCTCGGTTTCACTCCCTTCAAGAGTTCCATGATGGGTTGATAGTGTTCGGCTTCCGATGAACTACTCGTTCCTAAGAAACCCTTCTATTCTGTATAAAGTTTAAAAGGTAAACTATTACTGTTAATCAAAAGTTTACGTATCTGTGCATAAAGGAAAGGCGAAGGTTCGCTTTGAATGATCTTCGCCATATTAATACTTTTTACTTATCGAATTATTGACCCATAACGATAAATGCGATAACTACCGCGATGATTGGAATCGCCTCAACTAATGCTACCCCGATAAACATTGTTGTTTGTAATGCACCTTTAGCTTCTGGTTGACGTGCAATCCCCTCTACTGTACGAGATACGATAAGACCGTTACCAATACCAGCACCTAGTGCCGCTAAACCAATTGCAATTGCAGCTGCTAATAAACCCATTGTTAATTTCCTCCTTTAAATGTATGAAAAGTAGTATTTCTTTTGTTTTAGTTCAATAAGTATGAACATATATTGATTAATGGTCATGACTCACTTTGTGTGCCAAATAAACCATCGTTAACATAGTGAAAATAAATGCTTGGATTGCACCCACAAAGATACTAAACCCTTGCCATGCTAACATTGGAATTGCTGCGGCAAGTGTGCCGATAATTCCACTTCCAAAACTTTCTACATATCCGCTTGTTCCAAGGCTAACAAGCAAGCCTAATAAAATTTCACCTGCGTAAATATTCCCGTAAAGACGAAGACCAAGCGTTAATGTGTTCGCAAATTCTTCAATAATCTTAAGTGGGAACATGAAAGGCATCGGCTTGAAGAAATCCTTACCGTACTCAGATACACCCTTCATTTTAATACCGTAGTAATGTGATAATGCTACGACAAGAATTGCTAGAGTTAATGTAATTGCAGGATCAGCAGTTGGAGATTTCCACCATAATTCATGGTCAACAACTATTGCAAATGGTAGACCTAACATATTTGATACAAATACATACATTAATAATGTCATACCTAACGTTAAAAAACGTCCACCCGTCTGCCAATCCATCGTGCTGCCTATAATACCTTTTACAAAGTCGACAACCCATTCAACAAAATTCTGCATACCTGTTGGCTTCATTGCTAATCTGCGTGTAGCCGCAAGTGCGATTAAGAAAACGATGATACTAGATATCGTAATCATTAATACGTTTGATAAATTAAAATATAGTCCTAAAAAATGTACCACAGGAGCTTCGTGACCCAATTGATTCACCTCTCTTCCCAGCTAAGCGCGTGAATGTTGAATTGCATAATCTATCATAATAACGATATACATCGTCATTAATCCAATAATGATACTAACTAGATCGAAATAGTCAGGAAACTTAATAGCAAAGAAGACTGCAACACCAGCTGCTGCCATTCGCGATGTTGTTCCTAACGATCCCGCTTTTCTTCCTTCTTCAATGGCGCGATCAAACTGATTATGTTTTCTCACCATGATCCACAAATTATACAGAGTAATGCAAGTTCCTAGGATTAACCCTAGAAAAACAGACTGATATTCCGTAAAACCCCACCCAATTACATAGAGGGCTAGTAGATAAAATATGTACTTTCGATATCTGCGAAACATCAGATGCATATCAAACATGAAATGTTTATTCTCCTAAAGAATAGTAGTGGATCAATCTAAGCATGGCGTAAACTCCAAAAGCTAGTCCAAGCAGAAGGCCGACGATCAAAAAAAGCGGTTCTATTTTAAAGTAATTGTCAATCCATTTTCCTCCAAAAATACCAATCAAGACTGAACCTACTAATTGGGAAAGGATTGCTGACATGAGGCCCATCGCATGGAGCGGATGGCGTTGTTTTTGACGCATTTTATAAATCCTCGCTACTAGATTTATAACGGATTTAGAGGTTAAAAGCTGGGTTTTTTATTGACATTGTAAACCTTATCATTATACCCTCGTTTAGCATACAATAGCATATATGTGATGTCAATCTGTTTAAAGTTAAAATATTCACAAACTATTTGAAACATCACAAATCGTTCACATTTCAACCCATCTCCCCCTTGACATTGTTAAGTGTAATGAATTATTCACCTAGTAAAACATCTACCTCAATTTGGTCTTCTTTTCCACTTTTCTTTGCAAAAATGATTGCTTTGTAAATACCATCTTTTAATTCTTTTAGCGTTTCTTTTTTTATCTCTTTTTTAAAAACTCCTCTAGGTACATTTCTATTCCAGTCTAAAAATCCAGCAAAGGTCATTGTATCTGGATCATATAAAGCAATTCCCATTTCATCGGCCCCACCTGGTAAATACATTTGGTACTTATATATATCAGGTTGATCACCATATACCAATTCAAATCCCATTACTCGCGGATAATTTGGTTCATCCATCACAAAAATATAAGGAAGTTCTATTATATTTTCTTCTTGTTCGATTTGAATCCACCCTTGATGGATTCCTGGATTAATTTGGTTTGGTGTTATATCAAGACTAATTGTAACTTGTCTTTTTTCTCCTGGTTTTAAAGTTACTTTAGTAGGAAGATTCCATTGAATACCCGGCTTGTAGATTGGTGATTTAAAATAAATAGTTTGTTTACGATCTGATTGATTATCAAGTGTAAGACTTCTTACTCCTTTTGTTCGGGAATGATCCGTATAGTATTGTCCAAATGTAAGTGTACCTGGATAAACTAAAACCTCTGTTTCAATCGCAGCTTTTACATTAATTCTCCCTGTTCCTTGTTCATTCGGCATTAGCTTCTTATGTTGAGCATTTTTCAAAGGTGTTGCTGTATTCATTAAGGATGCCTTGATTTGTTCGGGGCTCCATTCTGGATGTGCTTGTTTGATTAACGCACAGGCACCCGCTACATGTGGTGCTGACATACTTGTTCCTTGTAAGGCTAAATATCCACCTGGAACGGTACTATCTATGGCAACTCCTGGTGCAACAACATCTGGTTTTATCGCCCAAGTATTTGTAACTGGTCCCCTTGAGCTAAAATCAGCTAGTTCATCTTCTTCTTTCTTATATATTGTACGAATGCCTGAATTTTGCTTGAGTTTGAGCTGTTTTTTTATTAATAATCCAGCTTCTTTTGAGATCGATACAACGGGAATATCTAGTGGTATTTCTAGAGCCCCAGAAAAACCCCCTGTTATATTATTATAAATAATAACCGCTTTTGCTCCTTGCTGTTTTGCGTTACGAGCTTTTTCTGTAAAGGTCAATTCCCCTCTTTTTATTAACACGATTTTGCCTCGCATTGTCTCGTTTAAATCTTTCGTTTCTCCAAGGCCACCAAATACAATCGTATCTAAGCCTTTTAGCTCCCAAGGCTTTGCTCCTTGTAAAGAATTCATAGGAATTAATTCTTTCTCACCAGATATTTTTAAGTAAGGCATTTGCAGTGGCGGTGAGGACGCTCCTACAGAAATTGCTTTTTCTGAAGTACCAGGTGAACCAACCGTCCATACTCCTGGTCCTGAATTCCCACTAGAGGTTACGGCTACAATTCCAGATTCAACGGCATGATCAAGCGCCAAGCTTGTTGGCCAATCAGGACCGTTTACATTATTACCTAATGAAAGATTTATTATATCTACTTTATCTTTTATTGCTCTTTCAATTGCAGCTATCACTTGATCAGATGTTCCCATTCCACCAGGGCCTAGTGCTCTGTATGCAATAATATCTGCCTCTGGAGCAATTCCTTTAAATTTACCATTAGCCGCAATAATACCAGCCACATGTGTGCCATGAATTGTTTCACTTCCATTAGCTGCCATCGTTTCCATTGGATCTTTATCACCGTCAATTAAATCATAGCCACCTCGATAATTTCGATACAGATCAGGATGATGATAATCGACCCCTGTATCAATTATCGCTACTTTTACACCTTTTCCAGTGAGTCTATGATCATCCCTGTCAAATAGTCCCCTTACTTCTTCTCCTCCAATAAACGGAACACTTTCATTTATATGTGGTGCATAGGAAACAACTTGACTTGAATGAAGCACAGCCTTATCTTCCTGGATAGTTTGTAGTATTTCGAGAGGACCTTCTATTGAAAATCCATAAAATACATTTTGGTAGGTTTGATGAATGCTTAATTGAGGTTGTTCACTTATTCTCTTTTTAAAATGATGAAACTGTTCTTTTTTTACTACTATCATGATCCTTTGAATTTTTTCCTCTAAATGATTCTCACTAGGAAGTGGTGGTCGTTTAGGATAGGTTTCACCATTCGTTGTGGCAGTGAAGGATATTAATAGTAGTAAAATGATGTAAGGTATAATCTTCTTGATGATTCCCATCTAATTCCACCTCCCTTTTTAGTTTGTTCCTCATTTAGAAAAACATGTACAAAAAAAGGGAAAACCCGTTAAATGAGGTTTTCCCTTTTCTACTATATTATTTCGTTCCGTAAAGTCTGTCACCAGCATCTCCCAATCCAGGGACAATATAGCCATGATCGTTAAGCTTTTCATCTAAAGCAGCAATATAAATATCAACATCAGGATGTGCTTCCTTTACTACTTCGACGCCTTCAGGTGATGCAATTAAGCACATGAATTTGATATTTTTCCCACCACGTTTTTTCAAGGAATTAATTGCTTCTACTGCAGATCCGCCTGTTGCGAGCATCGGGTCAACAACAATAAATTCACGCTCTTCAATATCTGAAGGAAGTTTTACATAGTATTCAACTGGTTGTAGTGTTTTTGGGTCACGATATAAGCCAATATGTCCAACCTTTGCAGCTGGGATTAGCTTTAAGATTCCGTCAACCATTCCTAAACCTGCACGAAGTATCGGGATAATCCCTAGTTTTTTCCCTGAAAGCACCTTAGATTTTGCCGAACAAACAGGTGTTTCAACATCAACCTCCATTAATGGAAGTTCTCTGGTAATTTCAAACGCCATTAAGCTTGCCACTTCATCAACAAGCTCACGAAATTCCTTTGTTCCTGTACTTTTGTCACGAATATATGTAAGTTTATGTTGAATTAATGGATGATCAAACACGTATACTTTCCCCATCAAATCATCTCCTTTTCTTTTAACACTTCAATAGATTTTACAGAAATTCAATTATAGTTTCAAGTGAGTTCTATTTATTTAAACTTTCTAACTCTTTTTATTCTCTCCGTTTTCTAAGCGGAAAATGTCATATTGTCTGAAAATCCTGGTTTATTGTCCAGCTTACTTGCTATATTGTCCGAAACTGAAATATATCAGCCGAAATCAATGGGATATTGACCATTCGACATAAATAGACAATAAAAAACAGGGACTGGCTCACAAAATGTAAGTCAGTCCCTGTTGATTATATTATAGGTTTCTATATAAAGGGAATTTGCTTGTTAAGTCTTCTACGCGTTGTTTTGCTTCAGCAAGCTTTGTTGCGTCCTCATGATTTTTCAATGCAAACGCAATGATGCTTCCGATTTCATCCATTTCTTCAACACCAAAGCCACGGCTTGTTACAGCAGCAGTTCCAATACGAACACCACTTGTTACAAACGGACTTTCTGTTTCGAAAGGAATTGTGTTTTTATTAACTGTAACTCCGATTTCGTCTAATACATGCTCAGCAACTTTACCAGTTAATTGAAGTGAACGAACATCTACTAATAATAGGTGATTATCTGTACCACCTGAAACTAGTGTAAGACCTTCTGATTGTAATTTTTCCGCTAAACGCTTCGCATTGTCAATGATGTTTTGTGCATATGTTTTAAAATCATCTTGAAGAGTTTCACCAAAAGATACTGCTTTTGCCGCAATTACATGCATAAGAGGTCCACCTTGGATACCAGGGAAGATTGATTTGTCAATTTTCTTACCAAATTCCTCTTTACATAAAATCATACCACCACGTGGTCCACGAAGTGTTTTATGTGTTGTCGTTGTAACAAAATCAGCATATGGTACTGGATTTTGATGTAGTCCAGCAGCAACTAAACCAGCGATATGAGCCATATCGACCATGAAATATGCGCCTACTTCATCAGCAATTTCACGGAATCGTTTAAAGTCAATTGCTCTTGGATAAGCACTTGCACCGGCAACAATTAGCTTTGGCTTGTGAGTTCTTGCTTTTTCTAATACATCATCATAATTGATTAGATGTGTTTTTTCATCAACACCGTACTCAATGAAGTTGTATTGAACTCCACTAAAGTTTACCGGGCTACCATGTGTTAAGTGACCACCATGAGATAAATTCATTCCTAGAACCGTATCACCTTGCTCTAGAATTGTGAAATATACACCCATGTTCGCTTGCGCACCTGAGTGAGGCTGAACATTTACATATTCTGCACCAAAGATTTCTTTCGCACGATCTCTTGCAATATCCTCTACTACGTCAACATGCTCACAGCCACCATAATAACGACGACCTGGATAACCTTCAGCATATTTATTCGTAAGAACGGATCCTTGCGCTTCCATGACAGCTTCACTTACAAAGTTTTCAGAAGCAATTAATTCAATCTTCGCTTCCTGACGAGTACGTTCAAGTTGGATGGCTTCAAATACCTTTGCATCTTGTTCTGGTAAATGTTTCATTTCGTTTGAATCTCCCTTCATTAAAAACACTAGTTATGGTTTTATCTGACACAGCTTTTTCAACGTCTATTTCCATCTATATTGTACACGTTTATTAGCTGCATTGTAAAAGATTTTCTGAAAAAATTTTATTATTTTTGCCTTTTTGGCTGAACAATAGGCTTAAATACGAATATTAGTAGTAGTTCTTGTTAAAAACATTCGTTTGATTGGAAACACTACCATTACTGTTCTTTATAGTATTTTTTAAAAGACAGAAATTGATACAACCTATTGTCGTTACTTTTTCTGACAAAGTCAACCTTAAAAAGTGAATATTTGTAATTTTATTTATAGTTTGACGTTAGTGGTGGTAAGTTTGAGTTGGTTCAATAATTCTGGTTTGTGGTTTAACTATTTGGTGTTGCGGTTCAATTCTTTGGCAGAGTGGTTCAATCTACTCCGTTTTGAACAGGTATTTTTAGTGCCAGGTTCAATTATTTTGATTTGTGGTTCAATTATTTGGTGTTGCGGTTCAATTTCCGAGCAGATTGGTTCTGACCTCGGATTCCAGTGAGAGAGGTAAATTTACAATTTTACGTCTTACGTTCCCAAATAAAAAAAGGAACCAACCTTCAAAATGTTGATCCCTCTACTTTTAGTGGCATGAACTATTCTCTTTCGTAGCTTCATACACAGCTCTTGAGCCGCCAATTAGCTTTGGACGTGATTTTGCCATGGTAACGTGCGCTGATCCAATTTGCTTGATTTTGCTGCGCAATGGTACTGCGACATGCTTTAGGTGCATGCCTATGAATGTATCGCCAATATCAATTCCTGCATCAGCCTTGATAAACTCAACGACGACTGGACTTTCCATCTGTTGGTAAGCAAGCGTTGCCATTGCTCCACCAGCTTTTCTAACTGGAATGACTGTGACTTCGTCAAATTTATTTGCTTTGGCTACTGGTTTTTCGATCACTAATGCACGGTTTAAGTGCTCACAGCATTGGAAGGCGAGATGCACACCTGTTGTTTCTTTAAACTTTGTTAGTGTTTGAAAAATCATATCAGCTACTTCTTCTGAGCCTGCTGTACCGATTTTTTCACCAATCACTTCACTTGTACTACAACCAATTACCACAATATCGTCTTTTACCAGATTGGCTTGGGCATTAAAATCTTCCAAAAGATTAGATAGGTCTTGCTGCCATATTTCAAGATTTGTCATCGTTTATACGACATCCTTTTTAGTTGTGCTCATTTTCATATTCACTAATTTTACCAACTCGTGTTGCGTGACGCCCACCTTGGTATTCGGTTGTTAACCAGATTTTCGCGATTTCTCTTGCAAGGCCAGGACCTATGACACGTTCGCCCATTGATAATACATTTGTGTCATTATGCTCCCTGGTCGCTTGAGCACTGAACATATCATGGACTAGTGCACAGCGGATGCCCTTGACTTTATTTGCAGCAATGCTCATGCCAATGCCTGTACCACAAATAAGGATTCCACGATCCACTTCGCCATTGGCTACCTTTTTTGCAACTGGTAATGCATAATCGGGATAGTCAACCGAGGTGTCACACTCGCAGCCCATATCATCATACTCAATGTTCAATTCTTCTAGTAATGAGATAATTTCTCTTCGTATATTCTTTCCACCGTGATCTGATGCTATTGCTACTTTCATTTTATCCTCCTGTTGGTTGAAATGACTTTATTAATTTTTTCTATCTTTATTTTATCGCTTATCTAATAAAACGATCAATTGTTTTCCTTAACTCTTCAGCACTTCCAGCTAAATTCTTGCCTAGTTGGTTTATATGCACGATGTTGTCTGATTGCTCTGTTATAGCTGCCGCAACTTCCTGTGCACCAGCAGACGTTTGTTCAGCAATGGCCGCAACCTCTTGTGACTGTGTACCTGTTTTTTGTAGAGAGTTCATTTGATGATGAACGAGATCACTTATTTGATTTACAGATTTCGCAACTTCCAAAATGGATTGACTTGTTTCCTCTAGCATTCTAGTTGACGTTTGTCCTTTATCCGCTTGGAACTTTGCTGTTTTTACTTGTTCACCAATTTGTCCTACAACATTTTGAACTTCTTGTTGAATGTTTTGAATTAATCCCGATATACCTTTAACCGCCTTGGCACTTTCGTCAGCTAGTTTTCGTACTTCTTCAGCTACAACCGCAAAGCCTTTCCCATGCTCCCCAGCCCTTGCTGCCTCTATTGAAGCATTCAATGCCAGTAAATTCGTTTGACTTGCGATATCTCCTACTAGAGATACAATCGTTGAAACCTCATTCGCATGCTCTTCTAATCGACGAACTGCTGTCATTGATTCTTCGTTTTCTTCAGCTAATTTTTGAATACCCGTTATTAGGGCATCATATACCTGTTTACTTTCAGTTAAAGAGGCAACCATTTCTTTGGACATTTTCTCAGAAGAAGATGCTTTGTCTTCTACCTGTGCAGCAAATTCAATAATATCCTCAACAGAAGTAGCGGTTTCCTGAATCGAACTAGCAGATTGGTCTGCTCCCCTTGAAATTTCTTGAACCGTTATTGAAATAGCTTCAGCCTGTATCGAGGCATTGCTTGAGGCAGCTGCCATTTTGTTCACTTGTTCGTTTGTTACATGAAAATTTTCGTCAATACTTTGAACCATGCTTCTCATGTTATGCAGCATTTTGTTAAATGCTATACTCAAGCCTCTTATCTCATCGTCACTTTTTGAAACTGGAACATCTTCATTAATTTGACCTTCCGCAACCTTATATGCTGCACTTTCAAGCAATTGCAACGCTCTAGTAAGAAAGCCTGATCCAAAATATGCTAATACACTAGACCAAAAAATACCTAGTAAAAGCGTTATTAACGTAAAGATTTCTGGTGAAACAATGTGATCAGCATACTTCACTAGGAAATGAATAAAAAATGCACTTGTCGAATATGTAATCAGGGCTAAGACTGTTGTAAAAATAACCAGCTTCAGCCGCAAGCTAAATGTATACTTTTTTTCTCTTCTCATATCCTGTTTCTCCCCGTAGCTTTATTGCTCAAACTTGGTTATTAATTTATTAATTAAACCTTCTAAGTCTTCTAATGTTTGGCGATACATATGGAGCGGGCCACCGAATGGATCTGTGATATCCCTTTTCTCCACGTTGTCCTCTGCGACATATTCTACAAGAGTATAGGTTTTTCGACCTGCATGTGGGTAGAGGTCTATGACCGATTGCTTATGATTATTCGTCATTGTTAAGATAATCGTTGCCCATTCGATGAGCTCTTCGCTCAAACTTGAGGATTGATGGGTGCATTGTATTCCTTTTTCACTTAATGCCTCAATAGCATTGGCTGATGCATCATTTCCATCTAATGCAAAAACTCCAGCAGACCTCACGTCAAGCTCATCAGAGTTTTTAGCATGTTTTAACAATGCTTCTGCCATAGGACTTCTACATGTATTCCCGGTGCATACGAATAGAACATTTGTCATATAAAAACACTCCTTTCCACTATTATAATGGAAACGTTATGAAGAGAATAGTAAGGTATCTTGAATAATTGATTATTCTCTTCTAAAGCAAAGAAAAAAAGCATAGAGCACCTCTATACTTTTTTCGGTCTAGCCAATTATTAAAACTCTATTTTTATTTTTTGAGAGTCATTTATTTTCTTTTCATCTTTATCAAATACATCGCTTGTTGTTATTTCAATCCATTCAAGATCTTTGGAAGAGTCAATAATAAAGCCTAAGTTGCCTTTTTTTATTGTTTCCCCTTCAATTTCACCATTTAATTCTTCAAGATAGATATCTTTTCCCCAATCAAATTTCTCTCCTGAGCTCGTTTCGATCATTGCTATTGGTGCAAAATTCACCTTTTCAGTAGAAGTGTTTTCGATTTCGACAAAGACCTTAACAAAATCGAACTCCTCTTCATGTGTTAACATATGAAAATAGTCAATTAGGCTGTAATCTGGTCTTAAGTGGATGACCTTCGCATCTTTCACACTAAGTTTAATTGGACCGACCTCGTACGTTTTATTTACTTGGTTCATAGCCTTTAAGGTTGCTTCACCTTTTTCATCTGAAAAGGATTGGCCCACCTCTAGCAATGTACGATCGTCTGTTACTTGTGGGTTTGAAGAGTAATCTTTTACATACTCAGTATCTATTTGTTCCTTTACTGGAGCAATACTTGTGCTTTCGTTGTTTGAGCAAGCTACTAATAATAAAGATAATAATGTCATAAGGACAATAATTTTGTTCATGAGAAACCCCTCTATCAGCCAATTTTTTTTAAAAGTACAAACGCCTTAGTCAATTAGACCTGTGACATAATTATGACTAGGTGCTGGAGCTAGAGACCAAAACGTAGGACAAAGTTTTAGATCATCTAAAAAAGAAGAGACTGACAAGCTATGTGTCAGACCCTTCTCCTCTAAAGCAACTTAGTTATCTTCAATAACTGTTTTATTTTTACCTTTTTCTAAAAGATCAAAGATTATTTTTGCATTATCAGTATTGTCGATTTGGCCAGCAAAACGGTCTGACGATGGTCCGAATGCATAAACTGGTACATCTTCACCAGTATGACCACCAGTCGTCCAACCAGTGTTTGAACGGTTGTCAAAGATCTTTTCAATTGCATTATCAATATCTACTTCTTTTTTAGAAGCCGCATCTTTAACAGATTGGATCTCTTTAGAAGTTAACTCTAGGTCAATATATTCTTTCAAAGTATCTTCAACATCTGCACCGTTAGCAATTTGATTTGCCATGAAATCAGGTGTACGTTTTGCTGCTTTAATTGGAGCACCAAACCAATTATAAATGCCGTTTGCCCCAATTGAATAACCACCAGTAGAATGGTCAGCTGTTGCAACAACTAATGTATGCTTGTCCTTTTTCGCAAATTCAATTGCTGCTTTAAATGCTTTCTCAAAGTCTTCCATTTCACTCATTGCAGAAACGATGTCATTATCATGTCCAGCCCAGTCAATTTGGCTTCCTTCGATCATTAAGAAGAAACCGTCCTTGTCTTTGTTTAGACGATTAATTGCAGAAGTTGTCATGTCTTCTAATGACGGAATATCCTCCGTACGGTCAATCATTTTTGGCATTCCACGATCTGCAAAAAGACCAAGAATCTGATCATCTTTATTTTTTAATAGCTCATCCTTGTTTGTTACATAACTAAAGCCATCTGCTTTAAATTCATCAACAAGATTACGATCATCACGAACGAATAAATCAGTTCCTCCACCAAGAAGAACATCTACTTTATGTTTACCATTTACTAGGTCATCAAAATAGTCATTGGCGATAGCATTCATATTTTGGCGACTATGATCATGTGAACCGAATGATGCAGGAGTTGCATGAGTGATCTCAGATGTAGCAACAAGTCCAGTTGCTTTACCACGTTCTTTTGCTGCTTCCAATACTGTTTTGACATCTGATCCATCATTATCAACTGCGATTGCATTATTATACGTTTTAATACCAGCAGACATTGCAGTTGCTGCAGATGCTGAGTCTGTCACGTTTTGTTCTGGATCCTCTGGATAGGTCATTTGCTGGCCAACCAAATATTTATCAAGCTCAGTAGGGTCTGCAAACTTTGATTTATTGCTGTCTTGTAAATAGCGGTAGGCAGATGTATACGAAACTCCCATTCCGTCTCCAATTAGGAAGATAACGTTTTTAATTTCCGCATTGTTCGACTTTGTTACCTTCGCTTCAGCAGTTGAGAATGTTGCTCCTAAAC
Organism: Metabacillus sp. KUDC1714; assembly: GCF_014217835.1. Taxonomy (NCBI): domain Bacteria; kingdom Bacillati; phylum Bacillota; class Bacilli; order Caryophanales; family Bacillaceae; genus Metabacillus; species Metabacillus elymi. Next base: position 1,657,869 of record NZ_CP055263.1, read on the forward strand.
TACCAAACGCTACTGTAGTCATAATAGCTAAAGGCAATAGCTTCTTTTTAACTTTCTTATTAAACATAAATAATTCCCCCTAATCAATTCTAAGCTTGATTATAAATAGATAGTTTTAATCTACTTTTAAGGGGGTGTAACGATATTGTAAATCGCTTTAAAAGATAGGAAAGGATCACCATTAGGTAAATTGTTCCATTTTTTATTTACAAATCAGGATATAAGTACTATAAACTTTTTGATTTTTCTTTTGTTGTGAGGATTTTCAGAAAGGTCTAGTAAAATATATTTAGAGGTGGATTTACATGAGGTTTACACATTCGATATCTTCTTTACAAAAATAGAGAGGAATAAAACCGGTTATGAATTGACAACCGGCTTTTTAGAAAGGAAAGATTAGTTTTATGCCAAACGCTAATAGGATACTCCCTCCAAGCGCCTCACTATATGAACCTAACCAGGACTGAACACGCTTGCCCACTAATAGACCAATCCAGGTTAATACCATACTTACAATTCCAAAAATGACAACTGTTAGAAATGTTTTCGCCCCATAAATTCCAAGGCTTAACCCTACCGAAAAACTGTCTAGGCTAACGCTAAGTGCAAAGACAATTAACCCAAATCCTACTGGTGTAATTAGTGGTTTTTCATCTTTTTTAAAAGAAGCAAAAACCATTTGTACACCTAGTAATATTAATAGACCCCCGCCTAATAAAGTCGCGATTGTTCCAAAGGTGTCACTTAATACTCTGCCAATTAACATTCCTGCTAATGGCATCCAGATATGAAAAATACCAATTGTAATACCTATGTATAAAATCTGTCTGGCCCTTAGTCTGATTAATCCCATTCCGAGTCCAACAGAAAATGCATCCATTCCTAAAGCCAGTGCCATTATTAATAATGTAAGTAGTTCTCCCAAGATCGCTTCAACATTCATAAATACCCTCCTCGGACACGCCTACTTAACTTTATGCGTACCCGATTTGGATTAGAACTTAGAATAATGATAGGAGATTGGGCTTGTTTTTTTCTTAATTGAATATGAAGAAAAGAATAAAATAACTTCCTCTCCTTGCAAATTGGTTCAATACTCTTCGATCACCTGATTACCTGCAGCTTTAAGTAAGCGATTCATAATCGCCTCGCCAACTCCAATCTGGGGAAAGCTTTCACTAAAAATGATATCCACTTCTTCATCATCAAATTTTCTTAGTACATCATAAAGCTCTGCTGCAACTGTCTGCAAATTTGCACGGCGCCCACAAGCAATGACCTTATTTGCCTGCAGCTGGTTAATGTTTTCTTCAGTTGTTAACACACCAACCTTCTTCCCTTCTTTTTGATGCTTGTTGATAATCTTCTGCAAAAATTCAAGTCGACCATTTACGAGCACGACAGGAGCATTAGGCGCATAATGAGTATATTTCATTCCAGGAGATTTCGGTGCAAGCCCTTCATCGATAAGAGCTTGATCTAGTTGCACTTCTCCGATAACAGATTCTAGTTGCTCTTTCGTAACACCGCCTGGTCGCAAAATCGTTGGAACAGTTGACGAACAATCTAGTACAGTTGATTCAACGCCAACTCCAGTCGCACCTCCATCAATAATCCCGCTTATTTTCCCATTCAGATCATGATAAACATGTGAGGCATGGGTTGGGCTTGGTTTTCCTGACTGATTCGCACTAGGTGCTGCAATTGGTACATCTGCCTCACGTATAAGTGAAAGCGCAATTGGATGGCTTGGCATTCTCACACCAACTGTTTCAAGACCTGCTGTTACAAGTGTGGATAGCCGATCCCCTTTTTTCGGTAAAATTAGTGTTAATGGACCTGGCCAAAATTCATTTATTAATTTGTAAGCATAATCGGGGATATCTTTAACAATTTCATCTAACTTGTTAACAGATGCAATGTGGACAATCAGTGGATTATCACTAGGTCTCCCTTTTGCCTGATAAATTTTACGAACAGCTTCGTCTGAACAAGCATTTGCTCCTAAGCCGTAAACTGTTTCAGTTGGAAAAGCAACCACTTCATTTTCTCTCAATAAATGTGCTGCCTGTGTAATATGTGGGTAAGTTGTGGATAAGTTAGTAATTTTGTCCACAACCCATAACTTTGTATTCATATGTTCTAACTCCCTTGTTTACCGATCATTTTTACCAATACTTTTCACTATCATTAGGTGAATAACTCCTTGAAAGTATATAAAAAGAATACCAACAAAACAAGCCTTATCCACAATTTGTGGATAAGGCTGTGGTTTTTGTGGAAAACTATGTGGATATATCCACTTTATGAAGACTTTACCATGATCATTACATTGGTTTGTTCAAGAGATCCCTTCATATGCTCCAATGTTAGTAGTTGATTGGGGATAGATGACTGATTGATCTCTTCAAAGCCCATTAGCGATAGAAACTGAACAGAAGCCTCTTTATTTGTAATTAAAAATAAATGCTTGATTCCCTTTTGCTCTGCTAACGTTTGAATACTTTGAAAAAGTGTTAAAATATGCGCCTGTTTTAGCTTGTCCGACACAACAAGCGAACGCAATAAACCATATTCACCCACCGGCTCTACACCAATACAAGCTACAACCTCATGCTCACCATTTTCCATCATGACAAAATAATCTATTAAACTTTCAAACCCTTCTGAACTAACCCCTGCCTTTTCAACAAAGCCAATTAGCTTCCCAAGGTCCTTTTCTTCCGCAATCTTTAATTGATAAAACATATTTTATCTTCACCCCATTTTATATTCCTACATCAACTCTATGAGGGGGGAAGTAAATTTATTCTATTTATTTTGGGGACATTATTTTGGGGACATTATTTCGGGGACAGTCCCCGAAACACTGCATTTTTGTAACTTTCTTCTCAGAAAGACTGCTAGAAAGGGAGAAGAAAGTGGTGGGGACTGTCCCCCGCCTATTTCGGGGACTGTCCCCGAAACACTTCATATTCGCAACTTTCTTATCACAAAAGCTGTTAAAAGAGGCATGAAAAAAGGTGGGGACTGTCCCCCACCTTTCAACCGCACCTTAAGAAAATAAACCTTCGAACCATTCTACAATAAAGAATTTCACTTCTACTTCTTCTTTTTCTTCCTCTTCATCCACAACAAGTGAGGCAAGTTTTTCATTAGTTTTATCTTTGTCGTTCACTGTTTCAGTTTCTACTTCTTCTGCTTCAGCTGCTTGTACAGCTTCACCATTTGAGAAGTCTAAGAAGCATAGTGGCGGAAATAGCACACACCACCAATTTGCACCTTTCGCTTCACCTAAACTAATTAAAATCGCTTCATATTCACCTGCTGGATAAATGAAATTACCATATAGCTTTGTTGGAAAGCTTACATTATCAAAATTAACTGAGTATGATTGCGGTTTGTTTTCTCTTTCTAATACATCTTCAACGATTGCTTCAATGTCAGGAAGTCTTGACTGAATTAATTGTCTAGCAGTTTCAACTGAAGTTAACTCTGCAACCCATTGCGTAATTTCTTTGTTTACTTCATCACGAATCATTCTTTTTAACTCTTGATCTTCATCAGAATTACTATTTGCTAGAATACGTAAACGTATCGCCTCATCAGGAATAACAACTGGCTCCTGTGTACTCGCAGCCACCGGTTCTCTATATACGTTCACAATTGCTCCTATTAATAATAAGAATATATATATAAATGCTAATTGTTGTTTTTTCATCTTCTCTCACGCTCCCTTGGTAAACAGTATGGACAGCATGAGAGATTCTTAAACTATGTTTTTGAAAAAATAGTTTACTAGTTTGGGGACTGTCCCCAAAACGATGTTAAAACGACTTCCCATTGTCTTGAAATTGGTAATCTATATATAAATTATTGGATGGGGGACTGTCCCCCATTTTTTGATTTCTCCATCATGAGAGACATTCCACCTAAGAATGGGGACTGTCCCCATTACTTTGTCCCCATTCCTTCACTCCATTCACTCGTATAAAGTCGCAAACACCATTCGATCTTTCCTATTTATATCATATACAATTTCAACTTCAGCCATTGGTAGGGCTTGTGTGAGTAGGTTTTTTACGTCTTGGCCTTGTCCAGCTCCGATTTCAAAGGCGATGATTGCTGCCCCGTTTAGTAGTGGTTGCATGTCTTTAATGAGCCTTCTGTAAAAGTCTAATCCGTCTTTTCCGCCTGCTAAGGCACGCATTGGTTCGTGATCTTTTACGACTGGGGATAGTGTTTCTATTTCCCAATCAGGGATGTAGGGCGGGTTTGATACTAGTATATCGATCTTTTTCATTTTAGAATCTTTTGAAATAGGCTCTAGTAAATCACCGTGCAGCCATTGAACATTTGCTTGTAGTTCATTCGCGTTTTTCTCAGCAACTTGTAAGGATTCCTTTGCAATGTCAATTGCACTTACGCGGAATCTGGGATTTTCCAATGCTAATGTAATAGCTATAGCTCCACTACCTGTACCAACATCTACTACGTGTAGTTCACCATTTCCGTGAAAATAATTAGCACGCTGAAGGATCCCTTCGACGAGTTCTTCTGTTTCAGGTCGAGGAATGAGCACTTCTTCATTCACATTAAACCGCCTGCCGTAGAATTCTTCATAGCCAATTAAGTATTGAACAGGAGTTCCCTCAGCATGTTTTATGACATCAGACTTAAAAGCTTGTAGTAGTTCGTTTGAGAGGACCAGTCTCAAGTTTGAAAGTAGTGTTGCTCGTTCCATGTTTAAATGGTGACGCAGCAGTAGTTCACCCGCATTTTCATCTCTTCCCGCTTCCTTTAAAAAAGAAGAAGCCCATTTGAGGGCTTCAAATACATAGTTCATATTGTTTACTCTTCCGCATCTTGAAGTCTGCTTGATTGATCTTCAACGATCAATGTTTCAACAATCTCATCAAGCTTTCCTTCAAGAATTTGATCTAACTTTTGAATCGTTAAGCCAATTCTGTGGTCCGTTACTCGGTTTTGCGGGAAGTTATATGTTCTAATACGTTCTGATCGGTCACCTGTACCAACTGCAAGCTTACGGGTTTGATCATACTCAGCCTGTGCTTCGCGTTGGAACTTATCATAAACACGCGCACGTAATACTTTCATCGCTTTTTCCTTGTTTTTGATCTGCGATTTTTCATCCTGACACGAAACAACTGTCCCTGTTGGTAAATGTGTTAATCGTACAGCTGACATTGTCGTATTAACACTTTGTCCGCCTGGACCACTTGATGTAAAGGTATCTACACGTACATCCTTGTCATGAATTTCAACCTCTACCTCTTCTGCCTCAGGTAAAACAGCAACAGTTGCTGTTGACGTATGAATACGTCCACCTGACTCTGTTTCAGGTACACGTTGAACACGATGGGCACCATTTTCGAACTTTAATTTCGAATATGCGCCTTTACCATTAATCATAAAGATAATTTCCTTATATCCGCCTGTACCTGTATGGCTAGCTTCCATTACTTCAGTTTTCCAGCCTTGCACCTCTGCAAATTTGCTATACATACGATATAAATTCGCCGCAAATAAAGCAGCCTCTTCTCCACCAGCAGCTCCACGGATCTCCATAATAACGTTTTTATCATCGTTCGGGTCTTTAGGTACAAGAAGGATTTTTAGACGTGCTACTAATTCTCCTTGACGAGCCTCTAATTCAGAAAGCTCTTCTTTCGCCATTTCACGCATTTCAGCATCAAGCTTTTCATCAAGCATTGATTTTGTATCAGAAATTTGGTCGCGAACCTCTTTATATTCACGATATACTTCAACTGTTTCCTGTATATCAGATTGTTCTTTTGAATATTCGCGCAGCTTTTTAGAATCACTAATAATATCTGGATCCATCAAAAGTTGATTTAATTTTTCATAACGGTCTTCTACCGATTGTAAACGATCTAACACACATGTTCACCTCAATTTTCATGCATAACGTTTTAATTATAGTATAGGTCACATAAAGCGTCAAAAGCAAATTGAATTAGAAAAGCGGAAGCGACCGTTTAGCGGCGTATGGACTAAGAGTGCGACCATTAAGGACTCGATACTGGAGCAAAACCTAGAAACTAAGTACAATAAATACTGATACTAAAACGAAAAGAGGCCATCACATTGAACATCAATAAAATCCATCATGTTGCCATTATCAGCTCAAATTATGATCTTTCAAAAACCTTCTATACAAAGACACTCGGTTTTAAAGTGTTAGCTGAGGTTTTTCGTGAAGAACGAAACTCTTACAAATTAGACTTAATGGTCAATGATACTTATCAAATTGAATTATTTTCTTTTCCAAATCCACCAGAGCGGCCTACTACACCCGAAGCCGTTGGACTTAGACATCTTGCTTTTGAAGTTTCTAATATTGATGAAGCAGTCAAAGAACTTATTCAAAAAGGTGTAGCAGTTGAACCGATCAGAGTTGACCCACATACAGATAAAAAATTCACGTTCTTCAAGGACCCAGACGGCTTACCACTTGAACTTTATGAAGCTTAGGTCAAGTATCGACAAAGAGAATTGGTAATATGTAAAACCTCCACTTTCTTTGCCGAATCGATACTTGTTTTGTCTAACGTGAAGGTAACTAGCTTCGGAAGTCGAAAACGTAAAACAGAAGGTCACAAATCGGGATCTGTTCCTTATTTTCATTGTTGAAAGTTGGCGTCGTTTTTGGATTGTACTTAAACATTGGGGAGGAATAAAGATATGAGTACAGCAGCCGTTGCAAAGTTACTTGGGGTTTCGAGAAGAACTGTAATGAGATGGGTTAGTCAGTTAAATATGGAATTGGATAAAAATGAACTAGGTCACTATCAATTTACTGAAGCAGATGTTGATCGCTTAAAAGAAATACAAGAACAAACAAACTATCAATCACTCCCACAACCTATACAAACGAGTCACACAAGCAGATCAGGTACTTTAAAAAGTGAAACGTCTGTAGATGCGAGTAAAGTCGCTGCACTAAACGAACGAGTGGATGAACTTGAACGGAAAATGCAAAGCAAAGCTGATGATGTTGTTTCCTATCAACTTCTTCAACACCGTAGAGAGATGGAAGAATTGATCAACAAAATTTCCTCTTTAGAGAAAAAAGTTGAAGAGCTTGAAAAATTACAGCAAAAGCGCGAACCAATCAAAGACAACGTTTTAGTCTTTGATCAGTCATCTGCACCAAAAAAACCGCGAAGAAAAAATTTAATCAGCTCAATTTTTAGCTTTTGAGGGGTCTTCAGTCCCCTCTTTTATTTTACATCTAAGTCCACATCAATTTGGTATCTTGGCAAAGCACTGACCATTTTGCTGTGAATTTCCCTTATCTTCTGCAGCTTTTGATCTTCTGTCAATTCCTCGGTTGTGTATACTTTTACATTTATGTAATGTCCGATAATGATCATTGGTCCTAATGATAACTCTTCCTCATTCATAATGGCCTCTTCCAGATGAAATTTTAGAACTTCACTTGTTTTTACTAATAGTATGGCTTTTACATCAAAAAACCTTACTCACTAATTAAATGGAGTAAGGTTTTTGAACATTAAACTATTATTGATTCAAACTTGTTCTTTTTTGTTGAGAAAGGACTATCGCTATGCCTGTCAAACTATTCAGTAAGCCTATTAGCAGCATATTAACTATATTTGCGGCAGTGCTAGGTAAGTCGAAATGACCAATTCCATTAACAAGTTAGTCTGTACCATCTCATGGCTTATCTTTTCCGTTACCTGGTTTTTCTTTTCCATTACCTGGGTCAGGTTGTTCGCCCTTCCCTTTTGTAAATGTCCAAATATCTGAAACTGCTTTTCCTGTATAATCGTCTTCTGCGACTGCATACCATGAGTACGTATTATTTTTGGAAAGTCCTTTCCACTTTACTTCTGCTTCGGTTCCACTTTTAACATTTTCTTGTTTGCCAATTTCTGTATCTGTCTTCACATTTACAGAAAAATAATCAGTAGCAACTCGTTTTTCATCAACTTGTAAATCTAAATTAATAACTAACTCATCTTTACCCGGGAATTCACTTGGGTCATAGAAATTGTAATCATCTAAATATGGTGAATACGTATTGACGATAATTCTGTTATTGTCTTGATCAAAATGTAGCAGTTTCATGTAGCCTTGGCCGCCTTCAGGTCCACCTTGATAGTCTCCAAGCATTTGATATACTTCGCGGTCTGCAATACCATCACCATCGTCATCAATTTCACTTACAAGAGTTTCAGAATCGTGATAGTGACCACTTAGGACCGCTATTACGTTTTCATTCTCTTCCACAACTTGAGTGTAAATTTTGTCACCAATTGGACTGCGATTCCCTGAAACTAAGAGATACTCATGAAAATTAAGAATGGCTTTTCGGTTCGGATATTGTTTTAGGATATCGTTCATCCATTCTAAATCTTCATCCTGTACGCCCCAACCCATATATACCATGATAAAATCATTTCCGTTAGATGAGATTAGATCAAAGTGTCCTCGGTTGTTTTTGTATGTGTCACCATAATACGATTTGTCTTCAAACCTGTCTGCACCAAAATATTTGCTGTATTCAGTGTAGTCGTTTGATAGTTGATCTACATCATGATTCCCTGCTAAAACACCATATGGGATATTGTTTTGATCAAGTACTCCCATGTACTCGTCGGCAAATTGCCATTGCTCTACCTTATCAAATTCATCGACAAGGTCTCCTGTATGGAATACATATTTAATTTTCAACTCTTCTTGCTTCTCTGCAATCCAATTTGTTTGTCTTTCAAAAATGTATGGATAGCTTTCAGCGTAATATTGCGTATCTGACATCCAAACAAATGTATAATCATATTCCTCTGGGCTCTTTGGAATCTCATCTTGAATGATTACATTGATTTTCGCGTCTTTTACATACTCATTGACCGCAACATTTCCTTTTAATTCAAAGTCTTCGGTTCCAGCTATGTTATATGTGATCAATGTCCATTTACCGCTTTGGTGATTCCAAGCGTACATTGATACTTTTCTGCCTTCAAGAGATTTACCACTCCAAGACAGTTCAACAACATCATTTTCATCAATTGTTGGATCAACCTTTACATCGAAACGATGGTATGGGAATTGTGTACTTGAATCAGTCGTTAGGTAGTTGCCATCCTTTTCTGATACTAAAGAGATGTCATCTGCCGAAAAGGCCGCTTCACCTTCTGGAACCATCATTTGCGGTGGTTCAACATCAGTTGCATTCTTAAATGCTTTTACCTCACTAGTATTGCTTGCATCATATTTATACCCTTTATAGAAGGTTACATCTAGGTCATCACCTGTTGGATCTGTTACCTTGACTTTTAATTTTGGATTACCATTTATAGATGCAGCACCATCAGCTGGTGAAATAAGCTCAGGCTTAGTTGGATTTTCATTATTTACTGAGAATGGAACAGTTAACTCTGCTTTATTTCCAACTTTATCTTCTGCGACAATGATAAGCTTATGCTCACCAGGAGTAAGCTTTGATGATGACGTTTCATATGGCACTTTGATTTGCTCATTATCTAACATGACTTGAACAGAATTGACACCAGCTATTTCGTCCGTAACATCGGTATCAATTGTAAAAGCACCTTTGTATTCTTTTCCTTCAATGATGTTTGTTTTTACAACTGGTGCAGTATTATCAATTAGCACGTTAGAAGTAACTTCATTGTCAGAATCTAAAGCTTTGACAACATGTTTACCATCTTCAACAGTTGTTGTATCCCATATAAACGTTTTTGATGGAGTATGTTGTTCTGTAATCGTAAAGGTGAAATCTTCAAATGGTCGGAATGTGCCATCATCACCCATATCATATACTTTCGTTGGATCATTCTTTGCTGGATCTGTTAAAACTGTTCCATCTGCCAAAATTAGACGAACATTTCGCAAGCTATAATCGTCGCGATTTTCTTCATCTTCTTCTAACTGGAATGGCGAGGCTTTATTTCCAGCACGAACGGTGATGATATTTTCTCCGACCTGGAGACGGTCCGCTTCTACTGGTACAGTGAATGTCTTCCAATGTGACAGCCAATCTTTATCCAATAAGTAAAGAATGTCATCACCCATTGTTACTGCATTTTGGAAATACGTATTAAGACCATTTACTTCAAAAGCAAAGTAGGCCCCAGTTTCTAACGCTTTATACGTATCGGCCTGCAATTCTGAGTTATCAATGAATAGCTTCACATTATCAGCCGGTTCATTCTTAGATGTACCTTTTAGAATTTTTTCACCTGAAAGGATATCATCATCTTTAACATTTAAACGTAGATCAGAATTGTCAATCTCATTATTAATAGAAATCTTATACGTGTCACTTTTTACTTCATTTGAACCATCTGAAACGACAAAGAAATATTCTACATATTCTTTTGCAATCAGGTCTGAAGCATAAATCATATTTTTATATAAATGAGTTTCTGAATCAAGTCCTAAAAGTGTTTCTTTGAAATCTGCTTGATCATTTGTACGATAATATAACCTAACAGATTTGACGCCTTTATCATCTGATGCTGATGCAGCGATCTCGATATCATCTGTTTGATTAACGTCTGTAACAGCTGTCTTATTTTCAATCGTCGGAGCAACTGTGTCTTCAATAATGTGGATCGGTTGTTTCGGGACCTGGAATGCTTCAACAGCACCTGGTGTAGCGTCTTGGATACCTGCACTTACCTTCATTGATTGGGTTGAACCATCTTCAGGGTACTTGTAAACAATCCCTTTGTTAGGCACAGTATCATCTGTGTTTGCCACTTCGTTATAATAAGAAACTGTGATTTCTTCTTTTGTATTTGTGGCTACGACAAGTCCTCTCGGGCTTCCATTTGCCATACCATCACTATGAATTTTGACGATATCTTTGTTTTCAATTAAGCTTGTACCGAAATTTCCATTAAAATCTGCAACTGTTTGTTCACCATTCATCGAATTGATGATCCAGAATACGAGTGTTCTTTTTGAAGGAATGACAACATCATCTGGTACTGAAGGCCAAACAACATCACTTGCCGGATCTGTTCCATAGCGATATTGAAGTTTATAATCCTTAAAGTTTAAATCCTTGTCTGTATTATTGTAGATCTCAATAAATTCATAGCCATCTGCTGAACCTACATTCTCTGAATCAGGGACAACTTCTGTTACAAGGAATTTAGGCATCTTACTATAATCCACTTCATCTTTCTTAACAGCAATTACATATTCCTCAGTTTTAACTGTATTTGTTCCATCTGCTGCTTCGATATAGTACGTAATGTTTGAATCAACATTAATTCCAGGGATTTCAGCTATGTAACTTGCTGGATCAGCGCTTGCATTCATTGATAAGGAAGTGAATGTTTCATCCCCCTCTTTTTTATAATGCAAGGTAGCAAATGGTACAGCCATGTTATCTGTTATATTTGCTTCAATGCTGATCGGAGAAAATGCATCGGTTTCTGTCAGCGGCGTATGCGTGATCACTGGCGCCTCCGTATCAACAGGTATTTCATCAAGCTCAACTGGCTTTGTTGGGACTTGAACAGCTTCAACTGTACCAAGTGAAGGTGCTGCTAGTACTTTAAGCTTTTCCATTTCCGTACCTTCGCTTGGAAACATATATTGAATAACAGCGCCTGTGTTATCATTGTCAGTTCCAAGATAACTTGCAGAAACAACTTCTGAGCTTGTGTTATCTTTTATCACGATTCCTCGGTTTCCACCATTTGCAAAACCTGGGAAACTATCCTTATATGTAATTACTTGTTCACTTGATAAATTCAATCCAAAATGAGTGTTAAAATCCGCTAGAGTACGATCACCATTATTAAACCAAAAAACAAGTGTTTCTTGAGGATCAATTGTAGTAGCAGGAACTTGAAAGACTAGTTCGTTACCAGTATCCGTATATTTGTAGACAAAGGAATAATTCATTAAGGATTGTGGTTGATTGGTATTATTATAGAGTTCAAAATACTCGTAATAATCCGTTCCTCCACCTTCTGTATTTGGTGACAGCTCGGTAATTAATAGCGTTTGTTCGCTATAGGTTTCTTGAGGAGTCTCAACAGAAATTGTATATTCCTCACTCTTTGCCTTATTGCTACCATCTGTTGCTTCAATATAGTACGTAATATTTGAATCCACACTAGCGCCTGGTATTTCCACTGAAAAATTTGTCCAGTCGTCTGAACTTACATTCATTGTGGCAGATGTAAAGGTCTCTTCTTTAGTAGTTTTGTAGTAAAGTGTCAGAGTTGGTATCGCTGCCAAATTATCTGTTACCTTTGCTTCAATCATGACAGAAGAAGCTACTTTGCTTTCTGTAACAGGCGTGTGAGTGATCACCGGTGACTCGTTGTCTGCTGAGATCTCTGTTAGTTCTACCGGCTTTGTTGGGACTTGAACAGAGTCAATTGTTCCTGGAGTTGGTGCTGCCAATACTTGATGCTTGTCCATCGCCGTTTTTGCTAAAGCATATTTAAATTGAACACCTAATCCACTATTATCTGTTTCACCTGGTAAATAACCTGCAGATATTACTTCATTTCCTTCTTTATCTTTAATAACAGCCGCTCTGTTCCCACCATTTGCAAAACCCGGGAATACATCCTTAAATTCGATGACTTGGTCTGATGTTAACTCAAGTCCATAATGTGAATTAAAATCGGCTAAAGAAAGTACGCCATTATTAAACCAAAATACTAGAGTTTCTTGAGAAGCGATCGTTGTATGAGGGACTTGAAATACTACTTCTTTTCCAGTATCCGTATAACGATAAATAAACGCATAATTAGTTAAAGATAATGGCTGATTCGTATTATTGTACACTTCAAAAAACTCGTAGTTATCTGTGCCATTTGAGTTTGGCGATACTTCAGTAATTAGTAAGGGTGAATTGCTATTAAAATCTTCTTCTACTAAAGTTTCAGGAGCTGCTGGTGTTTCTGCTTCATCCTTCACTTCTCCCTGATTTTCTTGGGACGTTTGAGCTGGAACAACCTCACTAGATTGTTCCACTGGTTGAGTGGTACCTTCAGATGTTTCTTCTTTTTGTTGGACAGTATCATTTTCTTGATTTTGCTGCTCATTTTCTGTCAGAGGTTTTTCATCAACTGTAAGTGGTTCTTCTTCAACAGTCTCTTCTAAAGAATCAGTACTTTCAGTTGCTTCTGCTCCCTCTAAAACTGGTTCTGTTTCATTTGTTGTTATTTGTCCATTGTCAACTGTACCTGTTTTTCCTGTCTGATTTTCATTATTAGAAGTCGTGTTATCAATCACTTCTTCTGCATAAATCCTTTTCACAGGAATAACCGTAGTAAAGTTGGATAGTACAATTGATACCATACAGACAAATAAAAACAATTTTCTTACCCTAAGTCGTACTTTCCGCTTATTCATGGCTTCCTCCTTAAATTTTATTTACATTCATGTCAATAGTAATCGAATTTTGTAAACTAAAATTAAAGGAGGTGTAAATGTTTATAAATATTTCCGCTTATTATTAATTTTTTGTAAAATGAAAAAGTTATGTTGTTTTTAAATTCAGGAGTTTTCACTCATATATTCATAAAGGCATAATACCTAAAATTTAGATAAATTTAGACGACAATCACTTTGATAGTACATAAGACCCTAATAAATTCCATTAAAAGGAATTTTTTAGCGATTCATCAGGTTAACATTTCTTTACACGGAGGAAATAATTCTTTGACAAAACTCTAATAGAATAAGACATTCTTTGACATCACTCTAAAAATTCCTGTATATAGGCAGGGGCATTTCATCTTAACTTCATATAAGAAAGCCACCCTGCATTTTTTTGCAAGGTGGCTTTCTTATATGAAATATTAACGATTCGTTGCACTATTCTCTTTCTTAAAATCCTTCACAGGTGATCCTGGAACCTCATGATGGTGTCTACATCTAGGTTCATACGATTCTGATGCCCCCACAAGAATAATTGGATCATCATATGACGCAGGCTTACCATTAATCAGTCTTTGCGTGCGACTTGCCGGTGATCCACAAACAGAGCAAACAGCTTGAAGCTTTGTGACTAATTCAGCAATTGCCATTAATTGTGGTACAACACTAAAAGGTTCGCCTCTAAAATCTTGATCTAACCCTGCAGCTATTACACGGTAACCTTGATTAGCTAAGAGTGTTAGCACATCACAAATATGTTCATCAAAGAACTGTACTTCATCAACAGCAATAACGTCTGTTTTCTCAGTAATATATTCTAAAATTTCAATAGAGGAAGCCACTGGTTTACTAATAATCGCCGTACCATTATGTGAAACTACCTCTTCTTCACTATAGCGGTTATCTATACTAGGTTTAAACACCTTTACTTCTTGTTTCGCAAATTGCGCACGTCGAACTCTGCGAATGAGTTCCTCTGATTTACCTGAAAACATGCTTCCGCAAATAATTTCAAGCCATCCACTTTGTTTCATTACATACATTAAAACGGCCTCTCCCTTCGTCATCATATTCCCGAGTCGATTGACCGTACCGTTTATATTGGTACTTTACCATCTATATAAAACATGAAACTTCATGCATCACATACGTTCAAAAATCCCTACCAATATATGTAGGATATCCTAAAGTAAAACTTCCACAATTGAGGTTTCTTTCCACTCTTACCGAAGCTAGATAAACCTATCTAACACTCACTAAAGTGATCAAATTCTCCAAATAATATGGGTTAAGGCCTAAAAATCACAAAAGTTGGCGTGAAAAAACAGGCAAGAGCAGTTTCGTCTTGCCTGTTGGAAAAAGCCTTTATTGTTGCTGTTGCTTAATGCCGTATTTTTTATTGAATTTATCTACACGTCCACCTGCATCTGCAAATTTTTGACGTCCTGTGTAGAATGGATGACACTCAGAACAAACCTCAACTTTGATCTCTTTCATTACAGAGCCAGTTTCGAATTCGTTACCACAAGCGCAGTTCACCATAACCTTATTAAAGTTTGGATGAATTCCTGTTTTCATTCTTTTCATCTCCTTCCGCCCTGAATCATTCGAAACAGAGTTAAATATCTAGGTGTAACTCGTCCGGTTGACGAACCATCACTAGAAAAGCACATGATGAAATTATAACAAGTGCCAAGTTTAAAAGCAAGCCGAAGTTAAATATTACTAATTCGAAAAGCGCAGGTGCCTTGTTCAGCCCCGACAGGCATAAGACACACACGAATAGAAGGTGTTCTTTACCTTCAATTCGTGAGTGGCTTATGACCCCGAGGGGCTAGGCACCGGAGCTAGACAATTCGAAAAGCGCAGGTGCCTTGCTCCCCACTAATACTACTTAGTTACTTTCCTAGCTGATTTCATTTCAACATCTAAATTACTAAAGAATTCTTCGTTTGATTTTGTTTGACGAAGCTTTCTTAGGAACTTTTCAACAAAGTCTGGAGAATCTGTCATTGACTTGCGAATTGCCCATAATTTATCAAGATGATCTTTTGGAACAAGCAGCTCTTCTTTTCTTGTACCAGAACGACGGATATCGATTGCTGGGAAGATACGCTTTTCTGCAAGTGAGCGGTCTAAATGAAGCTCCATGTTACCAGTTCCTTTGAATTCCTCATAAATAACGTCATCCATACGAGAACCTGTATCGACTAGCGCTGTTGCAAGGATTGTTAAGCTTCCACCCTCTTCAATGTTACGTGCTGCACCAAAGAAACGTTTAGGGCGATGGAAAGCAGCTGGATCAATACCACCAGATAATGTTCGACCACTTGGAGGAATGACCAGATTGTATGCACGTGCTAAACGTGTAATGCTATCCATTAAAATAATTACATCCTTTTTATGTTCAACAAGACGCATCGCTCGCTCAAGCACTAGCTCTGCTACTTTAATATGATTTTCTGGAACTTCATCAAACGTCGAGCTAACCACGTCTCCAGCTACAGAACGTTCAATATCAGTTACTTCTTCAGGTCTCTCATCGATTAATAAAACGATTAGTTCAGCTTCAGGATTGTTCGTTGTAACACTGTTCGCAATTTCTTTTAACAGCATTGTCTTCCCTGCCTTAGGAGGGGCAACAATCAATCCACGTTGACCAAAACCAACTGGTGCGATTAGGTCCATAATTCTTGTGGATAAATAATTTGGTTTTGTTTCTAGGTAAATTTGTCTATCTGGATAGAGAGGAGTTAATGCTGGGAAGTGAACACGTTCCTTTGCCGTCTCTGGATCTTCGCCGTTAACCGCTTCTACATGAAGCAAACCGTAATAGCGTTCATTTTCTTTTGGAGGACGAACCTTACCAGATACTTTGTCCCCATTTCGCAAATCAAAACGCCTAATTTGGGAAGCTGAAATATAAATATCTTCTGAGCTTGGTGAATAGTTAATTGGTCTTAAGAAGCCAAAGCCTTCAGACTGGATGATTTCTAAGACACCTTCCATAAATAATAAATCCTCTTGTTCAGCATTTGCTTTTAATATAGCAAAAATTAATTCTTTTTTCGTCAGCTTGCTGTAATAGGAAACTTTATAATGACGGGCAAGCTCATATAATTCTTTCAGTTTCATATGTTCTAATGAAGAAATTGAAACTTGATTCATAAAAACACCACTCTTTTTAATTTTCAATTTTTTACAATTGTTTTCCATCTATCGATTGTCAAATTCATTTCTACTGGTAATGAAAACGTAATTAGATAGCAAATTTCACATATTAGAAGATTTACCATCAGTTGCATTAATGAAGAAAAAACTATCACGTTTGGATCGAGAAGGAAAATGAAGGTGAGCTTGAAGTAGATTTGCAGTAATTCATGCAGCACTCTTTATTTTTACCCTATTTTAGAGATTTAATCAATCATTTTTGGAAAATCTATTTGAAGTTAGAGGTTTTTATAGAAGGAAAGTGAGATTTTATTCCCTCACTTTCCAAAATGTAGATATCTTTATCTTTTTTTATTAGGCTGACTCGCCAAAATTTGTTGCTATTTACCAAGTAGTGCGGTAGGTTGGTTTTTTCTTTAAGCTATGTGTTCCATCAGATGAACAAGGCACATGCCCTCTTCTTATGAATTTTGCAGTTGCTCGATTTCTTTATCTGTTAATTTTTCACGCCAGATCGTAGCTCCTAGTCCTGATAGCTTTTCCTCTAACTGACTATATCCACGATCGATATGCTCTAAACCAGTTATTTCTGTTACTCCTTCAGCCATAAGGCCCGCACATACTAAAGCTGCTCCTGCTCGTAAATCACTTGCTTTAACTCTAGCACCTTGAAGTCTTGTTGGGCCAGAGACAATTGCAGAACGGCCTTCAACTTTTATTATAGCGCCCATTCTTCTTAGCTCATCTATATGTTTAAATCTAGCAGAGTAAATTGTATCAGTTACAACACTCGTTCCTGTAGCTCTTGTTAAGAATGAAGTGAACGGCTGTTGAAGATCAGTTGGAAATCCTGGGTAAACGAGGGTTTTAATATCAACAGCCTTTAGTTCCTTTTGACCGCCGATAATTAATATTTGATCATTGCTCGTTTCAATATGAAGACCCATTTCTCTTAGCTTTGCAATTAGTGATTCTAAATGAAGTGGGATGACATTATCGATCATCACTTCTCTTCCCATTGCTGCTCCGATAATCATGTAAGTTCCAGCTTCAATCCGGTCAGGAATAATTGAATGACGGCAGCCATGCAGTCTCTCAACTCCATCGATTCGAATGACGTCTGTTCCTGCCCCTTTAATTTTTGCCCCCATGCTCGTAAGCAATGTTGCTACATCAATAATTTCTGGTTCCTTTGCAGCGTTTTCAATAATCGTTCTACCTTTTGCTAAAACAGCAGCAAGCATAATGTTAATTGTTGCTCCTACACTTACAACATCTAAATAAATTCGCGCACCACGCAGTTCATCTGCACGCAAATAGATTGCACCTTGTTCATTCGTTATTTGCGCACCTAATGCTTCAAAACCTTTAATATGCTGATCAATTGGTCGCGGTCCTAGATGACAGCCACCAGGAAGGCCAATAACTGCCTTTTTAAAACGGCCAAGCATTGCTCCCATTAAATAATAGGATGCACGTAGCTTCTTAACTTTTCCATTCGGCAAAGGCATTGAAATCATCGATGACGGGTCAACAATCATTTCATTATTTTTCAATAGCACCTTTCCACCGATTTCCTCCAATAAATCTCCAAGTATATTTACATCAGAAATGTTTGGTAATCCTTCGATTGTGACTGGTGATTCAGCTAATATGGTTGCAGGAATTAAAGCTACTGCACTATTTTTTGCCCCGCTTATATTTACTGTACCTTTCAGTAAATCTCCACCGGCAACTTTTAACTTTTCCATAATAGTCTCCCTTCTTCAGAAGTTGACTTTCCGGAAAGAACATGGAGGGTGAGCTTTGCGCAATTTTCGCACACATATGTATTCACTTTACACGAAACACGCTTAAACATTCATTAGCCATCATGTTTTCCGAATAATACATCTCTTGTCAACAAATATTTCGGATTTTATTGCTTCGAAAAGCTTGAGGTGTCGCCAAGCTCTAAATGGCGAAAGCCTTTTTCTTTACGATCATCCATTTTGATACAAATTCTGGTGATAGTAAAAAAATACTACCTGTTTATCTCTTTTATTTCCTTTTATGCCTTAGTAAATACATCACAATACTAGATAAGTGAAACTTCCTTTAATGTTGGTTTCTATGATTGCTTTCACCTAGAGTTTAATGATTGACTATTTATAAATAATCTCTCTTATTATTAAACCATCTATTAAGCAGGACAACAATGTTTAAGTTTAAGAATTCTTCTTGGAATTGGGATGGGTGATGATCACACTAAAGGAGGAGGTATTAACAAAACGGACAAGGCTTATTCTTGTCCGTTACTCTATGAGTCTATTATCTCTAGTCAGCTAGGTTAAGGTTAGAGAAGGTCTTCACACCGCTTGTTAGCGCTTTCTTATTATTCAGAATATAACCGCCTCTTATAAAAGGCGGTTATATTTAAAGCTGTATTATGCTTGGTTTGAAGAACCAAATTCGCGCATTTTGCCGATTACTGTTGCTTTAATAGCGTCACGAGCTGGTCCTAAATATTTACGTGGATCATATTCTTCAGGTTTTGCAGCTAACGTTTCACGAACCGCTTTTGCAGAAGCAATTTGATTTTCAGTGTTAACGTTGATTTTCGCTGTACCGAAAGAGATAGCTTTTTGGATATCGTGTGTTGGAATACCAGTACCACCGTGAAGTACTAATGGCATATCCGTTAGGTTAGCGATTTCTTCCATCTCTTTGTAGCCTAAGTTTGGTTCACCTTTGTACGGTCCATGAACAGAACCAAGTGCTGGTGCTAAGCAGTCAATACCAGTACGTTGTACAAGTTCATTACATTCTTGTGGATTTGCGTAAATTACGCCTTCTGCTATAACGTCATCTTCTTGTCCACCAACAGTTCCTAACTCAGCTTCAACAGAAACACCTTTTGAATGAGCATATTCAACAACTTGTTTCGTTGTTTCAACATTTTCTTCAAATGGGTGATGTGAAGCATCGATCATAACAGATGTAAATCCAGCATCAATTGCTTCTTTACACTTATCATAGCTTGAACCATGGTCAAGGTGAATCGCTACTGGTACAGTAACTTTGTAATCCTCAAGTAGACCTTCAACCATTTTTACAACAGTTTTAAATCCACCCATGTAGCGTGCTGCACCTTCAGAAACACCAAGAATAACTGGTGACTTCTCTTCTTGAGCTGCTTGTAGGATCGCTTGAGTGAACTCAAGATTATTTAAGTTAAATTGACCTACTGCATATCCTTTGTCTTTTGCTGTTTTCAGCATTTCTGTCATTGAAACTAAAGGCATGTCGAAAAATCCTCCTAATGAACCTTATTTTCTGATACAGAAAAGTATATCATACCTAGCTTGACCAGAATATTCACTAATATGTAGAGTCTGCATGATACTTTTCACATCTAATAGCATACCAATTTCTTCGAAAATCAGCAACAATTCGACAGATATTTGGGTAATATAATGTTTTAGTTCGTTTTTAATGGTAAATATTTCTTTACTGCATCACGAATTTCATCGATATCAAAAGGTTTAGCAAAATGTGTCAATGCACCTAAATCCTTCGCTTCTTGAATCATATCTAATTCCCCATAAGCCGTCATAATGATAACACGAATATCTTGGTCGACAACTTTCATTCGTTTTAAAATTTCAATCCCATCCATACCCGGGATTTTCATATCTAATAATACTAAGTCTGGGGAATGCTTTTCGACGATTTCTAAGGCTTGAAAACCGTTTGCTGCCTGAAATGTTTGATACCCCTCTTTTTGAAAAACCTCATTCAATAAAATTCGAATCCCATATTGATCGTCAACAATTAATATTTTTTCCTTCAACATATCATTACACCTCTTAGTTTATTTTTCCATACTTAACCCCAATGGCATTATGCCATCTTAAAAACGAAATAAATTTTGTGTTTTGCTTTAAGCACTAGACGGTACAAGCTAGCTCTGTACAAAGTTTATCAGCACTTTCTGTTCGTTACTTAATCTAGCTTGCTTCCTACTAACCCAGTTTAAGCAATCGGTACTAAAGACCGTAGCTTTTTAACCAATTAACTAGGGTTTTTCATTAACATTCGTCCACATTGTTGATTAAATTATCTATATCATAACTTAAGTAATTCTTTTCTTACTTATTATTTCCTGCAAAATAACTCGAATCATTTGTCGACAATTTCTGCTTATCATTGTCATATTTTGCTGGATCTAATGACATTTAAGTAATATCTAATCTTCCCCTACAGTCTCACGGAAAACTGGTTCTCTTTTAGATTTTACTACTTTTCGTTATAATACCTTATACATGTGAAATGTGAAAGGAGATCTTTGCTACTTATGATGAAAATTTTCACGACACAATTAACTGGTCACTTTAATCGAATACTAGACCAAGAAGAAATAAATATAGAAGATAGTGCAAGACTTCTTGCACAAGCTTTAATCGGAGAAGGAACCCTATATATTTATGGGGTTAACGAGCTTCATGGTATTGTCTTGGAGGCTTTAATGAGTAGTGAGCCCTTTAATCGTGCTGAGGCACTTCTTGATCAAAATGGACAAGTAAAAAAGCTTTCTTCAGAAGATCGAGTGCTTCTTTTTACGTATCGATCAACAGATGAAGAAGCAATCTCTATTGCCAAAACTCTTTCAAACCAGGGAGTGCAAACAGTTGGTGTTTCTGCTTTAGTTAAAAATGCTGCTCCAGGGTTGGAATCTATTACAGACCTTCATGTAGATGCTAAGCTACGTCAGCCACTAATTCCTGGTGATGACGGGGAAAGATACGGATTCCCTGCGTTAATGACATCGTTATATGTATATTATGCGATCACCTTCACTATTAAAGAGATGTTAAATGAATATGAGGATGAATATTAAGCAATTGGCAAGAGCTAGTTGCTTTTTTTATATCTTTATTGCAAAAAGTAAGTTTTTTTTGCAACTTTCATGAGGAATCTTGCAATTTTGAAGGGGAATCTTGCAACTTTTAATCAAAATCTTGCAACTTCAGAAAACAATCTTGCAAATTAACATTACACAAAAAAGCTAACTTATCCTTTTAAGATAAGTTAGCTCAATTCCTATACTAAAAAAGCTATTTAACTATTTTTTACCAGTGTATTGTTAATTTTTCCCTGATTCAGATAATGACGCACGAACAAAATCACGGAATAATGGTTGTGGTTTAGTTGGTCTAGATGTGAATTCCGGGTGGAATTGTGATGCCACAAACCATGGATGATCTTTAATTTCAATAATTTCAACAAGGCGTCCATCAGGAGTTGTCCCAGAGAAAACAAAGCCTGCTTCTTCCATTGCTTGACGGTATTCATTGTTAAATTCATAACGATGACGATGACGCTCATACACAACTTCATCTTTGTATGCTTCATAAGCACGTGAGTTCTCGATCAACTTACTTGGAGATAATCCTAGGCGCAATGTTCCACCTAAATCTTCAATGTCCTTTTGCTCCGGAAGTAAGTCAATAACAGGGTATTGCGTGTTAGGATCAATTTCAGATGAATTGGCACCTTTTAAGCCTACAACATTACGTGCAAATTCAATTGATGCAACCTGCATACCAAGACAAATTCCTAAGAATGGAACCTTGTTCACACGTGCATATGTTGTAGCAAGGATTTTTCCTTCTACCCCACGGTCACCAAATCCGCCAGGAACTAAAATTCCATCGACATCTTCAAGTTCTTCCTTCACATTGTCTTCATTCAATGTTTCTGCATTAATCCATTTGATCTCAATGTCTGAATCATATTCATAACCCGCATGACGAAGTGCCTCTACAACAGAGATATAAGCGTCTTGTAATTCAACATATTTTCCAACTAGACCAATCTTTGTTGTTTTAGAAAGATTTGTCACACGTTTTACCAGTTCTTTCCACTCAGTCATATCTGCTTCATTACATTGAAGCTTCAAGTGTTTACATACGATAGAATCTAAATGTTGATCTTGTAAAGCCAATGGAATTGAATAAAGTGTTTCTGCATCACGGCACTCGATCACAGCATTGGTATCGATGTCACAGAATAAGGCAATTTTATCCTTCATATCTTGAGAAACCGGCATTTCAGTACGAACAACGATCACGTTTGGTTGAATACCTAAACTACGAAGTTCTTTTACACTATGCTGTGTTGGTTTTGTTTTCATTTCACCTGCTGCTTTGATATATGGAATGAGTGTACAGTGAATGTACATAACATTATCACGGCCGACATCACTCTTAATTTGACGAATTGCTTCTAAAAATGGTAATGATTCGATATCACCAACAGTTCCACCAATTTCAGTAATAACAACGTCTGCACCTGTTTCTTTTCCAGCACGGAAAACACGATCCTTAATTTCGTTCGTGATGTGAGGAATAACTTGAACTGTTCCGCCAAGATAATCGCCACGACGTTCTTTCTTTAATACCGTTGAATATATTCTACCTGTTGTCACATTGTTAAACTTAGTTAGATTAACATCAATAAAACGCTCATAGTGACCTAAATCAAGGTCAGTCTCAGCGCCATCACCTGTTACAAAAACCTCACCATGCTGATAGGGACTCATTGTTCCTGGATCCACATTTATGTAAGGATCAAACTTTTGAATTGTCACACTTACACCGCGGTTTTTCAATAATCTACCTAATGAAGCAGCTGTTATTCCTTTTCCTAATGATGATACAACTCCACCTGTTACAAAAATATACTTTGTCATGATTTTCCCCCTAAAGAAGCTATATATGTTATTTTGTACAAAAACTTAAAAATCTTACTAGAAAAGCGAAAAGCGCCTTGCTCAGCCTCATGCAAATTGGCTTATGACCTCAAGGGTCTAGGGTCTAGACACTAGAGCTAAATAAAAAACTAAGCTCAAAATCCTCATTTTCCACATAAAAATAGAAAGCCCCCTTCCAAACAAGTTGAAAGGGAGCTGTAAATGTATAATAAATACAATACGATTGCTTTTTTAAGAGCCCAAAATAGATTCTACCTAGTTGAAAAAAGAAAGTCAAGACGATTTACGCTTATTTTTCTTCCTCTTCATCATCTAGTTCATCTTCATCATCGTCTTCATCATCATCTAAATCATAATCTTCATCGTCATCATCAATGAGATCATCATCATCATCGTCGTCTAAATCTACATCGTCTATATCATCGAAATCATCATCATCGTCGTCATCGTCACTAGTGTCATCAAAGTCATCGTAATCTAGATCTTCATCAATGACATCGAAGTCATCCTCAAGATCATCCTCGACACCTTTTTTCGCCTTTTTCTTTTTAGGCTTCGCAACTGGCACAATTTCTTCTTCAATTTGCTCATAAGGATACCAAGTACGTAATCCCCACATGTTTTCTCCTACACAAATAAAACGGCCATCGATATTAATATCTGTATAGAATTGAGCGATTTTATCTTCTACTTGTTTTTTTGTTAACCCAAGAAGCGAAGAAACTTCCTCTACTAATTCACTAAAAATGTACGGTTTTTTACCTTCTACAAAAAGTTCATAGGCAACCTCTACCATTGCCATTTCTTTTATTTGTTCGTCTGTTAATTGCTTTAGACTCAAAGCTCGGCACTCCCTTTCTAGGTAAATCATCTATTTAATACGTAAATATGTATAAATCTAAAGTCAAGTCTGCAAATCATACCATTCATTATAAACAAATTCTAGCAGTTTATGCCACATTTATCACGTAAAAAATATTCAAAAGAACTTTTTGCGCTTTGAATTTAATAGAAGGTCACATAATCTGGCCTCTAACCTCTAAATTCGGGGTGTTCTTGCAACTTTGAAGCGGAATCTTGCAACTTTAAGTACTTATTTTGCAACTATAGAAGAGAATTTTGCAAGTTTGGGTAATAATCTTGCAATTTTTTCATTTAAACTACGATTAAAAACTCATGATTAGCAGCCTGCTAATCATGAGCGAGATATATTATTACATATTCCGTCTATACTGTCCGCCAACTTCGTAGAGTGCTTGTGTTATTTGACCAAGACTTGCTACCTTTACTGTTTCCATAAGCTCTGCAAAGATATTACCATTTTCAATTGCGGTTTTCTTTAATCTTAGTAACGCCTCATCAACTTTCTTGGCATTTGCTTGCTGGAAAGCACTTAAATTATTAATTTGTGTTTCTTTCTCCTCTTTAGTTGCACGAGCAAGCTCCATATTATCAACCGATTCCTGTGATGGGGGATTTGGATTAAGGTACGTATTGACGCCAATAATCGGCAGTTCACCAGTGTGTTTTTTCATTTCGTAATGCATTGATTCATCCTGGATTTTCCCCCGCTGATATTGGGTTTCCATGGCGCCAAGTACACCGCCGCGTTCATTGATTCGATCAAATTCCTGAAGAACTGCTTCCTCTACTAAATCCGTTAATTCCTCGATAATAAAAGAGCCTTGCAGCGGATTTTCATTTTTGGTTAAGCCGTGTTCTTTTGTAATAATCATTTGGATCGCCATTGCTCTACGAACAGATTCTTCTGTCGGAGTTGTAATTGCTTCATCGTAAGCATTTGTGTGAAGGGAGTTACAGTTATCATGTAACGCCATTAGAGCCTGTAATGTCGTACGAATATCATTAAAATCAATTTCTTGAGCATGTAAAGAACGCCCTGATGTTTGAACATGATATTTAAGCTTTTGACTTCGTTCATTTGCACCATACTTATCTCTCATAACAGTAGCCCATATTCTTCTTGCGACCCGACCAATTACTGTATATTCTGGATCAAGTCCATTACTAAAGAAGAAGGACAGGTTTGGCGCAAATGAGTTTATATCCATGCCTCTGCTTAAATAATATTCTACATACGTGAAACCATTTGATAGCGTAAACGCTAGCTGGGAAATTGGGTTTGCCCCAGCTTCTGCGATATGATAGCCAGAAATTGAGACAGAATAATAATTTCTCACCTTTTGATCAATGAAATATTGTTGAATATCCCCCATGAGCCTCAATGCGAATTCTGTTGAGAAAATACATGTATTTTGTCCTTGGTCTTCTTTTAAAATATCTGCTTGGACTGTTCCTCTAACAGTTTGTAGGGTTAAGGATTTTACTGCATCATATTCGTGCTCGGTAAGGGAGCGATTAAGTTCTACTTCTTTTTTCTCCACTTGTTGCTCAATTGCCGCATTCATAAACATTGCTAAGATGATCGGTGCCGGACCATTTATCGTCATCGACACTGATGTAGAAGGAGCACAAAGGTCAAAGCCGCTATATAGCTTTTTCATATCATCTAATGTGCAAATGCTTACTCCACTCTCACCAATTTTCCCATAAATATCTGGGCGATGTGCTGGATCTTCGCCATATAAAGTCACCGAATCAAAAGCTGTACTTAACCGTTTTGCAGTATCATCCTTTGATAAATAATGGAAACGGCGATTAGTTCGTTCCGGCGTTCCTTCACCTGCAAATTGTCGTTTTGGGTCTTCACCTTCGCGTTTAAAAGGGAATACTCCAGCAGTGTAAGGGAAAGAACCTGGTACATTTTCTTTATAAAGCCAGGATAAAATGTCGCCATCATTCTTATATTTAGGTAATGACACCTTTGGGATGGATAAACCGGATAATGAAACAGTCTTTAAATTAGTAATAATTTCTCTGTCTCGAATAACAGTTGTAAACTCATTTTGAGCATATTTCTCTTTCATTTCTTCCCATTGTTTTAGATGTGTTTTAGATTGTGTCGTTAAATTTTCTTCAAGTCTTACTTGTAATTCCTGTAACGAGCGGATCACTTCTTCGTTTCCTTCTTGGCTTGCAAGAGTCTCTACTGTTCCTTTTACTTGAAAGAGCTTTGTTGCTGCATTTGCTTGTTCTTCTGATTGCTTGTGATAATTTCTTACTGTTTCACTAATTTCTCGTAAATAATATCTTCTTTCTGGGGGAATAATTACGTTTTGCTTTTCAACATCATCCGCTACTGGCAAGGACGTTTGCCACTTTTTATTTGCCTTTTCATTAATTAACTCCAAAAGTCTAGCAAATAATGTGTTTGTACCGAGGTCATTGAATTGACTAGCAATTGTCCCATACACTGGCATAGCATCTAGCGGCTGATCAAATAATTGCCGACTTCGTTGATATTGCTTCTGCACCTGGCGTTTTGCATCCTCAGAGCCTTTGCGCTCAAATTTATTAATGACGATTAAATCTGCATAGTCGATCATATCGATTTTTTCTAGCTGTGATGGTGCACCGAACTCACTTGTCATGACGTAGAGAGATAGATCACAAATTTCCGCTATTTCAGCATCTCCTTGACCAATTCCGCTCGTCTCAACAATAACTAAGCCAAAGCCAGCACCTTTTACAACTGAAATGGCGTCTTGGATCGCTAAGGAAAGCTCGGTTTTTGATTTCCGAGTCGCTAGGCTCCTCATATACACTCTTGGTGAAAAAATCGCATTCATCCGGATTCGATCTCCTAAAAGCGCACCACCCGTTTTTTGCTTAGTCGGATCAACAGAAAGCACAGCAATTTTCAATTCAGGTACTTCATTTAGAAACCTTCTGATTAATTCATCGGTTAATGAGCTTTTTCCAGCTCCACCTGTTCCCGTTATACCGATAACTGGTGCATTTGATTCGAGTTGATTAACTTGCTTAAAAAGTGATTCAACACCAGCAGATACTTCATTATGAAGAACCTTTGCTTCTGCATAGGAAATGAACGTTGCAACAGCTTTAGGCTCTCCTATTTTCAGGTTCTCAAGGTCCATGTCACTTTCATTTACAGTTGAAAAATCACATTCCTTTAACATATAATTGATCATTCCTTGCAGACCTAATTCCCTACCATCCTCAGGTGAAAAGATCTTTGCAATCCCATACTCATGTAATTCTCTTATTTCCCGAGGAATGATGACGCCACCGCCGCCACCAAAGAGACGTATATGCCCAGCTCCTCTTTCAGCTAAAAGATCATACATATATTTAAAAAATTCAACATGTCCCCCTTGATACGAGGAAATGGCAATTCCTTGAGCATCCTCTTGAATAGCTGCTGATACAATTTCTTCTACTGATCTGTTATGACCAAGATGAATGACCTCAGCACCACTCCCTTGTAGAATACGACGCATAATATTTATCGAAGCATCATGCCCATCAAATAAGCTTGATGCCGTTACAAAGCGAACTGGGTGCTTCGGTTTGTAGATTTCGTTTGTTGCCATCTATATACCCCCCTTTTATTTTCAGTTGTGTAAAATTAATATTTTTTTAGTTCGGATGAAATGTAGCTCTTGATGTGAATGGCCAGGATGAAATTTGGTGATATCGGTGAACTTCGATTTCTTTTCATGGCATTCTGTGAGAAATGAATACTATTTCTCACCAACGCCTTGTAAAATCACCTTTGTTTGCAGCTCAATATATTCGTCAATCGTATAGTTTTTTTGAATCGTCCATCTTCTAAAAGCCCACATTTGCCCTTGAACGATTATGTTATGGGAGATTAGTTCTGATTCTTGCTCTGTTAGTGTTAATTCACCATTTTTGATGCAGCTTTCAATAATCTTCTTAAACATTGCAGCCATTTCAGCTTCTTTTTTCAATACATATGGAAGTGCATCTTTTGATAAGGACTTTGCTTCTTGGTACATAACAAGAACTTCATCCTGCATGTCATCGACTACTTTAAAATAATTTTTTATCGCTAGCTTTAAGCTTTCGATTGTTCCTTGCTTCATATCAATATCCTGTTCAAGCCGGATGTGTACCTGATCATAGATCGTATCACAAACTAAGTACAACACATCCTCTTTTTGCCGAATGTATTCATATAATGTCCCGATACTAAAACCTGCAGAGCGAGCAATTTCTCTAGTAGTTGTCCGGTGAAACCCCTTTTCTTTAAAAAGGGTTACCGCACCTTTAACCATCTGATCCCGCCGCTTTTCTATTAATCTCTCATCCTTGACAGATGCAAGCACCTCACGCTTTTTCATCTACCTCCCACCAATCCTATAGAGGTAAGTGGCCGGATCCGCTTTACCTCTTTTTATAAAGCTAAAATTGTTCCAAACTTAATGTTTTCACCCTAGAAACTTTGTTTATTTCGTTAACATACGGGAAATAACCAGGCGTTGGATTTCCTGTGTACCTTCGTAAATTTGCGTAATCTTCGCATCCCTCATATAACGTTCAACGGGATAATCCTTTGTATAACCATAGCCCCCAAATACTTGGACAGCTTCAGTCGTTACTTTCATCGCAGTATCCCCAGCGAATAGCTTTGACATCGCTGATTCTTTGCCATATGGTAGGCCAACGGATTCAAGCCATGCCGCTTGATAGGTTAAGAGCCGTGCCGCTTCTATATTTGTTGCCATATCAGCAAGCTTAAAGCTGATTCCCTGTTGTGCGGCAATTGGTTTTCCGAACTGCTCTCGCTCCTTCGCATAAGCAACAGCTGCATCTAATGCTCCTTGCGCAATTCCAACTGCTTGGGCGGCAATTCCATTTCGACCGCCATCTAATGTCATCATCGCAATTTTAAAGCCTTCTCCTATTTCGCCTAACACATTTTCCTTTGGTACCTTACATTCTTCAAAAATAATCTCTGTTGTTGGTGAAGATCGAATCCCGAGCTTGCTCTCTTTTTTCCCTACAGAGAATCCTTCAAAGTCTTTTTCAATGATAAAGGCTGTTGTTCCTTTATGCTTACTAGACGAATCTGTTATCGCAAATACGAGATAAATATCAGCAATACCACCATTTGTAATGAAAATCTTCGAGCCATTTAAGACATAATGGTCCCCTTCTAATCTAGCATTTGTTCTCATTCCGCCAGCATCAGAACCCGAGCTAGGCTCTGTTAAACCGTACGCACCAATTTTCTCCCCTAATGCCATTGGTTTTAAGTATTTTTGCTTTTGCTCTTCTGTTCCGAACTTGAATAAAGGAAAGCCAGCTAAAGATGTATGAGCAGATAGTGTCACACCAGTTGAGGCACAGATTCTTGATAGCTCCTCAACAGCAATGACATATGCTAAATAATCACTACCGATGCCGCCATACTCCTCAGGCCATGGAATCCCTAGCAATCCTAAATCAGCCATTTTTCTAAAAATGTTCATATCAAAACGTTCCTGCTCATCACGCTCAGCTGCTGTTGGTTCTACTTCCTTCTTCGCAAAGTCTCTAACCATCTTTCTTAACATTTCGTGTTCATCAGATAACTTAAAATACATGTGATCATCCCCCGAGTCATCTTACTTTTCTTTTGGTTCTGTTAAATTTGGTTGTTGATTTCCGCGGGCGGTACGT
This sequence comes from Metabacillus sp. KUDC1714, assembly GCF_014217835.1. Classification (NCBI taxonomy): domain Bacteria; kingdom Bacillati; phylum Bacillota; class Bacilli; order Caryophanales; family Bacillaceae; genus Metabacillus; species Metabacillus elymi. The sequence goes on from NZ_CP055263.1 coordinate 1,687,810, forward strand.
GAGCCTCCAATCAACAAAGTGCAAGAAACAACAGTGAGCTTTAACTGAACCTTTCTTTTAGTAGGTGCTTACTGATAACAATTCGTTGTATTTCACTCGTACCTTCATAAATTTCACATACCTTTGCATCGCGAAAATATCGTTCTACCGGATAATCCTTTGTATAGCCATAGCCACCGAAGATTTGGACAGCTTCAGTCGCTACCTCCATCGCTGTTTTAGAAGCAAATAGCTTTGCCATTGCTGCCTGTTTTCCACATGGCAGGTTATTTCCCTTTAAGTATGCAGCTTGATAGACTAATAGTTTTGCCGCTTCCACATTTGTCGCCATATCTGCTAGTTTAAAAGCAATACCTTGTTGGCTAGCAATTGGTTTTCCAAATTGATGTCGCTCTTTTGCATATAATGTTGCCTTTTCAAGCGCCGCCTCAGCAATTCCAAGCGACTGTGCTGCGATGCCAATTCTGCCACCGTCAAGGTTTGCCATCGCAATTTTAAACCCTTGACCCTCTTCACCAAGAAGATTTTCTATAGGTACCTGGGCATTCTCAAAGATCAATTGAACGGTTCTAGAGCCATTCAATCCCATTTTGTGTTCGTCTTTCCCAATTATTAATCCTTGAGCATCCTTATCAACAATAAATGCGGAAATCCCAGCGCTTCCAGATCCACTCGAAGTTCTTGCAAAAACAATGTACGTATCGGCTTCACCGCCATTTGTGATAAACATTTTTGAACCATTTAATAGATAATGATTTCCACTTTTAACTGCACGTGTTTTCATGCTAGCGGCATCTGAGCCAGAGCTTGGTTCCGTCAGGCAAAACGCTGCCAATTTCTCACCCTTTGCTAGCTTCGTCACATAGTTTTTCTTTTGCTTTTCTGATCCGAACGCTAAAATCGGGAGGGTTCCAACTGAAGTATGAACAGAAAGAATCACTCCTAGTGCTGCACTTACTTTTGAAATTTCATGGATTGCGATCATATATGAAGTAAAGTCCATGCCAGCGCCCTCGTACTCTTCAGGAATAGGGATTCCCATTAGCCCAAGCTCTCCCATCTTTTTTAGGATTACTCGCGGGAATACTCCTTTTTCCATACTTTCAACAAACGGCTCTATCTCAGACTTTGCAAATTCGCGAACCATCTTCCGCATCATGATTTGTTCTTCTGTAAAATGTAATTTCACTTGATGCCACCCCTTTGGAATAGGTCAAACCTTACTAATCGAAATCAAATTGCTGACAAACTAGAAGCAAGAACGTCAGGTCACTATAGTTTTGCGGACATTTAAACCGAAAAAACCGAGCACTCCTATGATTCGCTGCTTATCATTTGATGGCTTTTTGAATAACCTTTAATAGCTATAAAATCCTCTACCTGTCTTCTTCCCTAACCATCCTGCCTTAACGTATTTACGGAGTAATGGGCATGGTCGGTATTTATCATCACCAAAGCCCTCGTGAAGTGTTTCCATAATAAAAAGACATGTATCTAGACCAATAAAGTCGGCCAATGTAAGTGGTCCCATTGGATGATTCATCCCAAGCTTCATGACCTCGTCGACTGCCTCTGGTGAAGCAACCCCTTCATAAACGGTATAAATTGCTTCATTAATCATTGGCATTAAGATTCGATTGGATACAAAGCCTGGAAAATCATTTACTTCAACTGGGACTTTATTTAATTTTTTTGTCAAGTCGTAGATGTTCTGAAATACTTCATCATCTGTTGCAAGCCCGCGAATAATTTCAACTAGCTTCATGACTGGCACTGGATTCATAAAGTGCATACCAATTACTTTTTCTGGGCGTTTTGTTGCCGCAGCAATTTCAGTAATCGGCAATGATGATGTGTTGGTTGCTAAAATGGCATGGTCTGGTGCTAATTGATCAAGCTCATGAAAAAGGGTTGTTTTCACATCCATTTTTTCAACAACTGCTTCAATGGCGATGTCGATAAAACGTGCGTTTGAGAGTTCTACAGAGGGTGTAATTCTTTGAAGTGTTTCATCTTTTTCTTGTGGTGTTAGTCGGCCTTTTTCCACTTGCCTTTGCAGCTGTTTTTCAATGGAGTGATAGCCTTTATTTACAAATTCCTCTTTTATATCATGTAAAATGACATCGAAGCCCGCACTTGCACATACCTGGGCAATACCTGAGCCCATTTGCCCAGCCCCGATGACCATTATCTTTTGAATCTCCATATCCATCCCCCTTGGTTTTAAATGGGGGACAGTCCCCACAGAGCAATTGGGGACTGTCCCCATCGCTAGATTACACTTCAATCATAATTGCGTCGCCTTGACCTCCGCCGCTGCAAATCGCCGCAACACCAATTCCTCCGCCTCTGCGCTTTAATTCATGAATAAGGGTAATAATGATTCTTGCCCCACTTGCGCCAATCGGATGTCCTAGCGCTACAGCTCCACCGTTTACATTGACCTTTTCTGGATCAAGATTTGAAATTTGGTTAGCTGCTAATGCTACTGTTGCAAATGCTTCATTAATTTCAAATAAGTCAATATCGCTGACGGTTTTTCCTGTTTTCTTTAAAAGCTCATTAATAACAAGTCCCGGTGTTTTTGGAAAATCCTTCGCTTCTACTGCAACTGCTGTATGTCCAATGATGGTAGCTAGCGGAATATGCCCTTCCTTTTGTGCTTTTTCATCACTCATGAGAACAAGTGCTGCAGCTCCATCATTAATTCCTGGGGCATTACCTGCTGTAATTGTACCGTCATGATCAAAAACAGGGGCAAGACTTGAAAGACGCTCAATTGATGTATCTTTACGTGGTGCTTCATCTTTTTCAACTACGATTGGATCACCTTTACGCTGTGGAACCGCTACTGGTACAATCTCTTCACTTAGTAAACCAGACTCTTGTGCATGAACGGCACGCTGATGGCTTCTTAGTGCCCATTCATCCTGTTGTTCTCGAGTAAGATTTAATTCTGCTGATGTGCTGTTACCGTATGTGCCCATATGAACACCTGTGAAACTACAAGTTAGCCCATCATGGATCATTAAATCTTTAACAGTACCATCACCCATTCTTAGTCCAAAGCGTGCCTTGGGTAAAAGGTATGGTGCATTACTCATCGATTCCATCCCACCAGCTACGATAACCTCCTCATCCCCGGCTCGGATGATTTGATCTGCTAAAGTGACACTTCTTAATCCTGACGCACAAACTTTATTAATTGTCTCCGTTTTTACATTCCACGGGAGGCCTGCTTGCCGCGCAGCTTGGCGTGACGGGATTTGTCCTTGCCCACCTTGAAGAACATTTCCAAAAATCACTTCATTAACTTGTTCGCCAGCAACATTAGCACGTTTTAGCGCTTCTTTTATAGCGATACCACCAAGCTCAGATGCCGTTAACGTTGAAAGTGATCCACCAAATTTCCCTACCGGTGTTCTTACTCCACTTAAAATCACTGTTTTTGCCATGTTATCTCTCCCCTTTTTGATTATTGGGGACTGTCCCCAAACATTGTATTGTTGATTGTTGGGGACTGTCCCCGAAATCTGTCAAACTTATTATTTAAAATCCCACTCGATATTTCAGTAACCGTTTACAATCCTAACTTGACTGACCGAACGCTCGCTCAACTTGTACTCATTGTCAAAGAGGGGACTGTCCCCCTCTTCTTAAAGGATTGATTTCTCCAATAGTTCTGCTACGTCATATGTGCTTACTTGCTCTTCTACTTCTTTAGCTTTTGTTCCGTCGCTAAGCATTGTTAAGCAGTATGGGCATCCTGAGCTGATGACAGTTGGGTTTGCAGCTAGGGCTTGCTCTGTTCTTGCTACGTTTATGCGACTTCCTGTGTCTTCCTCCATCCACATCAAGCCACCGCCTGCACCACAGCACATTCCTTTTTCACGATTGCGTTCCATTTCAACGAGTTTTACACCAGGAATCGCTTTTAAAATTGTTCGAGGTGCCTCGTATACTTCATTGTATCTTCCAAGATAACAGGAATCGTGGAAGGTAATGGTTTCATTGACAGGCTGTTGTGGATTCAATCTTCCTTCCTCCACTAATTTTGCAAGTAGTTCTGTATGATGATAGACTTCAGCTTCTAGACCAAAGTCAGGGTACTCATTTTTAAAGATGTTATAGGCATGCGGATCGATGGTGACAATCTTTTTCACATCATTTTTCACAAATTCATCAATGTTTTTAGTCGCAAGCTCTTGGAATAAAAACTCATTTCCGAGACGACGTGGTGTATCACCAGAGTTCTTTTCCTTATTACCTAGAATGGCAAATGTCACTCCTGCTTTATTTAGAAGCTTTGCGAATGATAAGGCTATTTTTTGGCTGCGATTATCATATGAGCCCATTGAGCCGACCCAGAATAGGTATTCAAACTCTTCACCAGCCTTGTTCATTTCTTTTACGGTAGGTACGATAACATCTTCACGAGCCTCACGCCATGTTTCACGCTCTTTGCGGTTTAATCCCCATGGGTTGCCTTGACGTTCAATATTTGTCATTGCACGCTTTCCATCAGCATCCATTTTTCCTTCTGTTAACACAAGATATCTGCGCATATCGATGATTTTATCAACATGCTCATTCATTACTGGGCATTGATCTTCACAGTTCCGACAAGTTGTACAGGCCCAGATTTCTTCTTCTGTGATGACATCACCGATTAAGGATGGATTGTAATCAACAGCTGCTGCTGCAGACTCTTGTACGCCAGAACCTGCTGCCATCATCGCAATTTGGTTCCCCTTTGTATTGTTAAACGCTACAGCTGGTACCCATGGCTGTTTTTGTGTAACAGCAGCACCGGTAAGGGTTAAATGATCGCGAAGCTTAAGAATTAAGTCCATTGGCGAAAGAATTTTCCCAGTTCCTGTAGCAGGACACATATTTGTACAACGTCCACATTCAACACATGCATACAAATCAATTAATTGTGGCTGAGTAAAGTCTTGAATTTTCCCAACACCAAATGTTTCTTGTGTTTCGTCTTCAAAATCAATTTTTTCAAGTTTGCCAGGATTTGAAACTCTGTTAAAATACACATTTGCTGGTCCTGCAATTAGATGGGCATGCTTTGATTGCGGCACATATACTAGGAATGTTAGTAAGAATAATAAGTGAATCCACCATGCTATGTAGAAGACGACAATTGATCCAGTATCTCCTACAAAGCTAAGTAAAAAGGCTAATGATGAGGCAATTGGTTCTGACCATGTAAGCTCATGTCCATGCCAGATAATCCCCATTCCATTACCAAGAAGGACAGATAACATAAGTCCGCCAATAAAAATTAAGACTAATCCTGATTTAAAGCCACGTTTTAGTCGAACAAGCTTTTCAACATAGCGCCGATGAAACGCCCAAACGACAGCTACTAAAATCATGAACGTAACCATCTCTTGAAAAAAGGTGAAAGCTGGATAGAGCGGTCCAAGTGGTAAATGAGCACCAGGAATTAGCCCTTTTACAATAAAATCAATCGCTCCAAATTGAACAAGGATAAACCCATAGAAAAACATTACGTGGATGATCCCGCTCTTCTTATCCTTTAACAACTTTTTCTGTCCAAAAACATTCACCCATATTTTTTGAAGTCTCTCTTTTACCTCACCATCGAATTCAACTTTTTTCCCTAGCTTAATGTAGGCCATCCTCGTTCGAATTAAGTAGATAAATAAGTGTACTGCGTAAGCGGTTACAATTAAGAATGCAATAAAATTAACCCATAGTAATGCATCCATTCCTTTTCCCCCAATCTCCCAGTTGTTGCAGGCCATTTCTTACTTGGTAATTCTCCCCTTTGGTCATAACGCTTCTAAAATTCTGCATTTACATTATACTACTATGATAATAAATGAATGAGCATTCAGTCAATACTTTTTCATACTGAATGTATAAATGATTGTTCCAAATGTATTCAATTGAAAACAAAATATGCGTCGTGTGGATCAATACATAAAAAATGCACCTCAAGCCAAGACTATTGTAAATATAGCTTGCTACTAGGAGGAATGAAATTTGGCTATCTTCATTACCATATGTTTGATATTAGTGGCACTTATTTGTTGGTTCACAATCGACTATCATCTTGGAAGAAGAGATCATCTTTCCAAATCCAAATATACTCAATATCCTTTGAGGAAAAGTGAGATTAACCTGTTTATCGACGGAGAAAAGCTATATGAGGACTTATTTGAGCGAATTAAAAATTGTCAACATAGCATTCATGTTTTATTTTTTATTGTAAAAAATGATGAGGTTAGTAACGAATTTCTTTCATTATTAGGTGAAAAGGCAATTCAAGGAATTGAAGTACGCCTATTACTTGATTATGTAGGATGCTTTAAGCTTAAAAAACACAAAATTAACGAACTAAAGGATAAAGGTGTTAACTTTGCCTATTCACACAAAGTAAAATTCCCTTATATTTTTTACACACTTCAAGCTAGAAATCATCGTAAAATAACTGTTATTGATGGGAAATTCGCCTATTTGGGAGGCTTTAATATTGCAAGAGAGTATATTGGGAAGGATCCTAAATTCGGTTATTGGAGAGATTATCATCTTAAAATTACTGGTACAGGGGTAAACGATTTACAAGAACAATTTTTTAAGGATTGGTATGATGCTACTGAGGAAGATAAACGTAAGGATACTCGTTATTTCCCTAGTCAGCCTGAGGGGACAAAGACACATAAGTTCATTTCAACTTATGGCGAACATTTAAATGACCATTTTATTTCATTCATAAGAGATGCCCAACAGGAAATCATTATTTGCTCCCCCTATTTTATTCCAGGTAAAACAATACTTAATGAACTGTTAGCCGCAATCGCAAGAGGAGTAAACGTAAAAATTATGGTGCCGATGAAAGAAGATCATCCCCTTGTTCAGGAAGCCTCCTACCCTTACTTTGGCAAGCTTTTACTTGCAGGCTGTGAAATTTATCAATTTTACTATGGATTTTATCATTCGAAGTGCATCGTAATCGATGACCATCTTTGTGACATTGGAACAGCTAATTTTGATAAACGAAGCTTATATTTGAACGATGAAATGAATTGTTTAATCTTTGATCAAGAGTTTATCCAAATTGTTAAAAAACAAATCAGTGAAGATTTTCGTCGATCTGAGCTTTTAACCTATGAGGCTTATAAAAAGCGTTCCTATCTAAAACGAGGCAAAGAAGTATTTGCAACGATAATTTCTCACTTTTTATAAAGAGTCTCTTGATTAGTATACAAGGGGGAATTGGATGATTATTCGATTTGGATATGTTTCACATGCACTTTCTCTTTGGGATTGCTCTCCAGCAAAAGCATTAACGTTTACTCGCTGGAAAAAACTTGATGAAAACGAGAGAAAACAGCAGCTTCTTTATGTGACGAGAAAAAATCTTGAGCACACGCTACGAATGATTCATTATAATATTGCTCAAGAAATTTATTTGTACCGCTTTTCATCATCGATTGTGCCGTTAGCAACACATCCTGAGGTGCTTTGGGATTACAGAACTCCTTTTAAGGATTTACTGTCTGAAATTGGACAACTTGTGAAAAAACATAAGCTTCGTACTAGTTTTCATCCAAATCAATTTACACTGTTCACGAGTGATAAACCACATATCACTGACAATGCAGTTGGTGATATGGCATACCATTATGACGTTTTAGAGGCAATGGGACTTGCGAATGAAGCGATTATTAATATCCATGTTGGTGGTGCATATGGAAACAAGCAGGCTGCAACCGAACGTTTTCACACCAATATTAAGCAACTCCCTGATTATATTAAGAAGCGCATGACACTTGAAAACGATGATAAAACCTATACTGCAACAGAAACGTTAACAATTTGTCAAAAGGAGAGAATCCCTTTGCTTTTTGACTATCATCATTTTATGGCTAATAAAGAGGATGATGAGGCTGTTGAAGACTTATTACCTGACATTTTTAAAACATGGTCTTGGATTGGCATCCAGCCCAAAATTCATGTATCCTCACCTAAATCTGAAAAGGAATACAGAAGTCATGCCGACTATGTCGATGCTGAATTTTTGCTGCCTTTAGTGAAGGTGTTGAAGGAAATGAATGTGGATTTAGACTTTATGATTGAAGCAAAGCAAAAGGATAAAGCCGCTCTTAGACTTTGTGAGGATCTTAGCAAAATTAGAGGTGTAAAACGGGTTGGGGGTGCAACGATTGAGTGGTAGATGCATAGAATTGGGGAGTTGCAAGATTATTTGGTTAAGTTGTAAAATTCCTCCTTGGATTTGCAAGATTATTTGGTCAAGTTGCAAAATTCCTCTTTATATTTGCAAAATTAGTCGCTAAGATTGCAAAATCACTCTTCTATCTTGCAAAACTAGTGGCTATTTTGCCAAAATCCATCTTCATACTTGCAAAAATATTGACCAAGATTGCAAAGTCACCATTAAATTTTACATAAAAAAACTCAGATGAGAATTCCCATCTGAGTTTTTACCTAATTACATTTTTTCAGGCGACGAAACGCCAATCAATGTAAGAGCGTTCTGTAATGTTGTTTGTGTTGCTTTCATTAAACCGAGTCTTGCACGACTTTTCTCTGTATTTTCAGGATCTAACACCTTTTCAGCATTGTAAAAGCTGTGTAGTGTTGATGCTAAATCGTAAATGTAATTTGTGATGCGATGTGGGATTCGTTTTTGAGCTGCTTCTGCAACTGCTTGAGGGAATTCACCTAATTTTTTCAAAAGGTCAAATTCCTTTTCAGATGAAATTTCATCAAGCTTTAAGTTGTCGTCAAATGTTAAGCCTTGCTCTTCTCCTTGGCGAAGCATGCTGCAAATACGCGCATGTGCATATTGAGCATAGTAAACAGGGTTTTCATTTGATTTTGAAACAGCAAGATCTAGATCAAAATCCATATGTGTATCAGCACTTCTCATCGCGAAGAAGTAGCGAACTGCGTCAAGACCAACCTCTTCAATTAAATCTCTCATTGTCACTGCTTTACCAGTACGCTTACTCATTTTCATTTTTTCACCGTTTTTATATAGATGAACAAGTTGAATGATCTCTACTTCAAGTGTTTCCTTGCCATAGCCAAGCGCCTCAATGGCAGCTTTCATACGTGGGATATAGCCATGGTGATCTGCTCCCCATACGTTGATAAGCTTTGTAAATCCGCGGTCAAGCTTGTCCTTGTGGTAAGCAATATCTGGTGTTAAATACGTATAAGAACCGTCATTTTTGATGAGTACACGGTCTTTGTCATCTCCAAATGTTGTTGAGCGGAACCAAGTTGCGCCTTCTTCTTCATAGATATGGCCTTTTTCCTTAAGTGCCGCCAGAGCTTCATCAATTTTCCCATTATGGTAAAGCGATGTTTCTGAATACCAAACATCAAATGCGACACGGAACTCTTCTAGGTCTGCTTTTAGCTTGCCCATTTCATATTTTAAGCCATATTCTCTAAAGAATCCTAAACGTTCCTCACTGTCCTGCTCAGCAAATCTGTCGTCAAATTCTTCAGCAAGCTTTTTCCCAATTCCGATAATATCTGCACCATGATAGCCATCCTCAGGCATTTCAGCGTCCTTACCTAAAGCTTGTAAATAACGCGCTTCAACTGAACGAGCTAGGTTGTTAATTTGATTTCCAGCGTCATTGATGTAATATTCACGTGACACATCATAGCCTGCTTTTGTTAGAACATTACATAAGGAATCGCCAACTGCAGCACCACGAGCATGACCTAGATGAAGGTCACCTGTTGGGTTTGCAGAAACAAATTCAACTTGAACCTTTTCTTTGTTACCAATATTTGTTTCACCATAGTTAGCCCCTGCTTTTAAAATAGATGGGACTAATTCTGTTAAATAGCTATTGTTCATATAAAAATTAATAAAGCCTGGACCAGCGATTTCAATCTTTTCAATCGACCCTTTTTCTTTATCAAAATTTGCGACAATGTCATCCGCGATCATACGAGGTGCTTTTTTTGCTACACGAGCCAATTGCATCGCCATGTTTGTCGAATAATCCCCATGTGCTTTTTCTTTTGGAATTTCTAAAAGAACGTCAGGTACCTGTGCTTCTTCTGCAAGACCTGCTTTGATCACAGCGGCCTTGATTTCATCCTTTAATCGTTCTTTAACTTGTTCAACGATATTCATTTTTGTTCCTCCTTATATGTCAACATTAGTTTATGTACATGCTTCTCTTTTTCATCTATTTGCAAATCATATAAAATAACGAGCTTACCTTCAAGCTCATGTGTTTCAAATGATAGCGATTTTGTATTTGTTTCTAGTTGAAGCCTGCCAAAAGGTGTAGAGTAATTTGTTAAGGTTTGCGCATCTTGAATAAAGCGTTGCTTCATAGTAACAGCTCCTGAGCGCATTACAACAACCTCATTTTGCGTTACTTTTACTGTTGTTTTAACAAAGCCAAGCTCATGCTCTTCTTCATATCGTAAATAAATGGTCTTTCCCTTTAGGACATGCTCCCCTGTTGTATGGACCTCAATTGTTTCTTTTTCATGATCGTGCTCATTGTGGATTTCCGATATAACATGGATTTGAACAGGTGTGCTTTCTGACATGTAGACACTCCCTTTTCATCATTCTTCTATAACTTTACTATTGTAAAGAACCATTTGCAACAACGCAAGAGATAACTTCTTATACACTATAAAAAATATAGGTTTGTCCCTTGCTTTAAGCCACTTTTGTTTCTATTTATTTAAGAATTGATAATGTTAAATTCTCAAATTAACTTCTGTACAGTTTATGTAAATTCTAATAATAATGATCACTTTACTTCACTTCAATGCCCTTTATACCTTCTTTCCCTAATAATTGATCCCTCAAAGGGAATATTAGCTAATATATATTGAATCTAGGAGGCTATAATCTTGAGCACAAAAGAGAATGTATTATCTATTTTCGCTTTAGGTGGCTTAAATGAAGTCGGAAAGAACATGTATGCAATTGAATATTCCAATAATATTGTGATTATCGACTGTGGTAATAAGTTCCCAGATGAAAGTTTATTAGGAATTGATTTGATTATTCCTGATATTACCTACTTACTAGAAAATAAAGATAAAATAACAGCATTAATCGTTACTCATGGACATGAAGATCATATCGGAGGAATCCCGTTCTTCTTAAAAAAATTAAATGTACCCGTATATGCAACACGTTTCACACTAGGTTTAATTGAATTAAAATTAGAAGAACATAAACTCTTAAGGGATACTGAACTGATTGAAATTGACTCTAGCTCAAATTTAAATTTCGATGACATCAATGTAACTTTTTTCAAAGTAAATCATAGTATTCCTGATTGCTTAGGGGTTGTTTTTAACACACCAGAGGGAAAAATCGTACATACTGGAGACTTCAAGTTCGATTTGACCCCCGCGAATAATGAACATTCGGATATTCATAAAATGGCAGAAATCGGAAGAGATGGCGTCTTCCTTCTACTATCTGAAAGTACCAACGCAGAACGTCCTGGTTTAACCCCATCAGAGCAAATGGTAGGTAAACATGTTGAGGACGCCTTCATGAAAGCAGAACGCAAAGTAATTCTTTCAACGTTCGCTTCTAATATTAATCGCATTCAGCAAGTTGTGGATGCTGCACAAAAAACAAATCGAAAGATATCGTTACTTGGACGCAGTATGGTAAATGTAGTGGATATTGCAATTGAACGTGGTTATTTAACAGTTCCTGATGGGATGATCATTGAACAACATGAAATCAATGAATTGGCCCCTGAAAAGGTAGCCATCTTATGTACGGGGAGCCAAGGTGAACCATTAGCAGCCCTTGCCCGATTATCTACTGGAAACTTTCGGGGTGTTGACATTTTACCAGAGGATACGGTTATTTTTGCAGCAGGTCCAATACCAGGGAATGAACGGAATGTCACACGGATCGTAGACAACTTACTCACACTTGGAGCCAAAGTGATTTACGGAACGGGAAGTACATCAGGAATGCATGTATCTGGTCATGGCTATCAAGAAGATTTAAAACTAATGCTTACACTAATGAAGCCAAAATACTTTATACCCATCCACGGTGAGTATAGAATGTTACACCATCATCGATTATTAGCCGAATCTGTTGGAGTAGAACAAGGAAACACATTTATTATGAACAATGGTGATGTTGTAGATATTACAAATTCTATTGCCCGCCAAACTCGCAAAATACCAGCAGGCAATACCTATGTGGATGGAATAGGTGTAGGTGATGTCGGGGACATGGTGTTAAGAGATCGCAAACAACTTTCTGAAGACGGAATGCTCGTGATTGTTTTAACGATGAGTAAAAGGGAAGGAAAGCTAGTTTCTGAACCTGACACCATTTCACGTGGGTTCGTGTTTAATAGAGATTCTGAGGAACTCATAAGAGAAGTTAATCGCCTTATTACAAAAACTGTTAACGATCTACAAAAAGGGAATAAAATTCAGTGGAACGTGATTAAACAAAGCATAAAAAAATCAGTTGGCCAATATTTATTTACTCAAACTAAGAGAAAGCCAATGATCCTTCCTATAATTATTGAAATTTAACAGGATAAATTTTCGTTAAACCGAAGAAACCCTTAGACATATTCTGTAGAACAAATGGCATAAAAAGAGAGCTGGTCAAATGAATATCTAGACTAAAAAAAGAGTCAGCCTTTGCTAACTCTTTTTGATTTGCCTGGCAACGTCCTACTCTCACAGGGGGAAACCCCCAACTACCATCGGCGCTGAAGAGCTTAACTTCCGTGTTCGGCATGGGAACGGGTGTGGCCTCTTCGCCATCATTACCAGATAATTTATGAAATTGAAGGGTTATTCCTTCAAAACTAGATAACGATTCACAATTCAATTCACTAAGCTTCTCTTGCTTTTACAGGAGCCGTTAGGCTGCTGTATATTTTGTGGTTAAGTCCTCGATCGATTAGTATCTGTCAGCTCCACACGTCACCGCGCTTCCACCTCAGACCTATCAACCTGATCATCTTTCAGGGATCTTACTAGCTTACGCTATGGGAAATCTCATCTTGAGGGGGGCTTCATGCTTAGATGCTTTCAGCACTTATCCCTTCCGCACATAGCTACCCAGCTATGCCTTTGGCAAGACAACTGGTACACCAGCGGTGCGTCCATCCCGGTCCTCTCGTACTAAGGACAGCTCCTCTCAAATTTCCTACGCCCACGACGGATAGGGACCGAACTGTCTCACGACGTTCTGAACCCAGCTCGCGTACCGCTTTAATGGGCGAACAGCCCAACCCTTGGGACCGACTACAGCCCCAGGATGCGATGAGCCGACATCGAGGTGCCAAACCTCCCCGTCGATGTGGACTCTTGGGGGAGATAAGCCTGTTATCCCCGGGGTAGCTTTTATCCGTTGAGCGATGGCCCTTCCATGCGGAACCACCGGATCACTAAGCCCGACTTTCGTCCCTGCTCGACTTGTAGGTCTCGCAGTCAAGCTCCCTTGTGCCTTTACACTCTACGAATGATTTCCAACCATTCTGAGGGAACCTTTGGGCGCCTCCGTTACATTTTAGGAGGCGACCGCCCCAGTCAAACTGCCCACCTGACACTGTCTCCCAGCCCGATAAGGGCTGTGGGTTAGAATTTCAATACAGCCAGGGTAGTATCCCACCGACGCCTCCACCGAAGCTAGCGCTCCGGCTTCTCAGGCTCCTACCTATCCTGTACAAGCTGTACCAAAATTCAATATCAGGCTACAGTAAAGCTCCACGGGGTCTTTCCGTCCTGTCGCGGGTAACCTGCATCTTCACAGGTACTATAATTTCACCGAGTCTCTCGTTGAGACAGTGCCCAGATCGTTACGCCTTTCGTGCGGGTCGGAACTTACCCGACAAGGAATTTCGCTACCTTAGGACCGTTATAGTTACGGCCGCCGTTTACTGGGGCTTCGGTTCAAAGCTTCGCTTACGCTAACCTCTCCCCTTAACCTTCCAGCACCGGGCAGGCGTCAGCCCCTATACTTCGCCTTGCGGCTTCGCAGAGACCTGTGTTTTTGCTAAACAGTCGCCTGGGCCTATTCACTGCGGCTTTTCCGGGCTATTCACCCTAAAAAGCACCCCTTCTCCCGAAGTTACGGGGTCATTTTGCCGAGTTCCTTAACGAGAGTTCTCTCGCTCACCTTAGGATTCTCTCCTCGCCTACCTGTGTCGGTTTGCGGTACGGGCACCTCTCACCTCGCTAGAGGCTTTTCTTGGCAGTGTGGAATCAGGAACTTCGGTACTATAGTTCCCTCGCCATCACAGCTCAGCCTTATATGACAACGGGATTTGCCTCGTTGTCAGCCTAACTGCTTGGACGCGCATATCCAACAGCGCGCTTACCCTATCCTTCTGCGTCCCCCCATTGCTCAAATGGTGAGGAGGTGGTACAGGAATTTCAACCTGTTGTCCATCGCCTACGCCTTTCGGCCTCGGCTTAGGTCCCGACTTACCCTGAGCGGACGAGCCTTCCTCAGGAAACCTTAGGCATTCGGTGGAGGGGATTCTCACCCCTCTTTCGCTACTCATACCGGCATTCTCACTTCTAAGCGCTCCACTAGTCCTTACGGTCTAGCTTCACAGCCCTTAGAACGCTCTCCTACCACTGTTCTAAAAGAACAGTCCACAGCTTCGGTGATACGTTTAGCCCCGGTAC
>NZ_CP055263.1:1707500-1967500 GCF_014217835.1 Metabacillus sp. KUDC1714
CTTTTGCCCATTGGAACTCTTCCTTCATACCTGAGCGAATCCCAAATGAATAGACATTTTTTGGTCCGATTAGATCAGCAATTTTTTTAATTGGTGTTGAATGTGATAATGGTTCACCTTCATATTCATCACGTAAATCTGTATGTGCATCCATATGAATGATCGCTAAATCTGGATATTTTTTATACATCGCCTTCATTACTGGCCAGGAAACCAAATGTTCACCGCCCATACCTAATGGGTATTTGTCGTCTGCAAGTAATTTGTCGATATATTCCTCGATCATATCGATGCTTCGTTGCGGATTTCCAAATGGGAGCGGAATGTCACCAGCATCATAATATTTTACTTCATCTAATTCTCGATCTAAATATGCACTGTATTCTTCAAGCCCAATTGATACCTCACGAATACGAGCTGGACCAAAACGAGAGCCTGGGCGGTAGCTTACTGTCCAATCCATAGGCATTCCGTAAATTACTGCTTCACTTTCTTCATAGTTAGGATGGCTCTTGATAAATACATTACCTGAATATGCTTCATCAAATCTCATTTATTTTTCCTCCTATAAAAAAGTGAGAGAACTATTCCCTCACTTAAAGTTCTTATATAATATGAATTACTTGATTAAGTCACTTACGAATTTCGGTAATACGAAGCAAGCTTTGTGTAATTCTTTTGTGTAATACTTAGTTTCAATTTCATGGAAACGTTCTTCACTTACTTCAAGTGGATCATATTTCTTTGAACCAATTGTGAATGTCCATAAACCACTTGGGTATGTTGGGATGTTCGCAGTGTAAAGACGTGTAATCGGGAATATTTCCTTCACATCACGTTGAACGTTTGTAATTAATTCTGGTGTAAACCAAGGGTTGTCTGTTTGTGCTACGAAAACACCGTCTTCTTTAAGCGCTTTTGAAATACCAGCATAAAATCCTTTTGTAAATAAGTTTACAGCAGGCCCCATTGGTTCAGTTGAATCTACCATAATAACATCATACTCATTTTCACTTTCAGCGATATGCATGAAGCCGTCGCCTACTTTTACTTCTACACGTGGGTCTTCTAGTTTCCCTGCAATTTCAGGAAGGAATTTTTTTGAATACTCGATGACTTTCCCATCTATATCAACAAGTGTTGCTTTCTTCACTTGAGGATGTTTCAGTACTTCACGGATAACGCCACCATCACCGCCGCCAACAACAAGAACATTTTCAGGATTAGGGTGTGTAAATAAAGGAACATGTGCAACCATTTCATGATAAACAAATTCGTCCTTTTGTGATGTCATGACCATTCCATCTAGAAAAAGCATATTTCCAAACTCTTCCGTTTCAACCATTTCTAAGTATTGAAAGTCTGTTTGCTCTGTATGTAACGTTTGTTTAATTTTTAATGTGATCCCAAAATTCTTTGTTTGTTTCTCTGTATACCATAATTCACTCATTTTATTACCATCCTTTCATCTATCAGCTCTCAACTATACATTTATCCTTTTACATTTATGTCAAACCTTAAGAGACAGAATTCATGTATTTAAGCTTGTTTTATTATTTGAAAAAAATTACAGACTTATACAACTGCTTAGTGCTCGACATCTAACCCCACTGTACTTAGTTTTCATGTCTAGCTCCAGCGCCTAGCTCCTCGATTCATGAGCGTCTTATGCTTTTCGGGGCTGATCAAGGCGCTTCCGCTTTTCTATTGAACATCCGGAAAATTTTTCATTTATATCCTTTTAAAACTATAGATGAATCTAGTAAAAAATCAAGAAAAAATTCATGACTTTTTATCAAAATGTTTAAAAACCTTTTAAAAAACTCATAATGGCTAATAGTATCTAAGTTCGGACAGCATATGATCCAGCTCCAGCGCCTAGCCCCTCGAGTCATAAGCCACTCATGAATTGAAGGTAGAGAACACCTCCTATTCATGAGCGTCTTATTTGCCCGAGACTGAACAAGGCACGACTTGAGCTTTTCTATTTTAGATTGGAGGTGAGCAAAATGGATGTGATCACACCTAAACGAATTCGAATTACGTTAAAGACAATCCGTGCCATAACATTTATTAGTTTGCTATTATTAGTCTTTTTTTCAACAATTATTCTTAGTGTTGTTATGTATGCCAAATGGCAAGGGCCTCCCTCTTTAACAGTGCCACAATCAACGATTATTTATGCGAGTGATGGGTCAAAGATTGGGGAATTACATAATGGGCAAAAACGGTATTGGGTGCAGCTTGATGATATTTCTGAAAATGTTCTTCAAGCAACGATTGCGATCGAGGATCGAAGCTTTTACGATCATAATGGTTTTGATTTCAAACGAATTGCAGGGGCTGCTTTAGCGGATTTAAAGGCGATGGCCAAGGTTCAAGGTGCTAGTACGATTACACAGCAATATGCTCGTAATCTATTTTTAAAACATGAAAAAACCTGGCAGAGAAAAGCGATGGAAGCCTTTTACACCATACGCCTTGAGCAAAATTATAGTAAGGATGAAATTTTAGAGGGGTATTTAAATACGATTTATTATGGTCATGGAGTATACGGGATCGAAGCTGCTGCTAAATATTACTTTGGAAAGAATTCCAGTGAGTTATCTTTAGGGGAAGCCGCTATGCTTGCAGGCATCCCAAAGGGCCCCAGCCTTTATTCTCCTTACGTTAATCAAGAAAAAGCCAAAGGTAGACAAGCGATCATCTTGAAAACGATGGAAAAAGAGGGCTATATTACGGAAAAACAATTAGCCAGCGCATTAAGCGAGAGTCTTGTATATACAACAAAGGAAGATAAGGTTCAAAAAGGCATTGCACCTTATTTTCAAGATGCTGTTATGAGTGCTTTAGCAGACGAATTAAATATTGACGCGCAAATGATTGAAACAAAAGGGTTAAGAATTTATACGACATTAGACTTAACAATGCAAGAAATCGCAGAGGATCTGGTGAAAAAGTCTATCGATAAGAAATCTGATATACAAGCTGGTTTTATTGCTATTGATCCAGCTACAGGTTATGTAAAAGCCTTAATTGGTGGGCGTGATTATGAAAAAAGTCCGTTCAATCGGGCAACACAGGCGAAAAGACAACCTGGCTCAACAATAAAGCCTTTATTATATTACTCAGCCATAAACAATGGGTTTACGCCATCTACAGAGATGCTGAGTGAGCCAACGACATTTTCATATGATGATGGCAAGGCTTCATATAAGCCGAGCAACTATAATGACTATTATGCGAATGACTTTATTACGTTACTTCAAGCCATTGCTTTATCTGATAACATTTATGCTGTTAAAACTCATATGATGCTTGGGATGGAAAAGCTTGTGAAAACGGGCGAGTTATTTGGACTTAACACAAAAATTAAAAACATCCCTTCAACAGCTTTAGGAACATCTCCAGTTCGCTTAGTTGAGATCGTTAATGCTTACGGTATGCTAGAAAATGGCGGAAGAAAAATTGAGCCTACCTATATTACTAAGGTAGAGGATGCCACAGGTGAAATTATTTATAAATCTGATACAAAAAAGGAACAAATCCTTAATGAACAAGCTGCTTTCGTTACAACTCATATGATGACAGGAATGTTTGATACTGCTTTAAATGATTATACTTCTGTCACTGGTCATAGCATCGCTGACTCTTTAACGAGAGACTACGCTGGAAAATCTGGTACTACATCAACAGATAGTTGGATGATTGGTTTTTCACCACAATTAGTTGCTGGGGTTTGGACTGGATATGACAAAGGAAAAACGATTGATCTCGTTCAAGAGCGGGGCTACGCAAAAGCAATCTGGGCTAAGTTCATGGAAAAAGCTTTGGACAAAGAGTCTGTTAAAGCTTTTCGTCCTCCAGATGGTACCGTGGGGGTGTACATTAATCCTGCTAGTGGAAAGCTTGCTACTGAGGATTGCCCTGTCCGAAGGCTCACTTACTTTATAGAAGGCACAGAGCCAACAGAATATTGTAAAGAGCATCTCAAAACCGATGACGATAAGGTCCATGAGCACAAAAAGAAAGAAAAAGATAATTGGTATGACCTTTTTAAATGGTGGGATTGATAATTACAAAAGCGCAAGTGCCTTGATCATCGCCGTACAAACTGGAGGAGCATCGACTAAAGATAAAGGAAACACGGTAAGCGTAGCGAACCGATGTTGACTTATCGTAGGGAGATGATCTGAAGTTTGCTAGGCGATAGGCGCTGGAGCTAGATGCCGTACGCTTTTCCACAGTTCAATAATTTTATAATTTTTCAAACGATAAAAAACCCCGAACTGACCTGTTCGGGGTTTTTCATGTCCTAGTTTTATAACTGTATTCTTAGTCTACTAATTTTACCGAAGAACCACAAGAATTTACCAATTTATTCACAAAAACGTCACACTTTCGACATATTTCAGTTAGCATTTAGATCGTCTTTTAATTTTTGGTCAGAGTGTTCCCACATATGTTTATCATGCTTTTTTAAGTATCCAGCAAGGATTTCCTTTGAACGCTCATCCATATGCTCGACAATAATATGACGCTTCATTGATTTATCCATTCGGTTAACATGTTCTGGAAGTGATTTATAGCCTCTTCGTATCGAACGATCAACTGTCATCTCACATGCTGCAACACCAGCGTAATATGGACCTTCTGCCTTACGATCAATCGTGACCCATACTAGCCAATAAGGCTTTCCATTAGGAACCTCTTCCTTAGTTTTAAGAAATTTAATGCCCTTTTCAACAACACTTCTTGCATGCATAGCCCCAATATCAACGAAGGCCTCTCCTTCTTCAATATCAATAAATACCGGTGATACATTATCAAGACTAAGTGCACCAACACCATAGCCTCCATGTCCATCAGTAGGGTCACTCTTTATAATATTAAAGCCAATGCTTTTCTTCTTTTTATTTTCCTCCATGTTTAAACCTCCTAAATCATTTATCCTATAATATTGGACCTAAAAGAAAGTGAAACAATTCCATCACCGCTGTTCTACCAACAGCAAAAATAGGCTGAATAATGTAACCATCAAGTGGTGTAATAACTAATATCAGAAAAATAATGATTCCATAACTCTCATATTGCGTCATTTTCGCTCTAATATTTGCAGGAGCGAGATCTTCAATAATCCGGTAACCATCTAATGGTGGAAATGGAAGTAAATTAAATATAAATAGCATCACATTAAGTGACACAAAAATATTGAAAAAATCCTGAAGACCGTTAACATAAAATTCTGGTAGTGCGGTTACTGCATTTGTTGCTAATAGAATATACCAAATTGCAGTCCCAAGAAATGCGATCACTAAATTACTTAGAGGACCTGCAACCGAAACGAGAACACCTGCTAAACGAGGTCTTTTAAAATAGGAACGATTAACAGGTACAGGTCTCGCCCACCCAAAACCTGCAATAAAAATCAGCAGCGTACCAAAGGGATCTAGATGTGCAAGTGGAGAAAGCGTTAATCTGCCTTGCCTTTGTGCAGTTGGATCACCAAATTTATATGCTACATAGGCATGAGCGTATTCATGAATTGTAAAAGCAATCATTAACGTAATGACGACATATGGAATCATTTCAAGTGGAAATGCTAAAAAACTATTTATACTATTTAAATTGTCCATCTCTCTCTCCTTTAGACTTTTAAAGTTGGCTCTTTTCTAAAAGATTGTTGCTTTTACTAATTAAGGTTGATTGGAACGGATTGCGAGACTCCTGCGGGAGTAGCGGGACAGGTGAGACCCCGCAGGCGTTTACGCCGAGGAGGCTCACCGCCCGCCCCGCGAAAAGCGAGCATCTCTCGCTGCAATCAACCAGGCACAATACTTATTTAATAGCAACAAAGTTTGCAAAGCATCCTTAAAGTTCAACTTAAAGCAAATTCAATCTATTTACTACTAGCTTAACATGTTATGCAAACCATTTCGCTTAAAGTATACTATATTTACAGGCTGATTTCGTACTATTTTGATTACGATAAAGCCCATACATATGAAGGAGTGATAAACAATGCCATACGTAACAGTTAAAATGCTTGAAGGAAGAACAGACGAGCAAAAAAGAGCCTTAGTCGAAAAAGTAACTGCCGCTGTATCCGAAACAACCGGGGCGCCCGCTGAAAAAATTGCTGTCTTTATCGATGAAATGAGCAAAAGCAATTATGCACTCGGTGGTAAGAGATTAAGCGACCAATAGTTAAGAAAAGCGCAAGCGCCTTGTTCAGCGACGTAGAAAAAAGAGCACTCCGTATGAGATAAAGGAAACACGGAGAGCGTTAGCGATTCGATGTTGACTTAGCGTATAAGGAGGGTGAAGTTCATTAGTCGCTAGGCGCTGGAGCTAGACACCCAAACTAAGTACAAAAAGTTATACTTTCTTCACTTTAAATAGAAAAGCCCGCCAACTTAATGTTTGGCGAGCTCTTCTGCAACTAAACCTCTTAAATTCTCGATATATTTATACGCATCTAAAATCTCTTCTTCTGTATAACGCTGCTTACTCTTTAATGTAAATACCTTCTCTTTAACCTCTTCTTGTTCTAATCCATCAAAATATAAAACCGTTGAAACAAGCTCTAAAAATCTTGAGCTTTGCTCATTTAAATGAAGCATACAACCTTCAAATGGAGGTAGATCTAGATCATAATGACCTAAAAACTCAGTTCCAGTATCTGTTAATGAATAGCGATATTGAAAATAGCCACCCTTTTTTTCATGAACTTCATTTAAGAACCCTAAGTTACAAAGTTCTTCAATTCGAAGTGTCAGCTCCTCAGAGTACGGCCCATAAAAGTGAAAGTTATATTTTTCATAAAAAGGAAGATCGATCTTTTTCGCAATATAAATCATCTTTTGTAGCTTTTTCCGACCAATGATTTCCCCAGCTGATGAGATCACCTTCATCAGCTTAGCGTGTTCTTTCATCAATGCCCCGTCATCTCCTAACTCTTTCTCTGTTTGATCGATAAAAGGTGTATTTTTTTCTAGCTCAACAATCCCAGGAAATTTCAGGATGTCGCACTTTTCAAATCTAGTTAGATAGGTTTAATAATTCTAAGATCTTTTTCTTAGCTGTTCGCTTCGTTGAAAAGTCCTCTAACAAATCTAATGGGAAATATAATTTATGATCTGTTCTTCTTTTCCCTGAAATCGCATCAACGATTTCAGATTGTCTTGATAGCTCTCTAAGATCTCCGTTTGACATTTGTAAATGGATTGGCAAGCGTTCTTCTTCCTCACCAGGTCGATAAAAATCATAAGGTAGGTCTGAAGAAGAATCGACAACTAAATAATAGTCAGGATCAATTCCTGCCTTCTTAAATAAGGTGGTTAGCTCCATCAATGTCATCATCTGTACATTTGGGTTAAATTCAACATATTTAAACAACTTGCGGTTCATAAAACGTCTGCATAAATCACTTAAAATCGGATCTTCCTCATCCTGCCATGCTTGAAAATAAAACATAATAACAGATTCATCCAATTTTAAGTAGTCTTCTAATGTGAGTTCATCCTCAAACATGGAATAAAAATGGATAGGACTATGCTTAAAGGAGTAAAATTCCTGATGTAGTCGTTTTGCTCGATGAAGTATTTTTGTCAGGATCACTTCAGCACTTCTAGTAACTGGATGAAAATAAACCTGCCAGTACATTTGATAGCGACTCATAATATAATCCTCAACAGCATGCATCCCGCTGCTTTTTATAACAACTTGATCTTCACGAGGGCGCATGACACGGAGAATTCTTTCCATATCAAAATGACCATAGCTAACCCCTGTATAATAGGCATCACGCTGTAAGTAATCCATACGATCTGCATCAATCTGGCTAGATATTAAACTAACAACCTGTTTATTTTCATAGGTTTTTGCAATAACCTCTGCAACCTTCTTCGGAAAGTCTGCTCCATTTTCTTTTAATACAGAATGAACCTCCGTATTCCCTAGGATAATCGCCTGAGTAAAGTCCTCATGATCAAGGTGAAATACCTTTTCAAAGGAATGTGAAAATGGTCCATGGCCTAAATCATGCAGAAGTGCAGCACAAAGACATAACAGTCTCTCTTCATCATCCCATTGCGGACGCCCCTTAAAGATATCATCCACAATTCGTCTAACAATTTCATATACACCTAAAGAATGGTTAAATCGACTATGCTCTGCACCATGAAACGTTAAATAGGTTGTACCAAGCTGACGAATTCTTCTAAGTCGTTGGAATTCCTTTGTTCCGATTAGATCCCAAATGAGTTTATCACGAACATGTATATAGCGGTGAACGGGATCTTTAAATACCTTTTCTTCAGACAATTTTCCATTTTCCATTGTCTTCCCTCTTCCGTTCTGACTTGTCTCTTTATTGTATTCACTAATGGTTTAAATTCTTATTCACTTCTTCTATTATAGCGACTTCTTATTGATATTCACACCTAAAATCTTGCATAAAACGACAATAAAAAATCACCTTTGTAACGTTCAACAAGGGTGATGTTATTTTTTTAATTTCTTTTCAATTTTATCAATAAGTTCATCTTCTGTTAGTGCTGACATAGGGCGATTGTTAACAAATGCAAAAGCCTTCTTTCTTCCTGGGCCACAGTAAGATTGACATGCTATATCAATCGAAGCTTCGGAATCTATTTTTTCCAATCTTGGCACTAATGTTTTAATGTTTGTTGCTTGGCAATCATCACAAATTCTAAATTCATTTGCCATCGAGCTACAATCCTTTCTATTACAAAGCGTCATTCCGCTCCATATTTGAAAGACCTATTAATCCTTCGTTTTCACTAAAAGGTATTTTACCGCTTATCTAATCCCAATGCAAGTAAACAAACAAAGTCAAACCTGAGATTTACCTTCCATCAATGGATAATTTCACCTCGGATAGTAGATTCTAAAGATGAAAGATATATTGTTGAATCAAATCATTACTAATTAATTTCCATAAAAAACTAGTATCCTCTTAAGAAATTTGTATAAAAACCTTCGAAATTGTCCATCCTTATTAACAGTTAATGAATTAAACCATCTATTTATATAGGGAGTTGGAAAAAGATGAAACAAAGACAAGATGCTTGGTCTGAAGAGAATGATTTATTACTAGCTGAAACTGTTTTACGTCATGTACGGGAGGGAAGTACACAGTTAAATGCCTTTGAAGAAGTAGGTGATAAGCTGAATCGTACCTCTGCTGCATGTGGCTTCCGTTGGAACGCAGTTGTCCGACATGATTATGAAAAAGCACTTCAACTTGCTAAAAAACAACGCAAACAACGTATGAGAGCACTCGGAAAAGGACAGCCAGTCAAGAAACAGCTTCTCTATTCACCAGATTTGCCATCTATTGAAGTTGATGAGGACGAACAAGAAGAGCTTACAATGATGTCAGCTTTAGAGAGTCATATGGCCGAAGTAATGCCAGCTGATGAGGATGTTACTGCTAACTTGCCAAAACCAACACCAAAACCTGTATCAGTACAACCATTTACAGGTATGAATCAACAAGTTGTATCACCAAACAGAATGACAATGGAACAAGTTATTGCATTCTTGCATTCTTATAAATCAAATAATGAGCACTCAGAGGTTCTTATGAGTGAAAATAGACGATTAAAGCGTGAAAATCAAGAGCTCACTTCACAAAACGAAGAATTAATGAAAAAGGTTGAGAGACTTGAACAAGATACTGTTACAGTCCAAGAAGACTATGAAACATTAATGAAAATCATGAACCGCGCAAGAAAACTAGTATTATTTGATGAAGACGATCGCGCATCAACCACAACATTTAAAATGGATCGTAATGGCAATCTGGAAAAAATGGCTGAATGATTTATTAAGACGTAAGGAGATCCTTCCTGCGTCTTTTTTCGTATGATCGGACTAATCATTTCAGGTTTAAAAGACCTTTTTCAGGAGAGTATAATTAAAATACGGAACCTATTAAAGGGTCAAACGTATTACAGTTATACAAGTATATGTGATAAATTAATGAAAAGGTTGGTATGACGTGGAAACTAGGGATTGGTTACAAACAGAGCTACAAGCAATTGAAAAATGGGAGAAGGATCAACAGGGTCTTTGGTTTTGGGAAAAAATTGGGCGCCTTCCTTTTAAGCTATTAGATAAAGTAACTCCTGCTTTTATCCAAAAGAAAATTGGTGTTTTACTAGATGAGCTAGGATCTTTCGTTCAAACAGGTGGACAATACTTAACACAGGAAAAAGCTATTTTAGCCAAGCTACAAAAGCATTCACTAAAAGAGACAATTGAGCTTGCTGATATTTCTTCACTTCCTTTATCTACTATGGATGCTGTTGGCCAAGAATTAAAAGCAAATCGAAGCAAGCTCGCGACCATTCAAGGAGCAACAACAGGAGTAGGCGGTATTTTTACGTTAGCGGTAGATATTCCTGTCCTACTTGGTCTTTCATTAAAAACACTTCAGGAAATTGCGATCGCATATGGCTATGATCCAAAGGATCGTAATGAGCGGATTTTCATTGTAAAAAGCCTTCAATTTGCCTCAGCAGACGTTGTGGGAAAACAAGCCATTTTAAATGAATTATCAGCGTTTTATCATCGCGACAAATCAACAAATAATGAAATGATTTCCCAACTACAAGGCTGGCGCGAGGTCGTTTATACATACCGTGATCAATTTGGTTGGAAAAAGCTACTGCAAATGGTGCCAATCGCTGGAATGGTATTTGGTGCACTCACAAATCGTTCCATGATCCATGACTTGGCTGAAGCAGGTATGATGCTTTATCGGAAAAGGAGAATTCTTGAAAGACTAGAGAAAGATGAGAAGAGCACCACCTAGTTTCGAGCTTTATCCAAAACCGCTTCAAAAAACGGACACCTGTTTTTTGAAGCGGTTAAAGACAATTATGTTCTGGCTTCACCTTCTATTCGAAATAAATCTCCTTCCCTTTTTGGCTAGATTCATACACCCCAACTAATATTTTCATCATTTCTACGCCGTCTTGAACGGGGCTGATTGTTTCTGCTTCACCTTTGATACAAGATATAAAATGATCAATTTCATTTTGAAATCCTTTATGAAAATCAAATGATAATGAATCAATTTGTGGTGTAGAATTTATTATCGTATTATTTTTTTCTGTTACAATTTGAAGTTGAGGTTCGATTTCTGCACCACCTTTGTCACCGAATACGTTAACAGCGATTGATTCTTCCTTTGCATGGAGTGTAAAACTTACATCGACCATTAAAGAAGCTCCATTTTCAAATCGGATGATTGCATTAGCTAAGTCCTCAACTGTATTCTTGTCAGGCTCATAATCTGCTGCTTTGTAGAAAGATTTGTTTTCAACATTTGCGCGGTTACCTAGCTTATTGTATGTATTTCCACTGATTGATTTAACTTTCGGTTTCCCCATTAAATACCAGCACAGATCAATAACGTGAACACCTAGATCGATTAATGGCCCACCACCTGATCTTTCCTTATCAGCAAACCACCCCCCAGGATTACCTAAAGCTCGGATGCAGGATGCTTTTGCATAATAGATTTCTCCAAGATCTCCAGAATCAATAAAGCTCTTTAATACTTGAGTATTTGTGCCAAAGCGACGAACGAAGCCAACTTGAAGTACCTTACCAATATTTCTCTCAACAGCTTTTTCTATTTCGTATGCTTCTTCAATTGTTTTACATAACGGTTTTTCAACTAACACATGTTTCCCTGCATTTAATGCAGCAATTGAAATTTCCGCATGTGAGTTATTCCATGTACAGATACTGACAGCATCAATCTCTGAATCTGCTAGTAATTCCTGATAGTTTTTATAATGTTTTTTAGCACCATATTTCTCTGCTTTTTCTTGTGCTCTTTGTTCATTAAGATCACAAACAGCATAGATTTCAACACCGTTATTATTTTTATAGGATTCAAAATGCATTTCAGAAATAGAGCCTGCCCCAATTACACCTACTTTTATTTTCCCCATTTTTTGTTATCTCCTTTTCTTTTAAAGTTCTTCCCAAATTCTTTTGACATTATCTAAACCTATTTTAGATCCTTGTCTACATTCTTCTAAACCCTCAAATTCGATGGAAATGTACCCATCATAGCCAGATTGTTTTATTACGTTCAGTACATCATATAAATGAATATCACCGTGACCGGTAATTGCACCTCTTAAATAATTACCTGAAGCAGTTTGGAACCAGCCTTCACCAGGATGATAGGAAGAAGCTGGTCGATAATAAAAGTCTTTCGTATGAACCATTGATGCATAGGCTATATTTTTCTTTACAGCTGCAACTGGATCTTCGTCCACACAAAGGAAATTCCCTGTATCCAGTGTCGTTTTAAAATTTGCTCTAGCTACACTCTCGATTAATCGCTGTATCCTCTCACTTGCCTGAACATAGAAGCCGTGATTTTCCACACTTGTCACAATGTCGTATTGTGCTGCATAATCAGCGATTCTTTGGCAAGCTTCTGTTAATCTTGGTAAATCTAGTTCGAACTGTTTAATAGATGCTTCGTGAGGGGACTTAAATGCTACATCATGCCTCATCAGCTTTACACCTAGTTGATGTGCAATATCAACTTCTTTCTTTACTCTTACAATTTCTTGTTCAAATGCTTCCCTATCACCCTTTAGAAAGTCAGCACCTATCGCATAGTTTGAAATTTCAATACCTGCTTCTTCCGTCTTTTGAAGAATCTCTTCTATTAACCATGGGTTATCCGTCAAGCTGAAACCCATCGGAACAAGCTCAATATGCTCGCCACCCTGGTCAGCCGTCCATTGAATAACATCCATAATCGACATTTCTCCTGAGTTAATTGCTCCTACTAAACTGTAGGAACTCATACCAAGCTTCATTAATAGCCCTCCATTTAACTAAATTTCACATTAACTAGTAATTCTCATTACGTTTTAAAAGAACCGTTTCTTTTAATTCGTTAGATTGATAGGCAGCTTTCACAACTTCCAATGTTCTGAGGCCGTCATTTCCGGTTATTGAAGGTTTACTCTTTGACTTAACACAGAAAATAAAATCATTGACCAAGCCCTCATCCATATCCTCTGACCATGGATGCTGCTGGATTTTCCCGGCATGATCATTGTAGAGTACAGAATGCTGTTTAAATGCATCAACGGATAAAGCACCCTCTGTTCCAACAATCTCCATTTTGACGTCGCCCCATGTCGGAAATGTTTTTGGTCGGGACCAGCTTGGGTCAATCGATACTATGACTCCGGATTCGAGCTCTAGCATGACCAAACCGCAATCCTCGACTTCGATATCGTAAAAGCGTGTATCAAATTCTGCATATACATTTTTCACTTCATCATTTAATATCCAACGGAGCAAATCCATGATGTGAACAATATGGTCTGTGGCAGATCCTCCACCCGATAATTCTTTTTCAACGAACCACCCACCAGGCATTTGTCCATGATTTGTTGCATTTACTGCAATGACTTCGCCAATTTTCCCTGATTGAATGATCTCTTTCACTTTTTGAATAGCCGGGGCAAAACGGACTGGATATGCTACTTGTAAAATAACATCATGTTCCTCACAAGCATTAATCATTTCTATAGCATCTTCGACTTCAGTAGCAATCGGTTTTTCACACAAAATTTGTTTTTTATAGCTTGCAGCTTTTAACACGTGTTCTTTATGATTCACGTTTTCAGAGCAAATGATGACGGCTATAATGTCAGTCTTTAATAATTCATCCAGTTCTGCATAAAATTCCGTCTCAAATTGCTCAGCCATCTTATTTCCCCGCTGCTTATCAGCATCCCAGATCCCAGCTAATTCAGCTTCGGGGTGCTGCACTAAGTATTTTGCATAGCTTAGTGCATGCATATGAGCAAAACTAATCATTCCTACTTTCATATGAAAACACTCCCATTTAATGAAACAGGCTGGCCTGTGTTAGCTGACTTCCTTGCTGCTTCTGCAATTTGAATTGCTTTTAAAGCATCATCAACTACAATCATCGGTTTATTTTGTGTTTCTGCCCATGCTGCAACGTGCTCCAACTGTCGATGAAGCGCTGTCTTGGCTAAGATACTTTCTTCAAGCTTGGGCTCATGATAAGAAGGAGACAACTGAACATTGATTGGATAACTATCTTTACTGTTGTGGGTAAGCATTCCTTTATCTCCAGTAAGCTCAAAGCTTTTTTCCTTTTTTGCCTTTGCCCAAGACAATTCAATATGTGCAAATGTGTTATCTTTCAACCGAAGTGATACTAATGCATACTCAATCGGTGATCCATTCAAGCGCTCCCTTTTGACGTGTTTGGCCATGACCCGTTCAACATCACCAAATGTCCATGTCAGCCAATCAAAATCGGGTATACCCAAACCAGTAAAGATATCAATCTGTCCTCCTGGATGTGACATGCCACTTGATAATCTAATGACACCTGGTTTCCCAATATTCCCATTGCACACCTGATTTCTTGCATCCGCATATTCAGGGGAAAATCTTAGTGTATTCCCAACATAAAGATGAACATTTTTTTCTGCGCATTCCTTTACAATGGCTGATGCTTCTTCCAGGGTTGATGCTAGTGGAGATTCACATATGATATGTAATCCTTCCCTGTACATATGGCGGATAATATCAGTCCTATTCACTGGTAAGCAAAGATCGACTACATCGACATCTAGGGATTTTAAATCTTCAACATGTTCAACTAATTTATGTTTATATCTTTCAGAAACTTGTTCATTCTCTGTAGTCTCGATTTGAACTACGCCAACAACATTCACATTCTTAATTCTGGACCAGGCACTAAGATGATCGTTAGTTGATTTTTCACTTCCTACTACTGCTACATTTAACAATTCTTACACCTCTACCTTAGTTATTCTTAAAATAATTGGTTATGTTAACCTAAATACATGAGCGATTGGAGTATTTTCTTCGGTTTCTACTACTTTTGGCATTCTTATAGATATTCCTTCTTCCGTCTGACTAAATTCAAGATTTTCTTCTCCGCCAAGCATATCGATACGATGGACCTTTTCAGTATAAGGAATGTAAATATTTTCTTCCTTATAACGATCATCTTCGCTTTGATATAACCGGAAACAGTATGCTGTTTCACCTTTTCTTGTGTAAGCAAGTCCTTCTTTGAAATACGGTGCACAAATGCGTGTACCATAGACGGCTTCACCGTAAACTTTCAACCAAGCTCCTAGCTCTTTCATCCTTTTAATTGCTCCCTCAGGTAAGCGCCCATCAGGTTGTGGTGCAACATTTAATGCAAGATTTCCGCCTTTGGATATGATTTCAATCAACGTGTGGACAATTTCGCGAGTAGGCTTATATTTATCTTCATATTTAAAAGAAAAGGAAGTTCCCATTGTTATACAACTTTCCCATGGCACACTCATCGGACCTTCAGGAATTGTCTGTTCAGGGGTAATATAGTTTTCAAACTCCCCGCCGATGGTACGGTCAGCTGTAAGCAACCATGGCTGTATTTCACGGGCCCTTTCCACCACTTCGCCGAGGCGGATGTCCTGTTTCCCTTTACCTACCCAACCTGCATCTAACCACAACACATCAATATGGCCATAGTTGGACATTAATTCCATAATCTGATTATGGGTAAAGGTCACAAACTTTTCCCATAACCATGGATATTCATCAGGATCATATGATGGACCGCGCCACGTCTCTCTGCCACGTGCCATGCCAGGAGCCCAATAGTAAGGTGTATTCCAATCAGCCTTAGAAAAATACGCAGCTATCCCTAAGCCCTTTTCACGAAACGCATCAAAAACATGCTTGCATATATCCGAATACTTATGACTGTGAAAAGGACACTCTGATGAAGTAATACGGTAATCTGTCTCTTTCGTATCCCACATACTAAAGCCATCATGATGCTTCGTCGTGAAAATGAAATATTTAAAACCGCCCTCTGCGGCTAAATCAGCCCAAACTTCAGGTTGAAAACGAACAGGGTTAAATGTTTTATTTAGATTGAAATATTGTCGCTTAAATTCCTCGCCATCTTCTTCCCAGTCAATATCCGTGCGAGACCAATCGCCATCCTTATCACTTAGTGCCCATGATTCCACAACACCAAGCTGAGAATAAGGCCCCCAGTGCATCATCAAGGCTAGTTTTTGGTCCTTAAACCATTCAAGACGTTCCAATAACACTGGGTCTTCCGGTTTAATCCATTTCTCTTCCGCACTATAATTATGGACACCATTATTTACTTCCTTGTCTTTCGATTCAGTCGTCATTTTTCCATCCCTTTCAAGTCGCCTTTTCTATGAATATATCAATCCTAGTAAGTGCCTTTTAAGAAATTATGCTTCCTCCCAGAAACGCCTTAAATTATCCAGGCCAATTTTACAAGCTTCTCGGCATTCTTCCATTCCTTCAAATTCCAATGTGACATATCCGTCATAACCGGAATCTTTAATCAATTTCACAATTTCTCTTATTTCAATATCACCCTGTCCAACAATTGCACCTCTTAAAAAGTTACCGTTAGACGTTTTAAACCATTTTCCTGCACCTGGATCTTCATAGTAAGGTCGGAAATAAAAATCCTTAAAATGAACAAGTGATGCATATGGCAGGTTTTTCTTCACACCTATGATGGAGTTTTCATCGACACACATAAAATTCCCTACATCCAATGTTGTTTTAAAGTTAGGTCTGTCCACTGCTTGCAGTACTCGTTGGACACGATCACTATGCTGTACAGCAACACCATGATTTTCAATTGTTGTTGTTATCCCGAATTTTGCTGCATAGTCAGCGATACGGCGGCTTCCTTCAATGATTTGCGGCAGGCTGTTCTCAAAGTATTCAATGGTCATTTTCTCAGGTGGTAATGTAAATGCAGTCACATCATGGCGCATATGTTTGATCCCCATGCGGTCTAAAAGATCTACATGTTCCTTCAACCGTGCAACCTCTGCTTCAAATTCTTCCTCCGTATCCTGAACAAAATTTGCAGGCATTGAATAGTTTGATAGTTCAATCCCAACTTCTTTTGCTTTTTCTCGTACTTTATCCGCTAGTTCCAGGTTATCTACTAAAGTAAATCCATAAGGGACAATTTCCATATGTTCTCCACCATTGTCGGCAATCCACTCGACAACATCTAAAACATCCATTTCTCCCGCTTTAATTGCATCTAGCAAACTATACGTACTTAATCCTAATTTCATCTCACATCACCTCTAATTTAGTATTTAGTAGATTTACATTCTATTCGCTAGCTTTTTCGTTATGACATCGAGTGTTCGATATAACTCATCGAGCTCCTCTAGTGTTTCATCACATCCGATAGTAGACGTCCTATTTATAAATCTTTCAAAAGACTCTTTATTCCAGCCGTTCCATGATGTCACAAGCATACCTGGCATCTTATCTTCTGCCCCTTGTTCCCCAGCCTGACGTTTGCTTTCATTTAGCAAATCTACCGCAGCATCTGTTTTGAACCAACAGGCAGGAATGACGGTAAAGCCTTTTTCAATAAAATTCCCAATCGAAGGATACGAATTCAATCTTTCATAATGCCAATCCATAATGACAATATCTTTAGGGATATGATCAATTGCTTTATGTGTACCAAACGTGTCCCCTTCCCATTGGTCATAGCCCATCTTTTCACTGTCGTTTAAGCGATCTCCCCACATAAACATTTCAACACCGCGCTCTGTTACTAAATGCTTGTACATATCATTTACGACCTTCGCAAATAAATCAGCTCGATCCTTTCCTTTACAGCGAGGGCAGTTATCATCTGCTATTTCATATACTTCATCCATTCCAACATGAAATGCATCCGCACTGAAAGCATCGATAAGTTCATCCATTAGTTCAAATACAAGCTGATTAACGTCTGGATGTTCCGGACACCAGCTTCTGCAAAAGATGTCAGGCCACTCTGCATCCATAGGCACATACGGTGTTTCATCAAATTCAGGATACGCTTTCAGTATTGAATTAGGTGCTCCACCCCACCCTTGGTGTCCAAGACATTGGAATAATGGGATAAGTCGTATCCCATTATTTTTACATACTGCGGCTATTTCCCTTGCATCCTGCTTTGTTAATGTTCCACCAGTGACTTCAGGGTGTGACTCATAGACAAAAGATGTATTGCATTCCAAAAGCAAATGGTTTATTCCTTTTGGGGCCAATACCTTCTCAATAAATTCCTTGAATGGATCGACCAAGTCATGTGATCCGAATCTTAAATGAAACGCGCGTACAGGTTCTGTTACATTCACTTGTATACACTCCCCATTAAACTTCTGCTAATTTAAATACAGCTTCTTTATTCCCTACAAGCTTGTTGTTGTCGTTATATATTTCCTTTTGAGACAATTGATACAACCTTTGGATGGTATTCTTATTTTCATACTCGATTTGTTCGAGAATACTTGCAACGATTAATGGCCATTGTTCCTCAGAACCGTCCATTACTTTTAATGAAAAGCCTAATTTCTCCTCTTTTAATCCAAAGCAATAAACCCCTTGCGCCCCGCCTTTTGCAACGATATTGTCATCCATTAACAAACTTGTACATATCGCATTTGTTCCGGAAATAATATCTGGATTTTCATTCATGATGCTTGTTATTTTCAAAACTGCTTCTTGAATGGATCGGTCACAAATAAGCTCTGGTCTTGCAAATCGCAAGTAGGCGTTTGCAATATACTTAAGTGGTAGCGCGTAAACAGGAACACCGCATCCATCCACCCCAGTCCTGATTTGCTCAACATTACACCCGGAAATACTTGAAAGAGCACGGATAATTTCCTGCTGTACTGGATGTTCCATTTCGAAATATCCTTCCGTGCTAACACCAAGGACTTTTGCAAGGGCGAGCATTCCTAGGTGCTTACCAGAACAATTATGGTATAACCTTCTTTTAGGTTGATTTTTTTTTAAGAGTGCATCCTTTGCCTCTGGATTTAGCGGATATGTCGGGTGGCATAGCAATTTTTCTTCTGCTACCCCGATTTTATCCAGTAATTTCTCCAGTTCATCGATATGGAATTCTTCACCTCGATGTGATGCAGCGATTAGGGATGTTTCCCGATTCGTTAGCTTGAAATGCTCCTGAATATGATTAGCAATTGCTGGAATCGCCTGAATTGGCTTTAATGCGGACCGCAAAAAAGTCCAATGCTCTGAATCTCCTACCTCGTATTTGATCATTCCCGTTTCATCCACTCCACAAATATGACCAGGGTGGATATTTTCAAGAAAGCCATTTCGATAATCATTAACAAGAACTTCATAAATCATTGTTCCACCTCCATAATCACTGTTTGTTTATCCCACATTAACGGGAAGTAAAACTCCCTCTTATGGAAGTTTCACTTTATCTTTGTTACTATTTGCTACTTCTCTAAAGGACTGCCTTTTACAAACAAATGACATTGACTTAACAAAAATTCACTAAACATCGAATTGGCCCATGAGAACCAGGGCCTTGTATATTTTTCAGGTTCATCAACATGAAATCCTTCGTGCATAAAGTTTGTATTTGCATCGGTGTTTTTAAACAGCTCAAGAATTTCCTCTTTCTCCTCATTTGTTAATGCCGTCATCCCCTGGATCGCAAGAGCGATGTGCCAAATATACTGTTCAGGTGTATGTGGACTGCCAATCCCTTTCGCCACCTTCCCCTGATAGTAGTAAGGGTTTTCAGAACTTAAAATAAAATTTCTCGTGTTTTGATAAATTGGATCTTCTGCATTGCAATAACCTAAGTACGGAAGTGCAAGAAGACTAGGTACATTCGCATCATCCATTAGGTTGTAATTTCCGAGTCCGTCTGTCTCGTAGACGTAAATGGTTCCATAGACTGGATGTTCAACTTTACCGAAATTTTGAATGCCCTGATCAATTTCATTCGCCAATTCAAAAGCAGTTTTCGCAAGATCTTTATCATGAAGAACTTCTTCAGCTATCTCCTTTAATTGTTTTAAGACAACTACAGCAAACATATTGGCAGGGATTAAATAACCATACTGGCAAGCGTCATCACTAGGACGAAAACCACTCCAGGTCATTCCCGTGTAGCCAATAGGAGCCCCTTTTCCATCATGTGATAATGTATCCTGTGTGGGACAGTTATCCCTTTCAAACATGTAGCTAGAATTTTCTTCATGGTTTTGCTCCGTCTTCCAAGTTTCGATTATTTTGGCAACAGCTTCCCGGAACATTTCATTAAATTGAGATGTTCTTCCAGTTGACTTCCAGAATAAATAAGACAATTGAATTGGATAACAAAGTGAATCAATTTCATATTTTCGTTCCCATAGAAGTGGTGTCATCTCTGTCTTATCATCATGGTATCTCTTTCCATTTGCTTCTTCGTTAAACGCATTTGCATATGGATCATGAATAATGCAAGATAATTGTTTTTTTATCACACCTTCAATTAGGTCTGCCATTTTCTCATCATGTTCAGCAAGTAGTAAATATGGGCGAACCTGTGCAGCTGAATCCCGTAGCCACATTGCAGGTATGTCACCCGTAATCACAAATGTCGTTCCATCATCCTGAGGTCGAATGGTTGTTTCATAGGTATTGGAAAAACAATTTTCAAACATTGTTTGTACTTTTTGATCATGAGCGAATGATGATTTTACTTCATCTATTAATGCTTTCATTGATCGTGGTAATTGTCCTTGCATGGAGTACTCACTTCCCTTTCTAGTAGTCTTATAGTCATGTCCCGAGTTAAAATGTTGCGCATTGATTCATGCTGCTCACTATTGAACTCATTTTTCAAATTAATTTTTTTCAAATCCTAGTGTAACGATTTCATGATTACGAACTGAAACGTGAACAGCTTTATTGCCATCAACATGTAATGATTTCTCTTTTTCTTCGATCACATTACTTTTATACGTATTCTCATAAGTTTCTGATGTCTTGACGATCAGAGTCTCACTTTCATCAGCCATATTAAACCAGCGCATCATGACATCGCCAGATTGTTTAGATACTTTCATAGAGGAAAATGCTAGATTAGCAGATTCCCACCGGACAAATGAATGAACAGGAGGCAATTCACCATCATGAAGACCTGTCTGTTTCAATGACCAAGGTACTTGATATTGGTATGCATCTTTATATGCCTTAGCCGCGCTATCTTTTCCATCATGTGGATAGATGCAAAATGAAACAGTCTGCTCTCCCAAACACTGTGCTTCAGGTGTCGGAAAATATCCCCAATCGCCAAGCTCTCCTACAGAGCGCAGTAGAGTTACCGCTATCGTATTCCGACCATCACGGATTATTTCATACTCATTTAATCCAAGATTCGCAACAGTCAAGCCTTCAACTTCATTACTTACATCAACAAATGCTTGCTGATGCTGTGAATGATCTGGGTTCGTCCATTCTTGTGACGGCTCGTTGGTTCGTTTTGCTATTTCAAAGATTGAATCAGCATGATGGACATCTGTTTTAATATCTGTTGGAAATAATGCTCTGAGACGATGGTCCTTCGCTTGGTTGTTGAAAGATGTTTTAACGTCTATTCCTTTGCTATTCTTTGCTAACGTTACAACTGTTTTGATTGTAAACGGAACCTTCTCATCTACACGTTCTGACTTTCTGCCAGTAAACCAGACAAGCTCTTTTTGCTCTTTATCTAGTAAATCTGATGCGCTTGCCGGAATTTCCCACTCTTGTACAATCTCATATGCAGCCTGGAATGGTGTATCTTCGATGATGTTTACCTTTGCAATTAAGTCTTTTGTTGTAAGCGCTTGTTCATTATTCGGCTGCTTGTACATATATTCGTTACCGATATCACCTGTGTCTTCATACACACATAGGTCTTCAAATGTACGTCCATTTACTTTATTGGTTACAGTTAAGGAACCATTTTCATTAATTTTTACATTTACATAATTATTTTCCATTTCATTTTCATTTATGATTAAGGAACTATTATCATTATGTTTTGAAGATGAAACCCATGCATATGTCGTAAAGCCTAGTGCCGGTACTTTTTCTGCTTCAAATGTTAGACGAACTCTTCTAGCCATATACGGTTGACGGAATTTCTCTTCCGGCAGATCATAATCAAAAGCGATTCCTAAATCTTCCACCTTGCAATGATATTCAGTTCCTTTATCATCAACTAATGTTCTTTCTCCTAGTGGAAATCCTTTAAGCTCTTGTTTGTTTACTCCTGCTGAGAAATAATCTCTTTTTACATCAAGTGTAATAGAAACTACTCCTGTACGGTCCCATCCAGTCGTGTTATATACAGTAAATGGAAGTGCATCTTCACCCCATTTTTTAAAACTAGCTGTATTAATTTTTTCGGAAATGGACTCGAGACTTTCATCAATGATCATCTCAGCTACATGTTTACTCTTCTCAAATCTTGTGACCATTTCACGGTGAACCTCATCAACACTGCAGCCGCAAATGCTGTCATGCGGGTGATTTTGCATTAGTGTCTTCCAAGCGTACTCAATTAAATGATGGTGGTAATCTCCTCCTTGTAAATAGGCGAATGCTGACAGTGGTTCTGCCACTTTCTCAAGGAGTGTCTGACTAAGTTGATTCATTTGTTTAATATATACGCGTGCGGATGCTGTATTAACAAGCGTGCCCCATCCGTCCGTCTGCTGGCTTCGCAGCTCTCCTTCAATTACTTTTAAATTTTGCGGTAGTGATGCGGCAAGTTTGCCTACATAATCATTAAAATTTGAATGAATAACTTCGATATTCGGATATAACGTTTCAGCAACTCGAATGGCTTCTGGCAAATCAGTTTGGATTGGCTGATGATCACAGCCATTCATCATGAGCATATGTGGGCTTGCTGCATATTTTTCTAAGGATGCAATGTGCTGCTCCCAATATTTTTGGGCTTCTTTTTCATCTGTTGGTACTTCATTCCCATTGCAGTACCAATTTGCAAATAAAATACCGAGAACTGATGACCCATCTGGGGAGCGCCAAAGCATTTCTGAATAGGGCGATTCATAATTTTCTGCTTCACTGACAGTATTGTTAAATCCTGTTGGCTTCACACCTCTTCCGAAGACAGCATTGTTAATACCAGCCTGGCTTAAGATTTGTGGTGCCTGGCCGATGTTTCCAAATGAATCAGGAAAATAGCCGACCTTTGAAACGCCTCCCCAAAGCGCTGCATCTTTCATCCCGTATTGAAGATTGCGAATATTGGCTTCACTGCTTGTCAAAAATTCATCCTGCAAAATGTACCAAGGGCCAATATGGAGCCTTCCCTCTCTGACGAACGTTTGAAGCTTTTCCCGCATTTCAGGGCGGATTTGTAAATAATCATCTAAAATGATTGTTTGTCCATCAAGATGATAGCTTTTAAAATCAGGATTGCTTTCCAATGTTTCTAGCAGCCTATCCATCAGCTTCGTTAAGAGGACATGGTGCTTCTCATATGGTAAGTACCATTCCCTGTCCCAATGGGTATGAGAAATGATATGGATATATTTTTTATCTTCCAATTTTAAACCTCCAAAAAATGTTACTTGCAGCAGAAAGAGCCATTCACTTGATTATTTGGCTTATTCCACAAAAAATGATTTTCATCTAATCTTGGGTTTTAACTTAATCATCCATAAAAGGTACATCTTAACTACTTCGTTACGTGGAATGTACAAATCTCAAACGGGTGAAACTTCCGATTAATATTTCCGTCTTCCATCAACAACTTATTTACGAATTTCTCAAGTAAATTTGTTTCATTCGTCTCTCTAGCATTGATCATTTGACTAAACTGCATTTTAGCAGAAGTTTCATTCCCTTTAGATTCATACATTCTTAAAATAATTCCATTTTCACTTTCAGCTTGTTTAATTGAATCAACGATTACACTATCACTGTTTATGTTAATAAATGCCATTGAATCTGGTAATTTACCAGAATGTGACGATGTCTTGACAACGGATAATGGAGAATTTAACTCTTGTCCTTTTCTAACCGTTTCTCCTTTTCTCCAATCCCCTTCATGAGGGAATAATGAATACGTAAATTCATGCTCCATTATATCGGCTTGGGTATCAGGCCATTTTGCAGCACGTAATAGTGATAGCCTTATTTTATTTCCTTTTATGTCATAACCATATTTACAATCATTTAATAAACTTACACCATAATTCCCCTCTGAAAGGTCTGCCCACCGTTGTCCACATACTTCATATTGTGCTTGTTCCCAACTTGTATTATTGTGAGTAGCACGTTCAATTGAACCAAACGGAATCTCATAAGTAGCTTTAGGGCTAAAAACATTTACCGGAAAGGAAACCTTTAACAGTTTATGTTTTTCTATCCAATCTACTTTTGTCTTAAAATCCACTTTTTTACTGTTATGATAAAAGGTGATTTCTTGAGTCACTAGTGAATGATTCACTTTCCATTTGAATTCCAATTTATCTGTAACAGATCCTTTATGAATTACCCTAGCTTCAATTAATTGAGGATTTACCAAACGCTGTTTTTCAAAGTTCGGATCTATGTCCCAAGCATCCCAATCAGTTGGTAAGTCATCAAATAATTGCAACTCATTCGCATATTCTCCATTTTTAATAATTTCTTTTTCAGCTTTCTTATCATATAATCGGCCAAGCCAACCATTTTCAGTAAATTCCACTTTATAATTAGGTGTCTCCCAAAGACCATTGAATTCTTTAGAATATGCTACTTCTAGCTGCTCATCAGCATCCTTTAACCACACTGTTTTATACCCTAATTCTGGAATACGATCAATGTGAGCATTGAGTGTTACAACTCCATCATCGCTTACAATACATTCTGTTACATACCTGTTCCCTTGTTTATCAATCAATTCTTTATTTAATAGTTCTTTCCCACCTGTAATCGTTATCACTTCATCAC
The DNA here is from genome assembly GCF_014217835.1 of Metabacillus sp. KUDC1714. NCBI lineage: Bacteria > Bacillati > Bacillota > Bacilli > Caryophanales > Bacillaceae > Metabacillus > Metabacillus elymi. The sequence goes on from NZ_CP055263.1 coordinate 1,732,419, forward strand.
GTGTCCAGCTAAGGCTGTTTAGTAGAATAATAGGTTGGCCGTCACCTTCTGTATTTATTGATTCAGCGATATAGTGAATAGCTTCGTCCTTTAATTTTGCACCAATGTCAAATACCTCTTTATATTGTTTCTCTGAAAGTTCATATACTGGTGAAATGGATGTACCTGGTACAATATCATGGAACTGATTGAGCATGATTAGCTTCCAATTTTGGTTTATTTCCTCCATAGGATATGGTTTACCTAGGGCGATGTGAGCAAAACTATTCCAAATCTCTAGTTCTCTATAAAGAGCCTCTGCTTTTCTATTATTCTTTTTGGTTTTTGCATGAGTCGTATAAGTGCCGCGGTGTAGTTCTAAGTATAAATCTCCATACCAGCTAGGTAATTGGGGCTTTTTTGATTCAATTCTCTCAAAAAAGTCATGAACCTTATCAAATTTCACATCTGGCATTCCGGGAAGATTGCTAGACCGTTCCAAATACTCAATCATTTCCCTTGTGACACCACCGCCTCCATCACCATAGCCATAGACCAACATCTTCTCAGGATACTCGCCCTTTTGTTTATAATCCTGCCACGTACTCTTAATATCTGCTGGTTGTGTTTGCTGACCAAGAATATTATGTAAATAAGATATGATCTTAGTACCATCAATTCCTTCCCAATAAAAAAGATCATAAGGGAAACGATTGGTATCATTCCAATTTAGTTTTGTTGTCATAAAAAAGTCTGTTTCAGCCTTTTTTAGGATTTGTGGTAAAGATGCACAATAACCAAAGGTATCTGGTAACCACTCGACTCGAGGTTCTAAACCAAATTCATCTTTGAAAAATTTCTTACCATAAAGTAGTTGTCGGACAAGGGATTCACCTGAAGGAATATTCAGATCAGGTTCTACCCACATACCACCAATAATTTCAAATCGACCCTCTGCTACTTTTTGCTTTACTCGTTCATAAACTTTTGGCTGATATTCTTTTAAGTACGCAAACAACTGAGGTTGACTTTGAGCAAATTCAAATTCATTGTATTCTTCTAATAATGTACAAACACTAGAAAATGTACGAGATCCTTTTCTTATTGTTTCTTTTATAGGCCATAACCAGGCAATATCAATATGAGATTGACCAATAGCTCGAATAGTTCCTTCTCTATACCCTGATAAATCTTGGATTGTTTGTTTTAAACCTCCCTCTAACTTTGTAAGTAATTCCTGGTCAAGGAGTGTTTCATTACTTGGCATACCAAGCTTATCAACTACCTTTTCCATCGCTTTAAAGAGTAAATGGTAGCGAGTATCACTTTTATCAAATAATACTGCCGTCTTATAACAAACTTCCAATAGGTATAAAAGACTTTGTACTTCCTTATTTATTAAGACCAAACTACTTTGTTCCAAATATGCTGCCGGTGGATCAGTTTCTGGACCTGCAACTAGGTTAAATCCACGTAGTTCATCTTGAGGAATTCCGACTGGGTTAAATAATTCAACATGTACATGTAACATATTGTTTATTAACTGTTCAGGTGGAATAACCACAAGAGCACGATTTCGATCTAATCCTTGTGTTGGTATTCCTTGTAATGATAAAAGTCCCTCACTATAAGATTGCTTTCCATTACCATTTACTTTAAATACGATACCTACGTTATCCTTTTTCCAATTTGATGGAATTTCTACTTCCTTTTCAAGAAACACCGTCATACCAGAGTCCGCAACTAAATCACCAATATTCACCACTAAATCTTCGGTGTTTTCCTTATGGTTGGCATACTCTCCAGGGTTTATATAATGAGCTCTTTTAGCTTTCCAGCCTTGGAGTTCTAGTTGATCCTTATACTGATTTGCCTGTAAGATCCGAATGATACGTTGAATATGCTGCATTTTTTTTCCTTTCTATTCCTGCATTTGACCTTTCATTCCCAAATGATGTGAACGGTCTTCTATGATTAGCTTTTTTTCTAACACAGTATGAGAAGAACCACCTACCATCAGTTTTACGGATCCTGGTTCAATTGCGAAATTCATATCAATGTCCCATATAGCTAGTTCATCAAAACCTAGAGAAAATGTAATCGTCTTGGTTTCATTTCTTTTTAACCAAACCTTTTGAAATCCTTTCAGTTCTTTCTTTCTTTGTGTCACAGTAGCTTCCATATCTTTAATATAAAGTTGAACTACTTCATATCCATCTATTTCGCCTATATTTTTGACTTCTACATAAAAAGTAACTTGCTTAGAATCATGAAGCTCCTTTAGTGTAATTGTTTCATTTTCTTCAGAAAGGAAACGATATGTAAACGATGTATAACTTAAACCATAACCAAAAGGATATAATGCCCTTCCACTCATATCAAAATAATCCTCTTTGGCACCACTATCCTTATAGTTATAATAAACGGGTAGTTGCATTGACGAACGAGGAATAGAAACTGGAAGCTTGCCATTCGGGTTAACATCACCAAATAGTACTTCAGCTATTGCTCTCCCTCCCTGTTGCCCTGGATACCATCCTATTAAAACGGCCTCACAATATTGGGTTAGCAACGGAATTGAATAAGGACGCCCTTGAATAAGAACAGAAATGATAGGTGTTCCAGTTGAATGTATTTCTTTCACTAGATCCAGCTGTACTCCACCAAGTTCTAAATTAGCTACATCAATATTTTCTCCACAATCCATTTCTGTTTCATTAAATCCCTTAGCAGCACCATTATTTTCAAATTCCATTCCAAACTCTCTAGCACTAGTTCCACCTAATGCTAAAACAACAATATCTGCTTCCTTAGCCATTTTCTTTACAGTCGTAAACTCAGATTTATCCTTATCCCTAATTCCACACCCTTTTGCATACAATACTTTCGTATCCTTACCGACCATCGATTTTATACCATCAAGTATGGTCACAACATTTTCTCTACGCTGAGGTGGTGTATAATCGCCGAGTAAATTGTAGATATTGTCAGCATTCGGTCCAATAACAGCTATTTTCTTTAACCGTTTACTAATAGGTAAGATTTTGTTCTTGTTTTCAACTAATACAATAGACTGACGAGCCATTTCTACATTCGTTTCAATCGCTCTCCTACTTCCAATAACATTTGAAGCCTTTCCTTCACTTCTAGTTGTTGTTTCATCAAAAAGCCCTAGCTTAAACTTTAGATAAAGTACTCTTGAAACTGCTTTATCAACAAGTTGTTCTTCAATTTTTCCACTTTTTACTGCTGTTTCAATCTCCATATAAACATCATCCCATAAGCTTAAATCTACTCCAGCTTTTAAGCCATATGCAGCTGCTAACTCCTTGTTGCCAGTTAATAATAGCAATCGGTCAAGTGCAGTACCATCTGCCATGACAATTCCTTTGTAATCCCACTCCTCGCGAAGGATCTTAGTTAATAGGTGGTGGTTCGCATGACAAGGAACACCATCAATCTCATTATAAGCAGCCATACAAGCTAGAACCCCAGACTGTACTCCCGCTTTCATTGGTGGTAAAAAAATCTCCCGTAATTCTCTTTCACCAATTAATGCTGGTCCTGAATTGTGACCTCCAACTCCAGCTCCTTGTGCAGCGAAGTGTTTTAATACTGGGAGGACTTTAGGGGTATTCTCATTCTCTCCTTGCATCCCACGAACGACCGCCTCTGTCATTTTCGATGATAAAAAGGGATCTTCACTAAAGCACTCTTCTGTTCTTCCCCATCTCGGATCTCGGACAATGTCTAAAGTGGAGACTAAACCTAGGTGCCCACCCCTAGCATGTAACTCATCCGCTACATGCTTGGAAACCATCTGCTGTAGCTGTGGATTCCAAGAGGCTCCAGACCCAATATGTGTCGGAAATATGGTGCTATCCAATGCCTGATGCCCATGTGGACATTCTTCAGAAAATAGCACAGGTATACCTAATCTTGTGTTTTCTTTCACATACTTCTGGATCATATTAGTCACTGCTGCACTATTCTCAACCTTTATCCCATTTGCAAAATTAACATTTGACCACGGATCTGCTCTAAACAAACCATATAAAGCACCCATACTATCAAATTTGGCAACTTGTTCTTTAAAGGCGCTTGTTAATTCATATCCATTTTCTGTTTTATTGTAGGCTTCCCATCCATACATTTTTTGATTTAATTGGCCTACCTTTTCTTTCAATGTCATTTGATTTATTAAACTATTCAATCGTTCGTGTATGGGATAATGACTATCTTTGTATTTTTCCATGTACTTCCCCCAAAATATAATGATGAATCGTATTCCCGCTTTTTATAAGGGGGTATACGATTCATCTTTATTTTTAATAAATTTATTAGTCTATTAGGGATTAGAGTGCAATGTTTATCCTATTAACTATCTTTCCAACGATCGTAAGCATCTTGGTAAACTTGAATATATTTTTCTATATTCATATCTTCAATCGTTTTTACGTATTTATCCCAGTTAGATAATGGTTCAACCCCAGTGATGAATTTTGCTTCCATTTGTTCTACATAAGATTGTAAATCCACTTCAATAGTATTTACTGTTGCTTGCTCTTCATTTGTTAAATAGGTAAGTGGAAATGGAACCTCTGCATAAGGATCAATCTTTTCCTTCGTTTCAGCTTCAATAAACTTATCAAATTCTGATAGTTCGACACCTTCAATTCGAGCCGTAACTGTTGGTGCAGTAATTCCATATGCAGGTGTTAATGTTCCACGATAATCTTCACTACTATCAAAGCCTTCTGGTACCTCTTGATATTCTCTTTCTCCGTTTTCACCTTTTTTCCAAAGGTATCCTTCAGGTCCATCATTTAAGTATTCACGACCTTCTTTTGAATAGAAATAATCAACCCATCGAATCGAAGCTTCTGGGTTTTCATTGTTACTAGTGATAGAGAAGGCACCCCTACTTATTCCAGGACTACGAGGGAACAATGGCTCGTCTGAAACTGAACTTGTTAGAGGATGAAACATTGGATTGTTTATTGCTTCATCTTGTGTTTCACCAGTAGTAAAGAATGAGAAATAATCCGGGAATAACCCAAGACGATTCACTTGTCCTTTTGCCTTTTTCTGTTCATCAGATTGTGAAAACGTCTCTGGATCTAATAATCCTTCTTCATAAAGTTTATTCATATATGTTAAGTATTCTTTATAATTGTCTGTCATAGGCGTATATCTTACTTTTCCATCAACTTCATCAATACCCCATTCTTTCAATCCAAAAGCACCAAGTAACCAAGGACGTGTGCTATCCATTTTTACATCTGTTAATGGAATTTCATCAGCTTTTCCATTACCATTTGGATCTTCAGTTTTAAACCGTACTAATAAATCATATAGTTCATCAGTAGTCTTAGGTAATTCTTCCACACCTAATGCTTTTAGCCATTGACCGTTGAACCACATTGGGCCTCTATACCAGCCAGATGTTGGATGCATATTGATAGCAGGGATTGAATAGATGTGTCCATCAACAGTTGTAACGGATTTTTTAATTTCAGGATTTTCATCAAATATTTTTTGTATATTAGGAGCATATTCTTTAATAAGGTCTTCTAAAGGTACCAATACTCCTTGTTTTCCATAATCTACTTCCATACCAGGAGTCAAATTAGTTGACCCTGCTGCATAAATAACATCTGCAATATCTCCACTAGCAAATGCTAGATTTAATTTCGTCTGGAAATCACTCATTGGAGGAGTAATATACTCAAAATTAACCTTGGTCTTTTCTGAATACTCCTTTAAAGTAGGCATGTCATTCCATTCAGCCAAACCAGTACCAGGTGCCATCATGGAAATTTTTATTTCTTCTTCTACAATTGGGAATCCTTCTTTATTCACTTCTACACCCTTAGAAGACTCTTGACTTACTTTTTCTTTCGAACTGCATGCAGTAAGTAATAATATAGCTGTTAAAAGAAGTACTAGTATTTTTTTCATCCTTGCATCCCCTTTCATTTTCAACCATAATTCTTTGATTTAACTGGCAGATTTTAAACGATCACCCCCTTAAATCAATACATTTTATTAGGCTGTTTTCGCAAACTTTGTTGCTTTTAAAATAGTATTGGGTTGGTTGATTGGCACTCCAGGATGCTCGCTTTCCGTGGGGCGGGCGATGAGCCTCCTCAGCGCGTAGCGCCTGCGGGGTCTCATCTGTCCCGCTTCTCCCACAGGAGTCTCGCATATCCGTTCCAATCAACCTAATCAGTTTTGTTCAAAAACAACAATCTTTTAGAAAAGAGCCTTTTATAAAGAAGATCATCCTACTACCCTTTTAGTGAGCCTATCATTACACCTTTCACAAAGTAACGTTGTAAAAATGGGTAAACAATAATAATAGGAAGTGTAGAGACAATCATTACCCCATACTTAATTACAGCTGCAAGCTGCTGCTTACTATGCATCGCCTCAGCCATAGTACCTGTTAAATTTGTGCTTTGTGATGACATTTCCTGCAAAACAAGTATTTCTCTTAAAACTAATTGAAGTGGAAACATCTCTTTGTCAGATAAGTAGATTAGTGCATTAAAATATCCATTCCAATGGCCAACACCATAGAATAGTGCCATAACGGCTATAATTGGTGCTGATAATGGTAAGATAATTTTGACAAACATTTTAAAATTTGAGGCACCATCAATAATTGCTGCCTCTTCCAATTCTTTTGGTATGGACGTTTGGAAAAACACTCGTGCAATCACGATGTTCCATACTGCCGCAGCATTCGGTAATACCATCGCCCAAATTGTGTCAATAAGCCCTAAATTTTTTACAACTAAGTAAGTGGGAATTAGCCCTCCACTGAAAAACATAGTTAGGACAAACATACCCATAAGAAGATTTCTACCAACAAAATCTTTACGTGCCAATGCGTATGCAGCAGGGATTGTTACTGCTAAGTTAATGAACGTACCTAAAGCAGTATAAAAAATTGTATTTAAATACCCTCTCCAAATATCGCCATTTTCAAAAATCAGTCTGTAACCTTCAAATGTAATCCCCTTTGGAAAAAGCCACATTTCCCCTGTGTTTACATCTGATGGATTACTTATCGATGCACTAACAATATAAATCAAAGGATAAAGTACGATCACTAATGCACCTGTAAGAAAAATATAAACAAATGCTTTAAATATTTTGTCTGTTTTTGTTTCATGTATTGAACTATTCATCTTCTAATCCCCCTCTTACCATAGACTTGTCTCACTAGTCTTTTTCGCGATCTTGTTTACAGTTATTAGTAAGATAGCATTTATAACAGCATTGAACAGCCCAACTGCTGATGCAAAACTATACTGTGCGTCTAATAAACCTGCTTGATAAACAAATGTCGCAATCACATTCGAGGACTCAAGATTTAGAGGATTTTGCAATAGTAAAATCTTCTCGAATCCAAGCGCCATAATACTGCCAACGTTCATAATTAACAAAATAATCATTGTTGGAACAATCGCTGGAATGTTTATATGCCAGATACGCTGAAAACGGGTGGCACCATCAACTATTGCAGCTTCATGATGCTGTGGATCCACCCCTGCAAGTGCAGCAAGGTAAATGATAGTTCCCCACCCCGTACTTTGCCATACACCAGATAATACATATACCGTTTTAAACCAGGCTGGATCACTCAAAAATGCAATTGGTTCAAAACCTAGAAATTGTATGCCGTGGTTTATTATACCTGTAGCAGGAGAAAGAAACGCTATGATCATCCCTGACATAACAACAACCGAAATAAAATGAGGTGCATATGTAACAGTCTGTACAGTCCGCTTAAAAAAACTGTCTTTAACCTCATTTAAAGCCAACGCTAAAATAATCGGTAAAGGAAACCCAACGATTAATTCGTAGACACTAATCCCTAAGGTATTTTTGATTAGATCCCAAAAATAATACGATTCAAAAAACCGGGTAAAATGTTCAAACCCAACCCACTCACTTCCCCATATCCCTAAGGTTGGAATGAAATTTTTAAATGCAATTTGTACTCCGTACATAGGAATATAATGAAAAATAAGAAAGTATAAAAATGCTGGCAGTACAAATATGTAAAGTTGCCAATTTTGTAGAATCTTTCTGCTCTTCCTCAGTTTTCTAGGATGTTTTAGTCCTAATTTATGGGGTTTCGTAAAACCCTTATTAACATTTTCTTTCTGTTGTAATGGGGAAGTTGCTGTACTTGAGCTTGTACTCATTCAATAACCCCTCCTTCTGCTTTTATATGAAACTACCATAATGTTAGCGCTTTCTCTCAAATGTAATCAATATGTTATTTCATTAAGCGTTGTCAAAATGGTAAAAATTAAATTGAAACGCTTACAAATTAAGACTTAATCACTTTAGCAATATGTTAATCTTGCTTTGATATGTCATCCTTTACATTGCGCTGAAATGGCGTTGGAGAGGTGTTTCAAGGGTTTAACAATTCATAATAAAGTAAAGTGAAACTTCCACCAATGATAGATACCCGTGTCGTGCTTACACGATAACTCTTCTTTTTTAGTATGTTTTAAACAACAATGCATGCGAGCCGCCTAAATTGAAAAGGCCATGATTTATCAAAATCATGGCCTTAGTATCATGTATTCTATTACCTGTTTAAATTACGATATTGTCCAGGTGTTACACCTACTATCTTCTTAAACTTTCGTGTGAAATTTGCAACATCCAAATACCCTACTTGAACGACAATATCTTTAATTGACTTATCAGTCTCCTTTAACTGCCTCTTTACATCTTCCATACGGAGATCCTGTAAGTATTGCGTAAATGTAACACCCGTTTGTCCTTTTATAAAGCGGCTAACATAAGATACAGATAGTTGAAATTTAAGCGCTAAATTTTCCAAAGATAGGTCATAATTATTATAGTTGTCTCTAATATAGTCCAAGATATCGTTTCTCAGCTTATCATTATGGCTTTCCTTCTTATCGTCAACCTCTTTACATATTGTTAAAATTAACGTGTGTAGCTGTTTGTGCAATTGTTCAATAGAATGGAAATCTGCTATTGCATTAAAATCCCGAATAGTTTTACTCAATCCCATTTCAGACGTTGTTTTTACTATCGAATTGATAATATCAAAGCAGATGCACTTTAATACTTGAATTGACAAATCTTTATCAGCAAGATTTGAAAACATGTTGCGTAAGGTTTCAGCAGCAACAATTTGGTCACCTTGCTTCAAACTTTGAACAAGTTTCATTTGCTCTTCTATCGGGTAACCGAGTGACTGTTCTGGTAGAATGCTGATTTCCTCAAAATAGATTATACTACCTTGAGGCTTTGTAAATTTATATTCTAAGGTTGCGAGAGCTTCTATATAGGATCTGTTTATCCAATTTTTTTCATCGTAGAACCCTCCTACCCCAATTGTAGGATCAAAATTGCAGGTTTCTCTAATAAATCTCTGAATCTGTAGAACTAGCTTTCGACGTTCAATGTTCACCTCTTTTTCTAGTCTATTCATACTGACAATCAGTGCGATTGCATCATTATAAAATAAATCAATACCATGTGCTGTTGCATTTACAAGCGAAATATTCGATAAGCTGTTAAAGAGTTTTTCCCGCTCCTCTAAATTATCCTCTACAAAAGCACCTTTTTCAAAGTAAACTATTGCTACAAAATAATGGCCATCCTTCATTTGAATATTTAACGAACTTAGCAATGCCTTTATTTCATTACCATTACTTAGGTCACCTTTTAATAGCTTTACTAGAAATTGATCTCTTGCGAAGGGCTTTTGCAAATACATCGTTTCATTTAATATCTGGTGGTCTTCAAATACATGTGTTATCCTCTTACGAATGGTATCTAGTTCATTTCCACCTTCAAGATCAACTTTTTTCCTACCGTTCCTGTTTGTAATTTCAAACAGATTTTGGATTGGCTTATATTGATATTTCCCAAGTAATACCGCTAATATAAATCCAGCTATTAATAAGGCAATTAATATGGCAAATATTAAGATTGTCGTATTGTCTAACCGTTGAAAAAACTGGTCAGCATCCATCAAAGCTATAAATTTCCAGCCGCTTAACTCAGAATTAACAGAAACAAGCGAATACTCTTTTCCATCTATTTCAACATTATTTACTCCGAAAAGATCAATAGGAAGAGACGTTAATTGTTTTGAACTTATCGATTTATCATTATTGGAAGATGCAATAACTTGATTATGTTCATTGAAAATATAAACATTACCTTCGTATTCGCCTAGTATGTTTTGAATTAGATCTGTCATCGTCGATTCCTCAATAAAATACATAACTGTACCATAAGGATTGTGACTGTTAGGACTAATTGGAAATAAATACGCGATCATATTCTTATGTTTTTCATTATTGATCACTACTTTATTAATAGGTTTTATAAATGGGATTTTTGTATGTAAATCACTAAAAAGATCCTCTTTTCTCCATTCAACAAATCGGTATTTTTTTTCCGTGAAAGCTTCTAATGAATACGAGCCATTGGTGGAATAGATCGTCTCATCATTATGATAATAGATAAATAGTTCTTCTATAATCGAGCTATTTGCTTTATACTTTTTTAATTCCTCAATCGCCTCTCCACTATAATAGCCATGACTAATCATATACGGAGTAAGCCTAGGATCATATGAAATTCTTGCTGCAAGTGTTTCTAACTCTTTCATTCGTTCATTTGTTAGATTTTCTACTTGTTCTAATTTGTTAATGTTTGATTGTTCAATTTCCTGCCGTAGACTTGCTACAGAATGATAATAAATAATTGTACTCATTATAAGAAACGGAACAAGAAAAACCAGTAGATAGGAGACGATATACTTATATAATAGTCGAGATTTAATCCTATTACGCAACACAACCAAACCCCCTAATCTTTGTCTAATCTATTTTGAACATATATATAATGAAAAGGATAAAATGAGGACTAGGAATAATTTAAGGTTCTAAAAAAGGGTTTAGCAGAAAGCTAAATCGATAAAATAATTGCACTATACAGTTATGGTTGTACCTGTTTCACGGCTAAGTAAGACACCATTTAAAGATACACAACACATTAAGCGCTTTCAATTAATCCTTTAAAAAATTAGTCATAAAAGAAACCGGCATTTGCCGATTTCCTTTATGTACCATAAGTATAGCACGTATTTGGTTAGTAGTGCACAATTTGTGGGCATATAAGTATACTATTATACCTTCTTAACAAATAATTTTAACTTCATCAGGACGATAAACAGAGATGATATTTCCCATTTTATCTGTTGCAAACATAACCGTTCTTTCAGTCTCCAGTAAAAATGAATAGGTTCTATTTGATTCAATATCCTTAATTTTAACAGGTGTATCCCTAGCAAACTCGGACACAAAAATAAATAAAGATCCCTCTTCAAAATTTAGTTTCCTTCCATAATTCCCCGGCATATTACCTATTTCCCAATCCATTTGAACCTGGACCCCTGCTTTTTCTATTACATATTTATATAATGCAATTATCGGCTCACTTCTTTCATTTAGTTCAACAGGTAATGAACACCAGATAATTTCACCTTTTCCAAATGAAATTTCCTTTATTTCATTTGATTGTTGTTCAGAGTTCACAACCTCTTTCAGCGCTTCAGCAATTCGTTCTTCGCCAAATGAAACTGGATACTTATTTTCATTTATTTCAAGCATTTCCTCACGAAGGATATTCTTAACACTAGTTGACCCGATGATGTCATCCATTCTTTTTGTATCGTGCCAATATTCGTCTAAATTTACTGGACCTGTAATTAGTAGTGTTGCACCTTGTTCTCTTACTACTTCCAATATGTTAGTAAGTGCACTACTGCTAAAATTATGAGGACTAGGAACAACAATTAATTTTGGAAGTTCATTCTTTAATTCATAAAGATGGTATTCGCTTAAAGCACGAAATGGTGTATTCATCTCATAAGCCAATGTTCTCGTAAGCTTCATCGTTGCATCTAATGCTAGTCTGCGATTTGAGAAATCATTTGAGTATGGGAATACGACAGCTATTTCTTCCAGTTCTCTGCCTTTGAATAAATCACGTGTATCATTTATAAACGTACCGAAATCATAAGAAACGTTTGCTTCAGGTTTCTCGGTACCGTCAGCACGAATAGCTCCGATGTTCGATTCATTAATATTATTCATGTAGTAATTTGTGTTCCAAAGCCATTGCACAGCACCCGCTCCACCTGTCGAAAAGGAATAAGCATATTTTCTTTCAAGTATGTTACGCAATTCCTCTTCACTTCTTTTTGCTTGATTATTTGGATTTTCCACATACATAATTCCCGTTTCTTGAATTAAGTTTGGCTTAGTAGGCGTTTTCGTAAAAATACCATCCCAAACTAGTTGATCCAGTAGCCACCAGGTGTGGTTCGTTGTATAATCAACCGCATCAGAGTAAAATAGCGGTGATGGCCGCTGTGAGCCAAGGGCTTCGTCCTGTCCGACCGTAACAAGCTGATTTGGCGCTAAACTCTTAATGGTATCTGTAAGTTCCCTTGCCCACATATTATGCATATCCATCGTATACAACGTATAATCTAACCATCTTAAACCTTTTTTTCCAAGTAGCATATCTTTAATTCCAAAATTGATCTCACTCGGTTCAGGTGGTTCAATCGTATCAAATGATGGCAATTCCTGATCTGTCATGTTCCACTTTTCTTGTAGTTCACGAGTGGAGCTATGACGATTCTTAAGCCAGTCTCTATATGCTTTTCTGTCATACTTATCATGAAGTGATCTTGGACCTGCGAATGTACGGCCCGGATCAAACAATGAAGGCTCATTAATTAAATCCCATTGAATATTGGTAGTTTCCGTATGCCTTGAAACGATTGACGTAATAAAACGTTTTTGCGCCTCAACACTTCGCGGGTCAAGGTATGGGTTTTCCCCTTCCCATGTTTCCGGTGTAAAGGAAAAGAAATTAAATGTTACTTCAAGATCGTGTTTTTTCGCACATAGGATAAAAGCATCAATGGAACGCAGCACATTTTCATCCACATGACCATCGACAAACATCATGTTGCGCCATCCAGTCCAAATCCCTGTACGAATATAATTTATTCCTGCACGCTTCATTTGTGCCATATCCCTATCCCAAATATAAGGGTTAGGTAAGAATAGAAAGTAACGAGCAACATCTGATGTCATATACGTCATGCCAACAATTGGCATTGGGCGACCATCTTTTTGAAAATAGTCTCGATCACATGTTAATGGAACACCTGTTGTTAAAAGCGTCTTATCCATGCCCCAGAAACCTTGATGAAGTATTCGTGTTTCACCTTTGCTTGATGCAGCATGACATGTTAGATCATACAATCCTGGCATAATATCTATTGGCAAAATAAAAGAAAGGGCATTCAATTGTTGGGAAGCTTTTACGATTTCTTTATTAGAAAAGACTTCTTCTTTATTCTTTTTAACAGTAAATGTCAATGTCCATTCTGTTGTTTCGCTTTTAAACGACTGCAATTGATAGGTTACTTTTGGACGTTCTCCTTCATCATACGTTGCATAGTTCGTTTTCAACCACATTTCAGTTACTCCATTTGTTACAAACAAAACTAATTCCTCGATAGCCTTTGCGCCTTTTTCTGTCCAAAATTGTTCATTAACCTTCTGATTAATGAAGAGCCAGCGCCCTCCGGTGAATTTCCCTTTTGTATTTTCAATTAGGACACTAGGGGCTGCTACTTCACGTCCGCTCTTTGAAACACCTTTAAGCAACGGATAAATACGTGCATCCATCGGACCTACTGAACCCATTTCAGACTCAATTGCACTGGATTTTGTCACATGCAACACAAAGTTGCAGGTATCCGCAATTGGAAATAGCTCCTCTTTACCGGAGAACACAGGAATATCCTCATTATGTTGCAAAGAAGCAATCGGTTCGGATTTAACATGCAAAGCTTCATGAATATTTAATTGCTGATGGTAAGCTGTTTGCACACGCTCCCTTTCCCAATTGCCATTCGTCATATAACAAGGAATCCGAAATGGAATTCCGCCAATATGTACGATTCCTTTACCACTTTTAAGATGATCATATATTGCTTGCCAAGCACTTTTTGGGAAATAGGGACCATGCATATTTACAAAACATTCCACTTCATTATTTGCTAAAACTTCCTTTAAAGAAAGAGCATCTGCAACGATTATTTCATTATTAAAGTTTCCAAAAAAAGAGCTGTTCGGTCTGTGACCATCTATTGGAAAACTAGAATCATAGAAAATTACGATGTTACCCATAAATAATAACCCCCATTTTTACTTAATGTAATCTTTGTAATGACAGGACTCATGCTTAAAGCTTTTCATGCGTCTTTATCTTCTATCATTCTAAAAAACCAGTATAGTTAATCTATAATAAAAATCTCAACAACGGGTACAAGTACATCTGGTTTTTGCACAGGAAGTTCTAAAACAACTGAATCAATATCAATTTTTGTTTCTGTACTTGTAATGACTTCTTCAGGATCAAATTCTCTAAAATGGACCTCTGATGCATCATTTAGAAGCTGAGCATATTTTACTTTTCCAGCTAAACCTTTTAAATGAAGATGCCGGAATGGCCATGAGTAAATATGGAGGTACAAGCGATTTCCATTTTGTGTATAGCGACAGTCAAGGGGTGGCTTGTATTCACTATGCTTTGCTCCATATATCGAACGGGAGTGAAATCTCATCCATTCACCAATTTTCTGCAATCGCTCTATGGAACGACTATCAAATTCCCCTCGTCCATTTGGCCCTATATTCATAAGCAAATTTCCATTTTTTGAGACAGTATCAATTAACATTTTGAGCAGCACTTCAGTAGATTTCCAGTCAAGATTATCACGGTGATAACCCCATGTTCCATTCATTGTCTGGCATGCTTCCCAAATGACTGGATGCCCATCTTTTTCGACATGTTCATTTGGCTGGTACTGTTCCGGGGTTATAACACCGCGATTTAAATCAAGGCGGTCATTGATGAGAATATCAGGCTGAAGTTCTAGCACCATCTTTTCCAGCTTCTTAGACTGCCAATCATTCTCCCCTTTCCCTTTAGCCCATCCCCAGTCACGGTGTGGGTAAGAAAAATCGAACCAAATATAATCAATTTTCCCGAAATTCGTTAATAATTCCCGAACTTGTCCATGCATAAACTCCACATACTTATCAATATTACGACCAGTATTTTCCTTTTTGAAATCTTCATCATCTCGTTGAGGGTGCAACCCATCAATCGTAAACTCTGGATGATACCAATCTATTAATGAATGATAGAGTCCAACTTTTAATCCCTCTTCACGGAAAGCATCAATGATTTCACGTAATAGATCTCTTTTTATCGGGGTGTTTGTCACTTTATACTCGCTTAGCTTTGTATCCCATAATGCAAAGCCTTCATGATGTTTCGTTGTGATAACAAAATATTTCATACCTGCTTGTTTAGCGGCATGAGCCCATTCCTTAGCATTTAATAGATCTGGCTCAAAATGGTTAAAATACTTGCGATATGTATTCGGATGTGTTTTCTCGTGTATCATAACCCATTCATGACGAGCTGCCGGTGAATAGAGCCCAAAATGGATAAATAAACCGAAACGATCATGAATAAACCATTCCGGATTCCCATATTGTAATGGCCAATTTTCATATTTTTTCTCATTTGTAACTGTACACACTTTTATTTACCTCCAATAATCTCGTAGTTTCCTATAAATATCGCCTTCCATAATATCTGTTGCAGACAGAAACCGTAAATATGTAGATTTATCAGCAGTATGTAAACCCTTACAATTTGTGTGCATTTTACTGAATTAATACTTAACGCACTACCCTTTTATAAAATTTCACAAAAAGAAAAATGAAATTGCACATATTGAAAGTATTTTATGTTTGTCGTAAGATTAACCCCGCCCAGCAATTATGCAAATTAAATCAACCGTAAATCAAGGAAAACCAAAATCATTTTCTTATAATTGAATAGAAGACTTTAGAATAACTGGATAGTGATCAGAAGGAAAACCACCATTTACCTTACTTCTATCAACAATCGTATTCTGTAAATAAATGTCTTTTGTGACGAAGATGTAATCGATTGGATCACCCTCTTTTCCACCTGAAAAATTATGAAAAGTAGATCCAACATTACCTTCGAAAATGTTATAAGAATTCACGATCTCTTCTTTATCATTTAAAAACTTAATAACGTTGTTTTGAGGCGGTGCATTCAAATCACCTGTTAAAAACGCAGGTCTAGCCTTTTGTTGGCGATGAGTGTTCATTGTGTCCCAAATCATCTGAATACCCTTTTCCCTTGCGTCCTGACTTATATGATCCAAGTGAGTATTATAAAAACAGAATTCACTTTCAGTTTCTTGCTGTAATTTAAAATGCCCCCATGTACAAACGCGTGGACATTCTGTTCCCCAACTTTTGCTGCCCGGTACATTTGGTTTTTCAGATAACCAAAATTGTCCTTCGTCGACAACAGTTACAACATCTTTTTTAAAAAAAATTGCTGAAAATTCACCTTTATTTCCCCCATCACGACCTTTTCCAAGCCAATGATAGTTGCATAGACGTTCCTCAAGGTCAGTTAACATATAATAAACTCCTTCTTGAATTCCAAAGATGATAGGATCGTGTTTCATTATCATTTCAGCAATCTTGTCAGCCCGGTAGGACCATGCATTATCATTATCATCAGGACTATCCACACGTAAATTAAAGGTCATTACTTTAAACTCCATTTTTCTCCTCCTATTTTGATAAAATAACCTACTTAATGGCCAATTTGTTCTAATTACAAAAGGTTTTTTGGTAGATCCGTATCTTTCACACACCTCTTAAATCAGTTTTGAAGCATTTTACTTAGCTTAATAGTAATAACATGAAACAAAACTTAAAATATGTATCTTTTTCCATCTATGTTGTATTTGACAATCTTCCTAATAAAATAAAAGAAAACCCCTCACATAGAAAGGTTTCCTTAAGCTTATACTTTTAAAATTATTTGTTTTATCAGATTCACACTATGAGCGTAAAGGTCAGTATAAATGCTTTATTTAGCAGCTAACCTTTATTTCTTTTCTCTGAACTATTCAAACGATTCGATTTCACATCAAGCTTAGCTTACAATGATATCTTTTATCTTCTGAAGGATTCTTCCATTAATTGATTGACGAAAATCCCCTTCGATTCGGACACCTGAGCCAAAATGATATTCTTTCGCCTGCAAGGTTTGATGGATAAACTGTATATTGTTTTGATCAAGCCCTGAACCTGGCATAATAACAGGATTTTCAGTACTTTGTACAGACTCCTTCATCAAATTGCATAACATATCCAATCCTTTCATTACTGTTGGTTTCCCCCCAGAAGTTAGCACCTGATCAATCTTATAAGGAGACCCGCATAAGGATTGATAGATTTCTTGTGGATTAGATTCGTCAATGGCACGGTGAAAGGTAATCGATAGCCCTTTAGCTTCCTCTACTACCATTGCAAGCAGTTCAAAATCCACTAATTTTTCTTCCGTTAGTGCACCGAAAACAATCCCTGCAGCACCTAGTTCTCGAGCAGCCTTAATGTCTTCTTTCATCATCTCCCATTCTTCCTTCTGATAGACAAAGGAATAGCTATGAGGACGAATCATCACCATAACAGGGATATTAACACTGTTTACGACACTCTTAATTGCTCCAAAGCTTGGGGTTAATCCACCTTCACTAATTGCTGAAACCAATTCTAAGCGATCCGCTCCATATGCCTCAGCAATTTTTGCATCTTCTTGATTTAATACAATTACTTCAACTTTACTCATATAAAATCCCTCTAGTCTCAGTTTTATCTAGCGCTCTTTCAAAAAGACTTTGTCATTTCGATCATTCATTCTCACTAAATATTGCTGGAAAATTTGCTGCTCCTGGGCAGTCAATGATGATGACAGCAACTGCTGACTATGGTTCTTTAATGTTGTTAATAGCTCAAATAAAAACTTTTCAACAGTAAGTTCAATTCCGAGTAAATCACTTAACGATGACATTGTTTCCGGTTCTATCTTTGGAAAGGTAAACTTTGTTTCTTCTTTTTTTAAGGAAATTTCATAAAATTGTCTGATCAAATCAGCGCGACCTCCACCACTTCCAGCAACACAAAGATATATTTGAACCGCAATCCCCTTTTGAAGTCGACGTTGTGAAATACCAGCAAACTTCTTTCCATTAATACTTAGATCATAGCTTCCAGGACAATAAGATCCTACAATTTCACGTGCTTCAACCTGACTGCCATTTTCCTTTAACATACGTTTTATTAAATCCAGCATCGCATCATACCCACGATTAATGTCGATGCCCTTATCACGATCAGGAAAAATGAGAGAAATGTTTAACACATCCTTGTCCAATACAACGGCAAGTCCACCAGAGTTTCTTACGATGACGTGATAGCCCTTGTTTTTTAAAAAATTTACTCCATCCTCTAAATATGGCAGCTTCGTATCCTGTATACCAAGGACGATTGTATTATGATGCACCCACGTTCTCGCAGTTGCTGGTGATTCATGCTTTCCAACGCTTGCACATAATGTATCATCAATCGCAAATGAGTGCTTAGCATCAAATTGAGGTCCAAGACTAGATTGGTCGATAATTCTCCATTCAGGTTGATTGATTAAAGAGGCTGTTATTGAAAGGTCCATACTATGTATTACTCCCTTGAACTTAACATTTTTCCCTTCCATTATATCACTTTCAGGATCGTGGAAAAGTCTTTAAAGAATAAAGAGATGATTAGCAAAGCAATTAAACTTCTAACAAGTTTTGATCGATTGTTTGTACTTAATGTTGACATGATAAAAAATATTATTACTACACCAGGTTCATTACGTAATATTCTGCATACACACACAATGTCGTGCAAATAATAATGGAAGAATCTTCAGTTTTTAATGAAATTGGCACTTTACTCTACATCGGTACCTGCAGAATTTGGAGTATGACTTACTAAAAGGGTGATTATTAATATGTGGAAAATGGTATATTCCTATCTTCCAGACTGGAAAGTTTTTCTTCAAGGATTTATCGCATTTTTCGTTCCGTTTGCAATTTCAAGATTTTTTAAATGGGCCCGTACTTTAGAGGAAGAGTGATGAAGATGAAATGGACATCAATGAAAAATCAAAGAAGACATTCTTCCATTCAAAGTAAAAACGAGCAAAATACTACCCTTTTTCAGGATTCAACAGACCAACTGACTGGCGATTTCAAGGTGAACCTAGAGCTTGTCAAGCAAGAAATCGCCGATAACTCAGATGTACATGTTCGTGAGTTAAACATAGGGCGCACAGGAATTCGTGCTGCAATCATGTTTGTTGATGGTTTGTCAGATAGAGATCTCATCGACAAACATATAATGAAATCATTGATGCTAGATTTTTGCGAAGAGTTTAAAGAGGAAACTCCTAATGTGAAAGGTACATTTTCAAATGAATTTATCATAAATCAGGTTCTTTCCATTAGTGATGTTAAAGTTGTCAATTACGTAAAAGAAATAGTGACAAAGGTATTTACAGGTTCAACCGCGCTTTTAATTGATGGTTCTCCTGATGCCTTTATCCTTGGCACGACAAAAGGGAAAACTCGTGATATTAACGAGCCATTAACAGAGGCATTAGTCAGAGGTCCAAGGGTGGGATTCACTGAATCTTTATCCGATAACACTGCCCTATTAAGAAGAAGCGGTGAAAATGGAAACTTAACATTAACCAAATACAAAGTAGGAAAGCGAGAAAAAAAAGAGCTGGTCATCGCCTATATGAAAGAGATTACAAACTTAGAATTAGTAAATGAGGTAATCAAAAGAATTAAGAAAATAGATATAGATGATGTACCTGAATCAGGTTATGTAGAGCAGTTGATCGAAGATAATTATCTAAGTCCCTTTTCCCAGGTACAGAGTACGGAGCGTCCTGACCGTGTAATCAGTGCAATGATGGAGGGGCGAGTAGCAATCCTGTTAGATGGGACACCATTCGCATTGATCGCTCCAGTTACATTCAGCATGCTTTTACAATCGCCAGAAGATTATTATGAACGGTGGATCCCTGGAACCCTTATACGTCTATTACGATTTGGTGCAGCTATTGTTACGTTGTTCGCTCCTGCATTATATATTTCTTTTATCTCCTTTCATCCAGGATTGATTCCAACCAAGTTAGCCATTTCGATTATAGGTTCTAGAGAGGGTGTCCCTTTCCCTTCCTTAATCGAGGCACTGCTTATGGAAATAGCTATTGAAATCTTAAGGGAGGCAGGACTACGCTTACCTAAGCCGATTGGACCAGCAATGGGAATCGTTGGCGGACTGATTATTGGCGAAGCAGCGGTACAAGCAGGGATTGTCAGCAATATTATGGTTATCATTGTAGCAATAACCGCTATCTCCTCCTTTGCCCTTCCTAATTATAGTGCAGGTATTCCATTGCGTATCCTTCGCTTTGTAGCAATGTTTAGTGCTGCATTATTTGGATTGTACGGTGTCATTCTGTTTTTTCTCTTCCTATGCAGTCATTTAGTGAAATTAAAAAGCTTCGGCGTTCCTTATGTAAGTCCTGCGGTACCTTATCAAATAAGTGATTGGAAAGATTTTATGGTTCGCATGCCGCTTCAAATGATGAAACGTCGTCCAAAAATGCTGAATGGAAAAGACCCAATACGCAAAAGGTAACCTTCTACGAAAGGAAGTGAAACAAGGATGAATCTCAGTCCGAATGATCGAATTACCACTTCGCAAGCAGCTGTCGTCATCAGCAATTATATCCTTGCTACTGGGATTCTCACCCTACCAAGAACCTCTGTGGAAAAGGTAAAAACACCAGATGTTTGGATTAGCGTTCTTATAGGCGGGCTGATTGCAATGATCGCAGGGGTTATCATTGTGAAATTAAGTCAACAATTTCCCGAAAAAACGTTTTATCAATACAGTCAGAAGATTATAGGAAAATGGGCTGGTGGATTCCTTTGTCTGATTTTAATCGTTTACTTTTTTTCTCTCTCGGCATTTGAAGTCAGAGCCCTAACAGAAGTCACAGGGTACTTGTTGTTAGAAGGCACTCCTACCTGGGCGATTATCATGCCCTTCATGTGGGTGGGTCTCTATTTGATATTGGGAGGTATTAATCCAATCGCTCGTCTTTTTGAAATTATTTTCCCAATTACCGTGATCATTTTTTTGCTGGTTTCCCTGATGAGTTTTAAACTATTTGAACTAGATAATTTACGCCCGGTATTAGGATTAGGAATTATGCCGGTATTAAAAGGGATAAAGACAACATCTCTCGCATTCATTGGCCCTGAAATCATGCTGCTCCTAACAGCGTTTATGAAAAAACCAAAAAAAGCGGTGAAAGCCGTTCTGATTGGGGTTTCAATCCCTATAGCCTTTTATATGATCACAGTTGTGATGGTTATTGGTGCGTTATCAATTGATGGAGTAATCACAAGAACCTGGCCGTCCATTGACCTTATTCGAAGTTTTGAAAGCCCTGGTTTGATCTTTGAGCGATTTGAGTCGTTGTTGTTAGTGATTTGGATCATGCAAATATTTTCCACCTTCACAATCACATACTACGCTGCTTCTTTAGGGCTCGCTCAGCTCTTCAAAAAAGATATTCATCGATTTATCTATGGCCTGCTTCCCGTTATTTATCTCATTGCCATGGTTCCAAAAAACATCAACGACCTTTTTAAATTTGGGGATATCTTAGGTAATATTGCATTGTATTCATTTGGCTTACTTCCTTTGCTCCTACTCTTAGCTTCTCGATTAAGAGGAAAAAAATCATGAATATACGTCATAATCTGCGGTTCCTTTTGCTTTGGCCGACATTTTCACTTCTCCTCCTTACTGGATGCTGGAGCAACCTTGAAATTGAAGATCTAGGCATCGTATCCGGTTTGGCGTTAGATATAGCAACAGAGTCACCAATTGAGGAGGAGCTAAAAAAACAAGGAGGGGGATATTCGAAAAAGGATTTGATTACTTCAACGTATCAGATTGCTACGCCATCATCATCGGAACAGGATAGCAAAGGGGGCGGCTCAAATCAAAAGCCATATAAGAATATTTCTGAAACCGGTGATTCACTCATTCAATCAGTACGTGAAATATCATTGAGAAGAGATGCTCCCCCCATTGGCCACCACTTAAAAGTGATTGTTATCAATGAGGAGCTTGTTCGATCATATAGTTTGGAGCAATTATTGGATTTCCCTCTACGTGATAACGATTTTAGACCAAGCTGCCTTGTGCTTATTTCCAAGGGGCAAGCTAGCAAAGCGCTAGAATCAACTGATACAACTGAGATTCCAGCATTCCGTTTGATTGGAATAGTAGATAATGAATATCGAACATCAAGGATTTTGCCCCCATTGTCACTTGCTAAATTAACGAGCAAGATGCAATCTGGGTCCAGTTTTCTGTTGCAAAATGTCATCTCTTCTAGAGGAGAAGTAAAGTTTGCCGGAGCGGCTATCATAGAGGGAAAGACTAAGATGCTTCTTGGCTTTTTGAATGAAGAAGAATTGGATGGTTTAACATGGTTAACCGGAAAGGGAAAAGGTGGTTTGGTGAAAACCTTCAATGTAGAAACAAAACAGCCAATCTTATACGAGGTAGAGTCAATGAATAGCAAAATTACCCCTCATGTTAAAGGAAGTAATATCTCTTTCGATGTCAATATTGAATCTGAAGGACGCATCTCTGAAAATTGGGTAACTTCCGAGAGTACACCAATGAAGACATTTATAAAAACAGCTGAAAAATCCACTGAAGAAGAAGTCAATCGATTAGTGAATCTTGTAATAAAGAAAATGCAAGAAGATTACCAAGTCGATGTAGCTGGCTTTGGAAACCAGATAAGAATCAAACACCCCAAATTATGGGAGGATATAAAAAAGGATTGGGATAAAACATTTAGTGAGGTTCAGATCAATTTCACCGTGAACATTACGATAACAGACTTTGGAACTTCAGAGATAAGTAGATGATCGATCAAACAATAAATGTGACAAGATTTTTTTATCATTTCTTGAAACAGGATGGGGGAAAAGCATAATGCAAAGTCTTAAAAATGCAGAAATCCTTTTGTTTTCGCTCCCAGTCCTTTTACTCCTTTTTCTAGCTGGTTGCTGGAACAGCAATGAAATTGAAGATTTAGGCTTAAGTATAGGTCTTGCATTAGATGAAGGGAAAGAGTCACCAATTGAAAAAGAGTTTATGGAATATGGAGAAGAATACCTTAAAGAAGATTTTATAACGCTAACCTATCAATTTGCAAACCTACAAAGTACAGAGTCAGCGGGCACTGGAGAAGAAAGACAACTAAAGCCATATGAGAATATCTCCGAAACAGGTGATTCCGTCCATCAAATGACTCGGGAATTTTCATTGAGAAGGAATACTCCCATGTTCAGTCCCCATCTAAAAGTCATCGTTATCGGAGAGGATCTTGCAAGTAAACATAGTTTGGAACAATTACTTGATCAATTTTTGCGGGATAATGAGATTAGACCTAGTTGCCTTGTGCTCATTAGTAAAGGGCAAGCCAGCAAAACGCTTGAATCCAAAGACACAATGGAAATTCCATCATTTCGATTGCTAGGAATTTCTGCTAATGAATATAAAACAACAAGGATATTGCCTCCTATATCTCTTGCAAAAATAGAAGGAACAATGAATTCTGGCAACAGTTTTCTTTTGCAAAATGTGATTTCAGCAAATGGAGAAGTAAAATTTGCCGGAGCAGCTATTATTGAAGGAAAGACTAAGAAGTTGCTAGGCTTTTTTAATGAAGATGAATTGGATGGGATGACCTGGCTAACTGGAAAAGGAAAAGGCGGTATAGTTAAAATCCTGGACCAAGAGACAGGTCAGCCATTCATGTACGAAGTAACGTCAATGAATAGCAAAATCATACCTCATGTTAATGGAAATAATATCACTTTTGATGTCAACATTGAATCTACTGGGCGAATCTCTGAAAATTGGGTGGTCTCAAAGAAATTGTCTAAACAAACATTTTTAAAATTTGCAGAAAAAGCCACCGAAGAAGAAGTGAATCGACTTGTGGATCTTACATTAAATAAAATGCAAAATGAATACAAAGTTGACGTTGCCGGCTTTGGAAACCAATTAAGAATAAAACATCCTAAACTATGGGAAAAACACAAAAAGGATTGGGACAAAACATATAGCAAGATCCCAATCAACTACAATGTGAACATATCAATCACGGATTTTGGATTCAAAAACTATAGCAAATAAAATCCGTCAAATAAAAATAAGAGGGTGACTCAAAAGGGTCTGGCATCTCCCAACCAATAAATATCCTTGTTTCGGGGGGCTTAACCTTTAGTTTTTTAGTCACTCTCTTTTACCATTAAGCTTGAGCAGCAGTAATCAATGCTAATTTATAAACATCTTCAGCATTACAACCACGTGATAAATCATTAACAGGCTTATTTAAACCTTGTAGGATTGGACCAACTGCTTCAAAATTACCTAAACGTTGCGCGATTTTGTAGCCGATGTTTCCTGCTTCAAGGCTTGGAAAGACAAATACATTTGCATCACCTTTTATAACAGAGCCCGGTGCTTTCTTTTCAGCGACTGAAGGTACAAACGCCGCATCAAATTGGAATTCACCATCTAATACTAAGCTTGGATTAAGCTCCTTTGCAATTTGGACAGCTTGGGCAACCTTTTCTGTTTCAGGAGATTTCGCTGATCCTTTTGTTGAAAAACTTAGCAATGCAACACGTGGATCAATGTTAAACATATTCGCTGTTTCAGCACTAGCAATGGCAATTTCAGCTAGATCTTGACTATCTGGTGCAATATTGATGGCACAGTCAGCAAATACATATTTCTCATCATCACGAACCATGATGAAGACGCCAGAAGTCTTTTTAATTCCTTCTTTTGTTTTAATGATTTGTAGAGCAGGGCGTACTGTGTCTGCTGTAGAGTGAGCAGCACCACTCACAAGACCATGGGCTTTTTCAAGATGAACTAGCATTGTACCGAAGTAATTTTCATCTAAGAGAATTTTACGTGCATCCTCCTCTGTTGCTTTCCCTTTACGTCGTTCAACAAATGAAGCCACAAGCTGGTCCATTTCAGCATAGCTATGTGGATCATATATTTCTACACCATCTAATGGTACATTTAATTCTTTTGCCTTATTTGATACTTCTTGTTGGTTTCCGATCAAAATTGGCTGAAGAATACCTTCACTAGCTAATCTACTAACAGCTGTTAAAATCCGCTCATCTAATCCTTCTGGGAAAACAATTTTAATCTGTTGTCCGCTCACTTTTTCCTTTAATGTTGAAAATAAATCTGACACAAAAAAACCTCCTTGAATGGGAATATTATTTCTTCTACAACTAGGATACTCTACTTATTACTAATTTCAAACATTTCCACAAGGTAACAACGCTTACACTATAAAAGTTTTTAATTTCAAAATAAACTAAAAATTTATAATGCTAGAACAAAAGCGCAAGCGCCTTGATCAGCCTCAGGCAAATAAGATGATATAGAATAGAAGGCGTTCTTTGCCTTCAATTCTATATTAGCTAGACCCTAGAGGGGCTAGGCGCTGGAGCTGGATGCCGAGCGCTTATCCACAGTTCAAGAATTTTATAATTTCCTAAACGACAAGTCACCTTTTCTCAGGTCATTCTAATTTGTTAATATACTCCTTTTCTCAAAAACTAACCTACTAATTTTCAAGTTTTATTCACATGGTTGGTTGGACAAACTATGATATAGTTAAAGTGTACATAACGTAATTACAAAATAGGAGTGAATATATATGAGTGAAGCAGCACAAACACTAGATGGTTGGTATTGTTTACATGATTTCCGTTCAATTGATTGGTCAGCATGGAAGCTTTTAACAAGTGATGAGCGTCAAGCTGCAATCCATGAATTTTTGGGACTTCTTGAAAAGTGGAATGTAGCAGAGGATGCTGAGCAAGGAAGCCATACTCTTTATTCAATTGTTGGTCAAAAAGCAGATTTCATGTTAATGATTCTACGCCCAACAATGGAGGAGCTTAACGAGATCGAGCTTGAGTTTAACAAAACAAAGCTTGCTGAATATGCGATTCCTACCTATTCATATGTTTCTGTTGTTGAACTAAGCAATTATTTAGCTGGAGAAAGCAATGAAGATCCATACCAAAATCCACATGTTCGATCAAGATTGTATCCAAAGCTGCCACAATCTAAATACTCTTGCTTCTATCCAATGGATAAACGCCGTCAAGGAAATGACAATTGGTACTCTCTTTCAATGGAAGAGCGCCGTAGCTTAATGAAGAGTCACGGACTAATCGGTCGTTCTTATGCAGGAAAAGTGAAGCAAATTATTACTGGTTCAGTTGGCTTTGACGATTATGAATGGGGAGTAACTCTTTTCTCAGATGATGTTCTTCAATTTAAAAAGCTTGTTTATGAAATGCGCTTTGACGAAGTAAGTGCTCGCTACGGAGAATTCGGATCATTCTTTGTCGGAAACCTGTTAAGTACTTCTAAACTGCATTCTTTCTTTTATGTAAATTAAGAACAAAAGCGTAAGCGCCCGTTAGCGACGTATGAACTGGAGCAATCCGAATGAGATAAAGCGAGACTTCCATCAGTGGTTTTCTGATGGATAGCGAGACTTATCGGACCTTTACGTGCAGTTATCATTTACTGACCGTTTAGGTGCGGCAAAGGAAACACGAAGAGCGATAGCGATTCGATGTTGACTTAGCGTATAAGGAGTGTGAAGTTCACTAGGCGCTGGGCGCTGGAGCTGGATGTCAAAGCGCTTATCTAAAATACAAGAATTTTATACTATCCTAAACGACTAAAAACTGACTCTACCATTAAACCTTATTCTCGGAGAGGTTAACACGGTAATAGTCAGTTTTTTTATTTCAATATTACCTTCTGATAACAGTCTACTTCTTTATTAGCCTTGAATGGCTTTGTTTCATAATAAGTAAAGCCTAGTGATTCCCAAAATTGCTTTGCTTTAGCGTTTCCCTTTAAAACCCCTAAACGAACAGATGATTTACCAGTTTGGAGAAGTTCGCTTTCATATTTAGCAAATGCTAGCTTTGCATAACCTTTTCCCTGTTGATCTCCATGGATCATTAACAGTCCTAGCCAGGGGAATCCATCCTTTGGGTTTTCTTCCAAATAATCTATGACTCCAATATAATTGTTTTCTAACTTTATAAACATGCTTTTTGTTATTGAATTTAGAAACTCCTCTTTCAGCTCTTCGGTTGTTCGGTTTGCGCGACCATTTTCTAGAAGGTTATAACTTTTGTTTGAATGAACAATTTCTTGAACAACTGTAAGCTTGTCACCTGTTATTTCTTCAAATATAATTGTCCTCATTTTATTCCTCCGATGGATTATTTTTTCACTAAAGTCATAAGTTGTTTGTTCATTACATACCTATGAATGAGCAAAGAATGATTTAAGAAGTCCCTCGAGAGCTATGTTTTAACAAGGGGCCAGGTAAAGTGAAGTCGATTTTGCAAGCAAGGGTATTTAGGGACAAAGACATCATTCCGCGCAATATTCTTTATGGTTATTCCATGTAGGAAATTGTCCTACTCAATGGTTCAATCAATCAAATGCTGGCCGGTATAAATCACATTGCTTCTATTCGCCGTCTCAATCTGATATTTCAGCTGTTTACATTTTTTGAGGAGGGTTATCTAGTATGGCAAAAAAAGTTCAAGGTCAACCTTATGGCTATGACATGCAAGGGATGCAGGGAATGCCAGGTGTTCAAGGAGTACAGGCAGGTCAGCCAATGCAGATGCAGCAAGGTGCAGGGTATCAACCATATCCTACATATCAATATCCAGGTCAATTTGCTCAACCTGGTTTACAAGTACCTCCAATGCCACAACAACCAGGACCATCTCAAAATATCCCTGGCATGCTACCAATGGAAGAGTCGTATATTGAAAATATTTTACGTTTGAATCGCGGAAAAGTGGCAACTGTTTATATGACGTTTGAGAACAATCGTGAGTGGAATGCAAAGGTGTTCAAAGGTGTAGTCGAGGCAGCAGGTCGTGATCATATCATCCTCAGTGATCCACAAACCGGGATGCGTTATTTATTATTAATGGTTTATTTGGATTATGTAACATTTGATGAAGAATTAAATTACGATATTCAAGGCTTAGTTTCATATTCACCTAGATAACATTTAAAGAAGGCTGACTTTAAAGAGTCAGCCTCAACCCTTTTATAGAAAACGAATAGCGACATATCCTAATAAAATCCAACCAGCTAAAAAAGCGAGACCACCTAGAGGAGTAATTGCTCCTAAAACACTAATTTGTGTCACACTTAACACATATAAGCTACCTGAAAATAGAATGATCCCCACTAAAAACAACCATCCCGCAGTTGTTAATAATCCAACATTGGACAATTTGTCTACTAAAAAGGCGATCACAAATAATCCACCAGCGTGAAACATTTGATAGGTTACACCGGTTTGCCACGTCTTTATGTACTTTTCGGGAATTTTCCCTTCTAATCCATGTGCACCAAATGCACCTAATGCAACAGCTAAAAAAGCATTGATTGCTCCTAAAATAAGAAAAAGCTTCATATCTATCATACCTCCCTCATTTGTTCCTCTTCCATCTTACCCTACTATTTGGTCTTTTCAACTTGTTTAATTGAGGTATTTTTGACGATTTATTAAACCATTGAGGTAATTTGAAACTGTAGATGTTTGGTTGGAACCTTTTTTTCTGGGAATTATATTGTATTATCTTGCTATTGAACCAGTATGTATGAGAATAGAACCACTTTCTTCGTTAATTGAACCACTCTTCTTTGCTTTTGAACCATTAAGAATCTTAATTGAACCATTTTTCTTCGCTTTTGAACCCCTATCATTTTCCCAATAGAAAAAGAAGAGCCAAATCAATGGCTCCTACCGATTTTGCAAATAAACCTTCAGTACATTTGCTACATCATGTTCGTTATTAACTGCTTTAATATAATAATGGTCCCCATCTAAATATGATTGAAAGTTGCTGTATCCTTCATTTCTTAAAAAATCGTCAATGTCTTGAACAGATTCCTGTGCAGATAATAAATACTTTTGACCAATGTAGTCTTGGTTTACATAGACATCGTAGCGATCATGGGAAAGTTGAGAATTTGTAGAGGCATTAAACAACCCCATATCAAATCTTCCTCTCCCCATATTAAACAAGTCATCGTATGCCATATTAATAACCTCCAATGAATATTTACTATCATTGTGTCCTGATTAGGTTATAATATGATGGATTTCTTTGGAGTGTTTACCTTTCTTATGGCAACACGATTATTTCACGATCTTAAAAATCAAAAAGTGAATCACCGTTTGCATCACTTTCCTTGTAAGGTGTTGATGAAATTGTCGGTTGTTGTTTAACAGCAGTTGACAAATTTCCCATCATTTTTTGAAGCTCTGCTTGATTAATTTCATTTGAATTTGGTGAAGGTATGTTTAAAGAAATCGACTTTTCATCTAATATAACTTCACACAAAGATTTGATCACAACTAGCTTTTCTCTCAATTCCTTATCCGTATCACTTTTTTTCGCTTTATCTAGCTCTTCCTCCATCTTTTGAAGGAGCTTTGACACATGGATATTCAATGTTAGTACCTCCTCCGTTTTAAGACTTATTTGACTTCGGTTCATATTTAAGGCAGGTGATTCCTGAGGATTTCTTTACCATAATGGCTGGTCTGCTTGCTGACTTAAATCCGTACGCACGACAACCATTGGGAAACTTGGCGTCCCATGTGACATAAAAATGCTTACACTTTATGCAATTTACTGTTGCCTCTTTCACTTATTTTAACTCCTTTATGAAAGGCTAACTCTCATCTAAGCACCAATCAATTTCTTTCACTTTACACTGTTTTAAATAATCATTCGTTTTAGAAAATGGTTTACTTCCATAGAAACCTTTTCTAGCTGAGAATGGGCTAGGATGTGGAGACTCGATTATTAAATGTTGGGACGATGTAATGAACTGCTTTTTCTCCCCAGCATGTTTTCCCCATAAAATAAAAACAATCGGCTGTTCACGTTTGTTCAATTGTTTTATAATTTCATCGGAGAACTGTTCCCAACCTTGACCTTTATGGGAATTAGCCACTCCTTTTTTTACGGTTAGTACCGTGTTTAATAACAATACACCTTCATATGCCCATTTCAATAATGAACCATTCGCGGGTGGTTCACAGCCTATATCTTCTTGGAGCTCAATAAATATATTTCGTAGTGAGGGAGGAAGCTTTACATCTGGCTGAACTGAAAAACTTAAGCCCTGCGCTTGTCCTTCACCATGGTATGGATCTTGTCCCAATATAACTGCTTTTACAGCCCCGTAAGGAGTTTTGTTCAAAGCTTCGAAAATATG
This sequence comes from Metabacillus sp. KUDC1714, assembly GCF_014217835.1. NCBI lineage: Bacteria > Bacillati > Bacillota > Bacilli > Caryophanales > Bacillaceae > Metabacillus > Metabacillus elymi. The sequence goes on from NZ_CP055263.1 coordinate 1,762,952, forward strand.
CTCTTGACTTGGAAAAATGGTTTCTTCGTTATATTGTTCGTGTAAAAATTGTGTGAGTTGTTTAAAATATGGTTGTTCAAACTGATCATTTAATACTCTTGACCAATCATTCTCTAATAAATTCTTCACCTGTTTCACCCCTGTTCCACTATTCGTGAACGAAGAGGTTTGCCATCCCAAACAATCTCTGTGTCTGCTTCACGTTGTTTCATTTCAGGCTCTTCTAAAAGCACAAAAAAGTTTTTCGTTGGTAAGTCTCCTAATTGATGCTTTTCACATAATTTGTCTAAATAGTGTTTTCTTTTATCTGTTAGGTCTGCTGATTGATTATTTCCATTTTCGGTAAAAGCATAGATGACACTAGCAACCGGCATTCTTTTGACACGGCATACTTTAGCAGCTCGTAAGAAAAAGTCCCAATCCCAATAGTTATGCACCTCAGGGTCAAATAAACCAATTTGATCATGGAGTTCTTTTTTATAAGCACTGCCTGACGGAATATAGGTTGAAAATTCCCTCATCGCTTGGAGATCATAATAATATGCGAACGTACGTCTAGCCAAAGGATAACGTATATTCTCTTTCGTTTCAAAGCTGACAATTTCTGCATCTGAATAAACAAAGTCTGCAGTCTTTAATTCACTTTGTATTTGCTTTATATGGTTTTCTGTTAAGAAATCATCGTCATCACAGAGCATAATTACATCACCTGTTACATAACTTACACCAATATTTCTAGCGTGAACATGCTTAACATTTTCCACTAGTTCAATCGCCTTGATCGGCATTTCCTTATATAAATCAACTAATGGTGCAATCGTTTTTCCTGCATCATTTACGATGATGATTTCATATGGTGCAACAGTTTGCTTATGGATCGATTCTAGAAGCTCTGCAAGTTCTGTGATCCTATTATAGGTTGCAATAACAATTGATATTTTCATAAGTATCACCTCAGGTCTATCTTTATTTTAGACTGTTTTCTGCAAAATTTATTGCTTTTTACCAAGTATTCGGTGTGGTTGATTGCAGCGAGAGATACTCGCTTTCCGCGGGGCGGGCGGTGAGCCTCCTCGGCGTAAACGCCTGCGGGGTCTCACCTGTCCCGCTACACCCGCAGGAGTCTCGCACTTCCACTCCAATCAACCTTAAATAGTTTTCGTTTAAAAAGCAACAATCTCTAAGAAAAGTGCATTATTTCAACAAAGTAAATAGCAATTTATATAGGAAAAGATTACATGTGACTTTCTTCTCATTTTTTCTTAACAAGGTTTTCCGGTAAAACAGGAGGGTATTATCAAACTATCAACAAAAAGGAGATGAAAAGATCATGAAAACATATGTTGTAGAAAATGGTGTACAAGCTTCAGAAACAATTAGAAACTTAGAAGTTCAAGGGTTTACAAAGGACGACATCTATTTATTTGCTCATGATACAACTCGCTCCGAGCACTTAACAGAAAATACTGACACAAATAATATTGGCTTAAAGGAAGAAGGGCTTTTTGATAAGATGGCAAATGCTTTCCGTTCACGTGGCGACGAACTTCGTGCAAGAATGACTTCATTAGGTGTTCCCGAAACAGAAGCAATGCGACTAGAGGAAGAATTGGATGAAGGTAAGGTAGTTATTGTTACACAGTAATAAACGTGCGCTGAAGCTGAATGTCAAAACGCTTATCCACAGTACAAGAGTTTTATTTTTTAATAATCAATCAGATAAGGCTGCCATTAGGCAGCCTTTCTTATATCCAGTGCTTAGGATATTGTCTTGATTGAAATAAATTATTATAAAGTAAGGACATCAAGACTAAGAGTACACTACATAATAAAATACTTAGCATTAATCCCCATCCTGCTCCAGTATTTATTGCTACAATAGCACTTGCCGCAGCTGGAGGATGAATCGTGTTAGTTACGACCATTATGATAATAACGACTGCTAAAGTTATCCCAATAGTCAAAAAACTCCGACCGAACGTATCCCAAATCGCAAGAGATGCAAAAGTTGCAATGAAATGACCACCGATGATATGTCTCGGTTGTGAAAATGGACCATTATGTGCCCCAAAGATTAATAAACAACTCGCTCCAATAGGGCCAAGAACCATTGGATAGCCAAGAGATATGGCAATCATACTAATAATGCTCATCGCAACTAGACCACCGACTGCTGAAATCATTAAATCCACATAGTTTAAGTTGGATTTAAATGTGGATTCACCCTTCATTTTTCTTATATATGTACCGAACCCAAGAGGTAATGAGCTAACCTCGGTTCTCCTCATTTTTTCGATATTCATTAGATCCCCCTACACTATACGAAATTGCAATTAGTTTGTAAGTGTTTCTTACAGATAAATTTTATTTTAAATGATCCTTATGACAAAATAAAGAGAAAAGTGGTAAAAATAATACTTCTTTTTCCTCCTACGAAATGTAAGCGTTTCATTAAAACTGAACTCTTTTTTTCTTTCTTACAAACAAAAAAACGCCTCCTTACAAGTAAGGAGGTTATACATTATATAAAGATTAGGGGGGGATTACTACCATTATCGCCAGTATACAATTATCTTATACTAGCAAATTAAAATTACTTTAATTTTTTCTGAAGCTCTTCAATAAAACGCAGAAAACCTTGTTGGCCTGATTTATCACGTTTAAATACACCGGCATGCTCCAAAATTGTCGCAAACACTTGGCCTACTTCTTCTAGTAAAAGTTGATAGCTATTCGTTTGATCCAAATTTGGGTATTTCTTCTTCAAACGTGTTGCCCAATCATAGTGTTTGTTTAAGTCAGCATCTTCTAAAATAATAGACAATTCCTTACCTTCACCAAGGACATTGGCTAATTTTTTTAGTTCATCTAGTAGTCTGCCCGGTAATACAGCTAAGCCCATTACCTCAATAAGACCAATGTTCTCTTTTTTAATATGATGAACCTCTTGATGTGGATGATAAATCCCAAATGGATGTTCATCATTTGTTCGGTTATTACGTAGCACTAAATCAAGTTCAAAAAGATTTCCTCTTCTTCTTGCAATCGGAGTAATTGTATTATGCGGAGTTTCCCCAGAAAAGGCTAGAATCTCAACTGATTCATCACTATAATTCTTCCATTCCTGCAAAATGTCATCGGCTGCACTGATCAGATCCTGCTGATTCGCTCCTTGCAGTCTCAACACAGACATTGGCCATTTTACAATTCCTAACTCTATGCTTGAATACTTGTCTAGCTTGAAGGAGTATTCAACCTCTGCAACTTCCATTGGGAAAGTATGATGCCCACCCTGGAAGTGATCGTGACTTAAAATTGAGCCACCTACAATTGGTAAATCAGCATTAGAACCCAGAAAATAGTGAGGATACTGCTCAACGAAATCAAGTAGTTTCGTAAACGATTCCCTTGAGACCTTCATCGGTTTATGCTCACCTGAAAAAACAATCGCATGTTCATTGTAATACACATACGGAGAATACTGAAAGAACCACTGTTCATCATTTAACGTCACCGGAATAATACGATGATTCTGTCTTGCTGGGTGATCCAGGCGCCCAGCATAGCCAACATTCTCCTTACAAAGCAGACATGTTGGATACTCACTTTTTTGTAAGTTACGAGCTGCTGCAATGGCAACAGGGTCCTTCTCAGGTTTAGACAAGTTAATTGTCATCTGTAGGTCACCATATTCAGTTTCAGCAAGCCATTTTTCATTTTTAGCAATCCGATCTGTTCGTATATAATGAACATCTTGCGAAAACTGGTAAAAGGACTCTGTTGCTTTTTCTGGCCCATATTGGTCAACATTCGTTTGAAAGTTTCGAATGATTTCTCCTTGTGATTGAACGAGACATCCCATTAGCTTAGTATCGAGTAAATCACGGTAGGTTACAGTGTTTTCGAGTAAACGTTCGTTCAGGGCAGCCCAATCCAGAATATTCTCTAAGATAGGAACCGGTGAGGAAAGCTCCTCGTCTTCTACAGTAACCGCTTTAAAATCATTTAATTGTAAAACTTCTAGAAGCTTGTTACGAGTTAAATCCACGTCCCACTCTGAAATGAGTTGCTTTTTACGTCCGAATTGCAGCAGTCGTTCGATTTCTAGATATATATTGATAGACATATAATCATCCCCTCGTGGCATTTACAAGCATGAGCTTTTTCATCTTTATAAAAATTTGGAAATAGCAAGCATTAACCTTTACCTGCTATTCCCTTTTATTAGCATAATCTTATTTCTCGTAACCGCTAGGATGCTTTTGGAACCAATTCCAAGCACTCTCTATCATCGTCTGAAGATCAGCATATTTCGGTTTCCAGCCCAGCTCATTGATTGCTTTTTCAGATGAAGCGATTAAGATTGCTGGGTCGCCTGCACGACGAGGTGCTACTTCAGCTGGAATTGGATGACCTGTTACCTTTCTAGCTGTCTCAATGACTTCTTTAACAGAAAAGCCATTTCCATTCCCTAGGTTATAGGTAGCACTTTTGTTATCTTTACGAAGCTTTTCGATTGCTAAGATGTGCGCATCAGCCAAGTCTGTTACGTGAATATAATCACGAATACAAGTACCGTCAGCTGTGTTATAATCGTCACCGAAAATCATGATTTTTTCGCGATCCCCTAGTGCTACTTGCAAAATGATCGGAATTAAATGTGTTTCAGGCTGATGATCTTCTCCAAGCTTTCCTTCCATATGTGCACCTGCAACATTAAAGTAACGAAGGACAACATAATTCAATCCATATGCTTGCTGACTCCATTTCAGCATTTTTTCTACGGCAAGCTTTGTTTCTCCATATGGATTTGTTGGAACTGTTGGGTCTGTTTCTAAAATTGGAATATTTTCTGCCTCTCCATATGTTGCTGCTGTTGAAGAAAAGACGATTTTCTTAACATCGAATTCTGTCATGACCTTTAAAAGACACATTGTTCCATATACATTGTTATCATAGTATTGAAGTGGCTTCTCAACACTTTCACCAACAAGTGAATCTGCTGCAAAGTGAATGACTGCCTCAATCTCATTTTCTTTAAAAACATTTTTCAGGAAAACCTCATCACGTAGATCCCCTGAATAAAGCTTTGCACCTTCTAAAACAGCTGGTTTATGACCTTTTTGTAGATTATCAACAACGATGACATCTTCATTACGATCTAAAAGCTCTGATACTGTGTGACTTCCGATATAACCTGCTCCACCACATACTAATACTGCCATGCTTTATTACCTCCAATTATTCATTTTAACTCTTTTGCGCCGTCGCCTACACTCGCTACATAAAATTCAGCTGTTAAACCTGTTTTTTCATTGTAGCTTTTTCCTACTTCTTCAATAAACGCTTCTATTTTATCATTTTCGACAATTGATACTGTACAACCACCAAAGCCTGCTCCAGTCATACGCGAACCAATGACACCAGCCTGATTCATCGCAGCTTCAACCAATGTATCCAATTCAAAGCCTGTTACTTCATAATCATCTCTTAATGAAGTATGGGAATCACACATTAGCTTCCCAAAGCTTGATATGTCCCCTTCTTGGAGCTTCTCTACAGCTTGAATGGTACGAGCATTTTCATAAACAGCATGCTTGGCTCGCTTCTGATCAATCTCATTTTGAATCAAATGGCGATTGCTCTCAAATTGCTCTGGCGTTAAATCTCCTAAAGATTGTATTGGAAGCTCTTTTTGTAAATCTTCTAGGGCACGCTCACATTCAGAACGTCGTTCATTATATTTCGAATCCGCTAGTGTTCTACGTTTATTTGTATTTGCTATAACAAGCGATGCATCCTTAAGCAGGATCGGACTATATTGATACTCTAAGCTTTGACAATTCAATAATATCGCATTGTTTTCCTTGCCCATCCCAATCGCAAATTGATCCATAATTCCACAGCTTACCCCGATAAATTCATTTTCAGCATGCTGACTCATCTTTACAAGTTCAACAGTTGCGAAGTTTGTTTCATAGATACCTTGTAGGATAACAGCTGTAGCAAGTTCAATTGAGGCAGAAGAGGATAAACCTGCTCCATTTGGAATATTGCCATAGAATAATACATCAAAGCCCTGACCTAAGTTTACATCTTTATCGACAAATTCTTTTATAACACCCTTTGGATAATTTGCCCAATCATGCTCTTTCTTAAAGGTTATCCCCTCATCAATTGAGAAAGAAATGATGCCAACATCAGGGAAATTCATTGAATACATTTGGATCTTTTGATCATTTCGTAATGCTACCAAAGCGTAAGTTCCAAATGTTAGTGCACAAGGAAAAACATGACCACCATTATAATCAGTATGCTCGCCAATTAAATTCACTCGACCAGGTGCAAAAAAAGTTCGAATATCATTTTCTGTGTTAAATAGCTTTGTAAATTGTTCCATCATTTGTTGTCGCATGAAAATCACCCTTCATTATATCTTATTTATTAGAGACCTATCCTTTTTTTCTAGATCATAATCTTTTATTAGTTATAATTGTAAATTTCCTTCTCACTCGTTACAATGGTAAAATTAAATTGAGAAATTAGCACATATTTGCTCGAATTTACTTTCACTCTTAAATAAATCAGTGTTTAATAACCTTATAAAATAGAATAACTTATACAAATCACCCTTTTTTTGCTTCAACGCTCAGAAAAAGGGTAGAAACAGGGGATTATTTTGCTATGGATAAGAAAACTGGAGCCATCGCTTTTCGGTTTACGGATCAACAAGTCAATCACGTAGCCCAAATATGGTCAGTAGGTTGGGACGAGCAACAATCTTCGCTTTATAATTGGAGTGGTACTGAGAGAAAGGACCAAGAAAAATATATCTTTCAATACACTTTATCAGGACATGGGGAAATCAATATTGATGGTAAGATCCACCAAGTAAAAGCAGGACATGCATTTATTGTTAGTAGTCCAAGTAATTATCATTATTATTTACCTAAGGATTCGGAGAAATGGGAATTTATCTATTTAACTCTTTATGGAAATGAAGCAAAACGCTGCTGGAGTTTTGTAAAAAACTCTGGAAATCAATTTGTTCGTTTTCATCCTGAATCTACACCGATTAAGCTAGTTAAAAAAATCTATGATGATGCAAAAGAAAAGAAAATCACCAATGCATACGAAGGTTCAAGCATAGCCTATAATTTCATTATGGAGCTATATGTCTATCTTTCAAATAGTGATAAGCTAATGGAAGATTGGTCAGAAGGTGTCATTAGTGCTGCATTATTTGCAAGAAATTACTATCAAGATGAAATTGGAGCAGAGGAAATGGCCGATGCTTCACAATTATCGAAATATCACTTTACACGGACGTTCAAAAAAGAAACAGGCATAACACCTATTCAATATTTAACCAATATTCGCCTGCAAAAATCGATCGAGCTTCTGCAACATACGAAATACACGGTTGACGAAATTGCTCAATTAGTCGGCTACAAAAATGCAAATTATTTAAACAAAGTAACGCGCAAGCTTATGGGTAAATCACCTGGAGAGATTAGGCAGGGGAAATAAGAAAAGCTCAGAGCGCCTTGATCAGCCCTGAGTGGCTTATGACACCGAGGGGCTAGGCGCTGGAGCTAGACACTAAAACTAAGTACAAAAAGTTATCCTCTATTTACTTTTTTCCTTCATTTATTCAAATCAATCTGTATCGAGCCCTTTTGATGCATGATTGTCATGGTTGTCCCAGGGGTCATCATATTTTCTAAAATATCCTTTGCAGCTTGCAGAGCAAATTCAATGCGCTCTAGCTTTTCAGTCTCTTCTTCACGTTGAGTTCCAGGCATTTCTGAAAGCTGTTTTGCATATTGAAGTGATTTGAGATGGTAGTTTGCAATCGACTCATAAACTTCATCGTACAGCTCTTCAATTTCTTTTTTCATGACCTCCGCTCCCTTTTATTATCTGCTTGTATACTATCATACAAGACGAAGGGATTAAGGTAAAACGTACTTTTTTATGTACCCTTCAAAAGTCGTTTATGGATCCAGATTGCTGCCTGGCATCCATCAGCCATTGCAATTGTAACCTGTTCTGAATGGGCAACAACATCACCAGCAGCCCACACATTTGTAATATTTGTTTCTTTTGTTCGCGGATCTACTAGGACATGCTTATTCTCTAGCAACTCGACTCCTAGTTGCTTTGCTAACTCAGAGTGAACATGGTTGCCGCCAAATCCGATAAATCCTCTATCCCCACTAACAGTTTGACCATTTTTCAGCTTAACACCTTTAAATGATGATTCATTTTCAGCGATCACTGCTGCAATTTGTTCATTGATGATCGTTATATTATGTTGCATAAGCTTATTTTTCATATCTTGTTCAAGTTCCTTTGAATCATGATTAATGAATGTGATTTGGTTTGTCCAGTAAGTTAATGTTAAAGCAAGATTTGCTCCAGTACTTCCTGATCCTAATAATAAAACATGCTTATCCCTAACCTCATACCCATCACAATCAGGACAAACATATATAGATATCCCTAAGCAGGGTTCGATATCTTTGATAGTTGGAATCTGATCTTTTATCCCAGTCGAAATTAACAAGGTTTTTGTTTTATACTCTGTTCCTTGCTTTGTTCGAAGTAAAATTTCCTTATCATGTTTTTCTGCCTCAATCACAAGATCATTCATAAATTCGATCTCTAAGCTTTTTGCCTGTTTTTGACCTAACTCTCTAAGTGTCTGTCCACTTACTCCATCGGGCCAGCCAAGGATATTATGATACCCTCTGCAAAGATTAGACCTTCCATTTTGACTATCAATTACAAGAACATTATGCATATACCTTCCAAGCTGAATGGCAGCCTGCAATCCAGCAATACCTGCCCCAACAATGATGCATTCATACGTATTTTTCGCCATTCGTACACGTCCTTTTTTATTCGCTTAAATTAGATTGTGTCAAAACGAATGGCATCATTCATGATTTTAGAAAGCGAGAAAGTCTTTATTGATCCATTAGAAAAATGTAGAAGTATTCTTCTCTTTCCATTCATCCACAAAAAAGGAACTGGCCCTTAAGCCACCCCCTTTAAAATTCATTATCAATTGTGGGTAACTAAACTAAAAACTCTTAAAAATTCATTATACTAAATGGTTTTCCACTTATACGCTTTAAAAATTCAGATATTAACAACCATTTTTTCAATTAACAACAAGTTATCCACAAAAGTTATCAACATATCCACAATTTCTATCCACATTTTGTGCGGGTACACACGTTCGCCACAATATATATTAGGACTTTTACCCACTATTCACAGGTTATACACAGGACGTTCGTCACCATTTTCACAAATTATTCATAAAAAGACATTATATTTTGGATAACTTTCTCGTAATGTCAGACATATGTCGAATGATAGGGAATGATATTCTCCACCGTTTACTTATCTTGAATGATCTGATGTTAGGAATACATAAGTTGGAGCAAGTTTTAATGGTTACCCCACTTTGTTTTTGACTGAACCATTGAATTTCACTTTTCTAGAATTGAATCACTTATCGCTTTGATTAAACCTATTTTCTCGAATATTGAACCACTTTCACTTCTTTTTAAACCACCACCATCACATCCAGAAAACAAACAATAAAAGGCCGCTCAAATGACATATTTGAGCGACCCAAGTCAGAACGGCTTTACAATTCTTTTTACAATAAAAGCAAACGCTAAAAGTAAAATAGAGCATATGAATAGTGTGATAGCAACCATCGCTAACCCTATCCCAAACCATGGATTTGTAATGGCACCTATTACAAAGCTACTAATAAAAATTAGTATAGCAAGACCGATACTGAAGTATGAAGGTAAAAAGACTTTGCCTGAATTCCTTTGTAAATAAACGGTGATCCCACCTAAGAGTAGGACATAATAAACAGCTATTGCTGCATCACTTAGTAGAAAATCAACTGTCTTCATAAACCAATGATTTTCTTCAGATGCTGGTAGCTCTAGATCAATGAGTACAGGTTCCTCTCCTTCGATTGAAACAGTCATAAGTTGATATTGTTCCGGATCACCTGGCCAGTTTTTATATTCAAGAAAGGCAATCTTATTTGTATGGTGAAAAAAGACGGGTGACTGAACACTCGTTTTTAAATGTGTGAGTTGTTTTGTTTCTTTTGTTTCAGTATTCCTTAAATATAACTCATATTCAAATAATGAGCTGTTTTCCGATGCCTCTGAAACAGCAGTAAACGCAAGGAGTTTCTTATCTTGTGAGAATACGGCTGAATACATATCAGCACTAATTCCTGCGGCTGCCTCTACCTTTAATTGCTTCTTCTCATTAATTGTAAAGGTATATAGCTCTTCTTTCGTTTCAAATAAGCTATAAAACAACTGTTGTCCATCATTCGAGATGGAAAGGTTATTCATTGAAAAATGATCTTTGTTTGTTATTTGCTCTCCTTCTTTTCCATTCATGTTTACAGCAAATAAATCATATCCTTCTTTCGTTTCTCCTTCTGCCTTTTTATAGTCCGCAGCAGGCATAGCAATGTAATAAATGGTATCACCTACTGGAGAAATAACCGCATCAGATACATGCAGACTTTCCTTCGTCAGCTGCTTGCTGTTGCTTCCATCGGCATCCATTATCATTAATGACTGAATGCCCTCACTATTTTCCTTTAAATAGGCGACCTTCTTTCCGTCAAAGGAAAATCGCGTTGTATGGACCCTACCTTCTTCCTCTTTACTAATTTTCGTTATTTCGGTTCCATCAGAGTTTGCTGTATAAATGGCTTCATTACCATCAAGGTAGTAAGAAAAAGCTAGTTTTTCATCATTTGGCGAAATAGCAAGCTCACTCCCTAAGCCTGTGTGATATTTGTATGGATCACGCTCATGAAAAATGCTATATAAGATGGATGAGATTAGAAGGCCCAAGCTAATGACCATAAACACTAGTAATAGTCGATTACTTTTCAACGCATTAACCTCCTTTTAGACTTTGACTAAATTATGATGTTTTATTAAGAAATGTAAAATCGATTGATTTAGTTTTAACTTCATGTTTCATTGATTTACTATCTACCTTTTTCCTTTTAAAATAAACCTGTTTTCCTGTAGTCACTCTTGAATACCCTTCAACCATGAATGTAACTGCAAGAATCGTTAGCGCAAAACAGACAATTGGTGTTAATGGAATCCATGGAGCCCATTGTAGGAAAATTTTTGTTCCACCGATCAAGCCAGACCATTCATTTGTTAATGATTGTGGCGGGTCACCCTCTAATGCACCTGGATCAGACATTAACGTCCCGCCAAAGTACAGATTAAACAATCCAAGGTGTGCCATGACAATTAATGTTTGCACAAATTGCTGTCCAAAGAGAATCAAAAATCTGGCCTTTAACAGCGGGAAAATATGCTTTATCAAAATATGACGCCGTGTCCCCCCTAATGTTCTCGCACTTAATACAAACTCACTTTTAAAAAACTCGCTTGTTTCGTTGCCTATTAAGACTGTTAAAATAGGGATGGTTAATAATGTTAGCACGACAACTTCGATGGACATTCGCTCTAATAAGGAATATGTAACAGCACCTGGATATTGAATAAGAACTGGGCTCAGTAAATATAAAGCAATAATCGTTAACGGAATAAAGTGAAAGACATCAACTAAGCTATTCACAAACTTTTGTAACCTAGAAAAATAGGAGCCTAAAGCTAAGCCGAGTGGAATTGAGATCATCATTCGCAAGACTGCTATTACAAAGGCTGCAATAATCGTAAATTTTGCACCTATTATTATTTTGCTTAACATATCATAACCTAGTTTGTCTGTACCAAGAGGAGTTTCCTTTCTAGGTGCTATCGGCGCAGAATCGATTAGTTCATTCCCTTCACCAAATATATGATAAATTTGGCGAACCTTATGATCGACAATCTCTGAATAAATAAAGCTAGTACTTAATAGTCCCATAACAAATAAAAATCCTATTAAAAAGAAAGGGTTTTTAAATAGCTTTATCATGATAAGACTTCACCACCTTTGATCGTTCTTTCAAGTATCCATTTCACAAGGTGATAAAAGATAAAGATTGGTACAAAAATAAATAGCAGAATAAAGGTAAAGATCTCAGGGATCATATAGTTGGTTAAATAATGGGTAATCCCAAAAATACCAAATAAGAGCTCAACAACAACTAACGTAGAAAGCATGAACCATATTGTTTTTTTCAAATGGAAAAACAATGAGATTATCGTATTTCTTAACATATGGATGATTAATAGGAAAGTGTACTTTAACCCCTTAGCTTTACCTAGTAAAACATAATCCTTTAATAATTCTTCTTCATATAAATGAATTGTTATTCGATAAAGTTGAATAGTTGGTAACAAGGCTAAGCAGATAATGGGTAATAAATATGCACGTGAATCACCAACTGTCACAACCTTCATTAGTAAAACATCCGTCTTTTTAAAAATAGTAATAATGAAAAGCTGTAACAGTAGCACAACAAGAATATCAGGTAATGACTCAATGAAAAAAATGACCATTTTAATTTTTTCTCTAACCCATTTTGGGAATTGCATCGTCCCAACTGTTAATAGAATTGAAGCTATGTATGAAAGCACTAAAGCAGAAAATATGAGAGTTAACGAATAAAATGCACCCTCTACGATAAATGGATATACCTTATATTCTTCCCCGTTTATAAGAAAGGTCATTTGATCAAAATGGATGAGACTATATATGATCCTCTTTATTGTTTCGATAAATAAATAAAAATGGTTTTCGCCTGTGTATGTTGCAACAAATAATGACGGCAGTGCTCCAAATACAACAATTCCGATACAGGCTGTTATGAACTGTAGAAAGATTACCGCGATTTTTTTCACTATTCCACCCCCACAATGCATTATTTTCACCAATTATACTATATTTGTAAAATATTAGACTGTTGTTTTAAAGAATGATGTCATTTCGGTCATGAAAAAAGGCCTGATGTGAATAATCAGACCTTTTGTGTTACCGTTTATTAAACCCTTTATTCTTGACAAATTCCTTCATATACATTCTTGTTGGTCTAGCTAATAAACCCGCCATCTGACCAGTCCACGTATCCTTTCTTTCCCCGTTTGTTCGTTTTTCATAATAGGCTGATATCTCTTGATCATAGTGTTCTAACTGAGCCAAATACAGTGCTTTATCTTGCTCATATTCATCTTCATGATAAATATGCTCTATTGGCAATCGCTGCTTTTGATCAGGCTTATGCACTGGATAACCAATCGCAACTCCAAATAGCGGTAAAACTCGAGCTGGTGTTTTTAACAATTCACATACCTCATTAAGCTGATTTCTTAAACCACCTATATACACAGCGCCAAGCCCCATTGACTCAGCTGCAAGCACTGCATTTTGCGCAGCTAGAGTAGCATCAATTACAGCGACCATAAACTTCTCCGTGCTTTCTAATACCTCCCCCGCATCCTGATCATTAATTTCTGCGATTACTTGATGACGATAAAGGTCTGCACAAAATACAAAAAAGTGACCATTTTCAGCTACATATGTTTGTCCGCCAGCAAGTTCAGCCAACCGAGCCTTTTTCTGCTTATCCTTTATCCCGATAATTGAGTATGCTTGCACAAAGCTTGAAGTCGAGGCTGCTTGGGCACTTTGGACAATTGCTTTTATTTGCTCGTCTGTCAATAGCTTATCTTCAAATTTTCTAATCGAACGATGTTCAAGTATTGTTTCAATAACCTTATTCAAAGCTTTATCCTCCTTTTGTCAAACTAGTTCTAGCATACCTATTCCATTCTTTTTTGGCATTGAAAATGCTTAAACGAGTTCAGTGGCTTCCCTCATACAAAAACAAAAATAGAGATTAGCTTTTAACTAACCTCTACAAAAGGGTCTTAACTTATACTAGCTCTTTTTGTTTCGTTTCCTCACCAAGTAATAGTACAGCAAGGGCACCAATTAAAATCGATACTGCAAATATAAAGAAGATTGTATGTATCGGCACCTCTGCTGCAACTAAATATCCAACTGTTAATGGACCTAAGATTCCTCCCACTCTTCCGAATGAGGCAGCTAAGCCCGAGCCTGTACCACGGACCTCTGTTGGGTAGTGCTCAGGTGTGTACGCGTATAGCGCACCCCATGCTCCTAGGTTAAAAAAGGATAAGAAAATACCTGAAGTTAGCAACAATGGGAGTGTCTCTGCATTTCCAAAGAAATAGGCACTGACTGCTGTGCCAACTAAAAAGGTAATTAGTACAAATTTCCGTCCTGCTCGCTCGATTAAATATGCTGCGATAAAGTAGCCTGGCAATTGTGCAAGTGTCATAATTAATACATATTCAAAACTTTTAATAAGACTAAAGCCTTTCATGACCATCACACTTGGCAGCCAAAGAAACATTCCATAATAGGAGAAAACAACACAAAACCATAGGATCCAAAGCATAATCGTTTGCTTGATATAAGGCTTTGCCCATACTTTTGCGATTTTCTTTATAGAAGATTCCTTTTGTTTAGACACATTTATTGCTTGAAAACGTGGTGAGTCAGGCAGCTTCATACGTAAATATAAAGCATAGAAGGCTGGAAGGGCACTTAATAATAACGCTGCTTGCCAACCGAAGCTAGGAATAACAAAGTAGGATATAAGTGCAGCAATTAGCCACCCACCTGCCCAAAAGCTTTCCAATAACACCACAACTTTTCCACGTTCATGGGCAGGTACACTTTCTGAAACAAGTGTAGATGCAACCGGTAGCTCTCCACCTAATCCCATCCCAATGAAGAAGCGCAAAATTAGAAATAGTGCTAAAGAGGTTGTAAATGCTGATAAACCACTTCCCACTGAGAAAAGAAGGAGGGTGATAATAAACACATGCTTTCTCCCAACTCGATCGGCCATTAAGCCAAATACTAACGCACCGACAGCCATACCAATTGAATTGACACTACCAATCCAACCCATTTCAGAAGTAGTTAAATTCCACTCTTTTTGCAAAGCAGCAATAATAAATGAAAGAATCCCTACGTCCATTGCATCAAACATCCAGCCCAAGCCGGCAATACCAAGTAATTTTTTTCTAGATATTTCTTTCGTTGTCTTCATTCAAACCACCTTTCAAGCTTAAAACAATTATCTAGTGGGTATTGACATAATAGGTAGTCATACACAACTAAATGATTTCACTTTCTCTATGATAGATTAACACTCCATCTTCACTTATACTGCATACAATTTATTTCAGTCAATATTTAATGCTTAACATGCCATATTCTTTTCTCCCTCATTCATTTTTTAGGTTTTTTTCCCTTTATTATCGGGAATAGATATGATATATTAAATGTAACAAAAAGTTCACAAATTGTCCTTTTTTTTGACACAATTATGAAAACGGTATCAACAATATAAGGAGCTGAATAATATGGATGTATTTTTCGCTTATTTATTAATTTCTAGTTCTACACCATTGTTTTTATGGAAAGAAAACAGAAAATTAGCCATCTGCCATATCCCAGTTGTATTCGCAATGTGGATCGTATTTATTTCATATATGACATTTGATCTTGGTTTAACAGGTCAGATCCTGTTCGGACTATCATATTTAGCGAACGTGGTTATTGCACATATGACTATATTCCATTTGTTCGTTGTCCCATTCTTTAAGATGATGTCAAAACCGAAAAGCTTAATTTAAAACCAGTGCAAGAAAACGAGCCATAAAAATTCGGCTCGTTTTTTTATGGATAAATTATTCATTACTTAAATCTTCAAAAGACAAATGGTGCACTCTGTCTTTTGTTGTCCCATTATTAGAAAGTTCCATAGAATGAAGCAGCCTTGATGAGAGAAAGGGTGAAGAAATTTGCAGGAATTCTCTTACCTTATGGTTGGTTATTTCTGCACCAAAAAGGAGATAGAAATCCTTTAGCGCAGAAAGATGTGCAGCTTTTTCTTTATGCTTACAATGACCACAAAACCAGGTCCCATGGATTCTTAACATAGAAAGATGATGACATAAAGGACAAAATATACCTTTAAGAATCTCATCAAACTGAATTTCAAATTGATCTAAAATTGATTGATCTAAAGGTTTATGTTCCTTTTGTAACATTCTAATCGTCTTTTTCATTTCTTTCTCTGAAAGCATTTTATTAGGAAAATCCTTCTTTAACTGATTAATTTTTGTCGGGAGAAAATGATGGTGGATAACCTTTTGATTCAGATCGTGGTTTTCTGGGGAGGTACGAATAAGTGTATTCGAGTTGCTAATAACAATTAAAGATAAAATGGGGACTTTTGAACATTTGTTTTTTGTTAGCCACTTTTTAAGTTGTAACTCTTGACGACTTGTTTGAATGAGCGGATCTTTTAGAACAGTTTCTTTGCCATCATGTGTACGGATTAACTGGTGAAATTCTTGGTCAAAATAGATGGTACCTGCAATATTCTTTACTTCCAAAAGGATAATGAAATTAGGACATATCAATAATGTATCTAGTTGAAAATAGTGGGTTGAATCATGTAAGCGGAGATCGTGCAGAATGTAGTAATCTTTTTCCGGGAGAAAGCTTAATGGATAATCAATAGCCTTTTCTCCTTTATAGCCTGCAAGCCTTTTTGATAGATTTTCTTTGATGAGGAGAAACTTCGGATGGGTAGGTGGAAGGCGACGTAACAATGCTTGCAATTTTAGAATTGATAGGGGAATCGTACGTATTTTACTAATCATTTGATCACTCCAATCTCATTTTCCAACTTTATTCGCTATTTTCCACTGGAATCCTGCAAAAAAGGATAAGAATTTTTGTGGTCGAGAATGGTATTTTGCAATTTCCGAAAACAATCTTGCAACAATTGACCATAATTTTGCAACTCTACAGAGGGATTTTGCAAATTTGCACTATAATTTTGCAACTTCGTCAATTATTCTATCATTCGACAAACTTCGAACTGAATCGCACGATGGCGATGCACGTTACCGAGCCAATCCGAAGCCTGCTCCCATCTTTCCACGCAAAAAAACGCCGCATTCGCACGGCGTTATTTCTCTCTTACTTTCTCTTCAGCAATCGTCTTTATATAGCGATTTCTTGTTATTAGAAATTCCTTCATATACCGCTCTAAAAACATCTGGTCTACCATCTTGCCGAT
The DNA here is from genome assembly GCF_014217835.1 of Metabacillus sp. KUDC1714. NCBI lineage: Bacteria > Bacillati > Bacillota > Bacilli > Caryophanales > Bacillaceae > Metabacillus > Metabacillus elymi. The sequence goes on from NZ_CP055263.1 coordinate 1,780,113, forward strand.
CACACCAAATGGAGAAGTATAATCAAAGGTGTCGATCATAAGTGTTCCATTCGCTTTTTCAACAAACTCATGAACATGGTAAAAGCGTTTGAATGCCCCTTTTTCCATTTCATCTACGAAGCGGTATGGAAAATCGTATTCAGTGATTCGGACTGTTAGCTTTTGTTTCATTCCAAAATGGATGGCTTCCCAGGTTACCGTCTCGTTTAACCCAATCAATCCACTTGTCACACCAGTGATTGCTCGTTCATCTGTGTGACTTGTCGATTGAGTATGTATATCAATATCTCGTGCAACATCAAAACAAATGTCACGCGGTGCATAAATAAACATATCGGTTTTTATTATTGGCACTTTCTATCTTCCTATCTTAATAGCTTTTTACCTGAAGTAAGTCATATCGATTACCGTATAGGTCCTCAAACACAACTTCAATTCCCCAAGGCATATCCTTTGGCTCACCTAAGAAGGTGACACCCTTTTCCTTCATATTCTGATAATCGCGGATACAATCATCTGTTTCAATGACAAGAAAAACATGCCCAGCAGCTTGAGAGCCAACACGTTCTTTCTTATCATCGGTATCAGCCTCAACAAATACGATGGCTGTTTCGTGTTGCTTAGCGGGAGCAACAGTTACCCAACGCATACCTTCACCAAACGAATTATCTGAAATTAACGTAAAATCTAATGTATTTGTATAATAATCAATCGCCTCATCATAATCCTTTACAAGAATCGTGATATGCCCAATTTTACGTGTCATGACCTACATCCTTTACGCTATTTTTTTAAATTAAGCTTCGCAAGAGCATCAGCTAGTGCTGAATTTGTAAAGTCATCATCCTGCTTTTTCATATACTTCGCAACATCACTTTTCGAAACCTTACTATTTTGATTCTTTTTTCGTCTTTCTTGGAAGGTAGACATTTTCTCGCGATGCCCACAACGGCACACGAAAATTTGGCCTTCTCCCTCACCTCTAAGTTCAAGCTTTTTATGACAATTCGGACAACGTGCATTGGTTACTTTTGAAACACCTTTGCGATAGCCGCACTCACGATCTTGACATACAAGCATTTTTCCCTTTTTACCGTTCACTTCTAGGAGAAGCTTACTACATTCAGGACATTTACTTCCTGTGATATTATCGTGTTTATAGGTTTGCTTGCTATTTTTTATTTCATTTACAACTTCTTTTGCATAATGCTTCATTTCATTTAAAAAGGCTTGCTTCGATAGAGTGCCTTTTGAGATTTTTGTTAGCTTTTGCTCCCAGTCTGCTGTTAATACTGGTGATTTCAAGTCTTCAGGTACAAGTTTTAATAGCTGTTTCCCCTTTGAAGTAATGAAGATTTCCTTACCCTTTTTTTCAATTAGGAAGCTGCTATAAAGCTTTTCAATAATATCCGCTCTTGTTGCAACTGTTCCAAGTCCACCAGTTTCTCCAATTGTTTTAATTAAATCCTTGCTCTCTCCAGCCATATACTTTGTTGGATTTTCCATCGCCGAAAGGAGTGCAGCCTCATTAAACCGTGATGGAGGCTTTGTTTCACCAGTGGTTTTTGTTAATGAAACAATTGACAGCAGGTCCCCTTTTGATAATGCAGGTAGCTTTTGTTCATCTTCATTGTCCTCATCTGTGTAATCACTATAGACTTCCTTCCAGCCTTGTGTGAGAATTCTCTTTCCCTTTGCAGTAAACTGCTCATCACCAATTTTAGTTGTAACAACAGTCTGCTCAAATTGGTAGGCAGGTAAAAGCACTGCTAAAAAACGCTTTACGACTAAGTCATAAATTTTGCGCTCTTTATCACTTAAAGCACTCAGTGGCACAGATTCTTCAGTTGGAATAATCGCATGATGATCTGATACCTTCCCGTCATCAACAAATGACTTATTTGCTTTTATAGGTTGCTTCGTAATTTTAGCAATAACCTGTGCATACGGTTTTATTCGACATGCCTCTAAGCGATCCTTGATTGTTTCAACAATATCACTCGTGATATATCGAGAGTCAGTTCTCGGGTATGTTAACACCTTATGCTGTTCATACAATTTTTGCATGATGGAAAGCGTCTCTTTTGCCGAGTAGCCGTAACGTTTATTTGCATCACGTTGTAGCTCTGTTAAGTCATAGAGTGCCGGTGAGTAGGTCTTTTTAGGCGTTGTTTTTACATCAACAACTGTTGCTGACTTACCTTTTAGCTTCCCTAGCTTTTCATCGATTTGTTGCTCAGTGAAGGTTCTCGTATCATTTGTTTTAGCGTCTTGCCACGTAAGCGTTAATCGGTTATTAGTGATAGCCTTCATTCCATAATATTTTTTCGGCTTGAAGCCTCTTATTTCCTCTTCACGCAGAGCGATCATGGCAAGTGTAGGTGTTTGGACACGTCCAGATGAAAGCTGAGCATTGTACTTAGTTGTTAAGGCTCTTGTTGCATTTAAGCCAACAATCCAGTCTGCTTCTGCTCTTGCGACAGCTGATGCATACAAATTTTCATATTCTTTCCCAGCTTTTAATTTTCGAAAGCCCTCTTTAATTGCTTTATCGGTAACAGATGAGATCCATAAACGTTTTATTGGTTTATTCACTCGTGCTTTTTCAATAATCCAACGGGCAACAAGCTCTCCTTCACGACCTGCATCAGTGGCAATAACAATATCACGTACATCTTTTCGTAAAAGCTGTGTCTTAACTGATTGAAATTGCTTGCCTGTTTTTTTTATCACCACTAGCTTTAGCGGTGCTGGTAGCATCGGCAAATCTTCTAACCGCCATGATTTATAGTTATCGCCATAGCTTTCCGGATCAGCTAATGTGACAAGATGGCCGAGTGCCCATGTGACAATATACTGATCTCCCTCCAGAAAACCATTTCCTTTTTTATGACAATTTAACACTCTAGCTAAATCTCTTCCTACTGAAGGCTTTTCTGCTAGAACGACTGTTTTACTCATATAAACATCCTTTCAAAACCTATTTCCTTCTTCTATTATATGTGTAATTGTATTGGAAATCTAATTAGATTGATTGAATACGACATAAGATCTCACTTTTTAGTAAGAATACTATCCATTGTTTCATTCGTTTACCAGTAGCATATTAAATAAGAAAATAGTAGAATGAGCAAAGATACTGTTACTCTTGGAGGGTTAAAAAGAAATGAGTTTACTTTCGATCGATAATCTCAGTCACAGTTTTGGTGACCGTACGTTATTTAAGGATGTATCGCTTCGCCTATTAGCAGGTGAACGAGTAGGTCTTGTTGGAGCTAATGGAGTAGGGAAATCTACTTTAATGAATATTATTACAGGGCAGCTAATTCACGACACTGGTCGTGTAGAATGGACTCCTGGAGTTCGTTATGGCTATCTTGATCAGCACACAGTTTTAACAAAAGGAAAAACAATTCGTGATATTTTAAACGATGCATTTCTTCCGCTTTTTGAGCAGGAGAAAGAATTAAATATTGTTACAGACAAAATGGCAACAGCTACACCTGAAGAGCTAGAGGAATTATTAGAGAAAATGGCTGAAATTCAGGATCGTTTAGATGCTGGTGGCTTTTATTTATTAGATATGAAGGTTGAAGAAACAGCTAGGGGTTTAGGACTTGATGCAATTGGTCTTGACCGTGATGTATCTGCATTAAGTGGTGGTCAACGTACGAAGGTATTACTTGCCAAGCTTTTACTTGAGCAGCCTGATGTCTTATTACTTGATGAGCCGACAAACTACTTAGACGTTGAACATATCCGTTGGCTAAGCACTTATTTAAGAGATTACCCACATGCCTTTCTATTAATCTCTCATGATACTGAATTTATGAACGGTGTCTCCAATGTGATCTTTCAATTAGAGTTTGCTAAGCTAACACGTTATACTGCTACGTATGAAAAGTTCCTTGAGCTTGCAGAAATTAATAAAAATCAACATCTTCATGCTTATGAAAAACAAAAGGAATTCATTAAAAAGCAAGAAGACTTTATTGCTAAAAATAAAGCACGCTATTCAACAACAGGTCGTGCAAAAAGCCGTCAGAAACAATTAGATCGAATTGAACGGATTGATCGTCCTGAAACAGCAATTAAACCAACTTTTGAATTTAAGGAATCTAGAGGTAGTAGTCGCTATGTATTTGAAGCAAAGGATCTTGAAATTGGCTATGATACACCATTATTACCAAAGCTTTCGATGACAATTGAACGTGGCGAAAAAATTGCGATTGTTGGCTGTAACGGAATTGGAAAGTCGACTTTACTTAAAACAATTCTCGGAAAAATCGAGCCATTAGGCGGAACGACTAATCGTGGAGACTTCCTGTTCCCATCTTATTTTGAGCAAGAGGTAAAAGCAGATTCCATCACACCGATTGATGATGTTTGGAACGCATTCCCACATTTAGATCAGCATCAAGTTAGAGCTCTTTTAGCACGCTGTGGACTGAAAAATGAACATATTTCACGTCCATTAACTCAGTTAAGTGGTGGAGAACAAGCAAAAGTTCGTCTCTGCAAACTGCAAATGAATGAAAGCAACTGGCTGTTATTTGACGAACCAACAAACCACCTTGATGTCACAGCAAAAGAAGAATTAAAACGTGCCATTAAAGCATATAAAGGCACAGTTGTCCTTGTATGCCATGAACCTGATTTTTATGAGGATTGGGTAACAAAGGTATGGGATATTGAGGATTGGGCGGCTAATTAAAAGCGGAAGCGCCTTGATCAGCCTTGGGCAAATAAGACGCTCATGAATAGAAGGTGTTCTTTACCTTCAATTCATGAGTGGCTTATGACCTCGAGGGGCTAGGTGCTGAAGCTAGATACGAAAACTAGGTCAAAAAGATATTATTTAAAATAATTATTATTTTCTAGTGTTACGTATTTATCTGCTCTAACGCATTGGCTAGTGAGGCAGTCGTTCTTACTTCATCGAAATCAAGGCCTAACTGGATAGCCGTTTGGGCAATTTCTGGTCTTATTCCAGATAATGTTGATTTTACACCTAACAGCTTTAGTGTTTTAATTAGATTAAAAATTTCATGGGCAACCATTGTATCAATAATCGCGACACCTGATAAATCAATACATAGATGCTCAATTTTAAGTTCAGCACATTGGATTAATGTATTTTCTAAAATTAATTTAGCTCGTGCTGTATCAATATCCCCAATTAAAGGAAGTAAGGCCGTTTTATTTTGCAAGCGAATAACAGGTGAACTCAATTCGTTAATCATTTGTTTTTGTGCTTCTAGTTGTTTCATCGTGTTTCTATGAGCCTCATCAATATAAATATAAATGGATAGATTAAAAACTTTTCTAATGATGTCAAGCCAAGAGAATAATTGATCAACACTGACTTTTTCTATATTTTGTTTATAGAAATTATTAATATAATTGGTATATACATCTTGGGTTCTCATAAATTCTCTCACAACATAATGATCAGGTGTGTTTAAGTGTTTTTGATCACTTGCAAGCTCTTTAGACCACTTCTCAAACTCACTAAAAAACTGACTTTCTTCCTCAATAAAAAGTTTGTGTAAATGAAGATAATAATCTTGGTTCTGTTCCTTTAAAGTATTGATAATCTTAGGATCTTTTGTAGAATAGATCGAGCTAGCATCTTGATCTTCAACCATACTATACCAATCCTCAGTCATTTGCTGGGAATTCTCCATTAAAAAATGATATAACTCTTGATTTCTATGCATGTTTGTCTCACCCCAAATATAAGATATAGCCTTTTGATATATGTAACAGATTTTAAGTACTTACTTCTATTTTACTAGTGAATGCTTAAAAGCATAGATGACTGCTTGTGTACGATCCTGTACCTCAAGCTTACTTAATATGTTGCTCACATGCGTTTTAGCTGTTTTCAAGGCAATAAACAACTCATCAGCAATTTCTTGATTTGATTTCCCCTCAGCCATTAGCATAAGAATCTCCATTTCTCGGGATGTTAATTGATCATGAGGATGTGTTACATCTTTTTGACGCATTTTCATCATCATTTTTCCCGTTACTTCAGGTTCAAGAATGGATTGCCCATGAAATGTCGAGCGGACAGCACCCGCAATTTCACTTGCTTTTGACGTTTTTAATAAATAGCTTGTTGCCCCAGCCTCTAATGCTGGATATACCTTTTCATCGTCAAGAAAGCTTGTAACGATAATAATTTTTGCCTCCGGCCATGCCTCAATGATTTGTTTTGTTGCTTCGATTCCATCCATTTCCTTCATCACTAAATCCATTAAAATAATATCTGGACGTAAGCTAAGCGAAAGCTCGACACCTTTCTTACCATTATCAGCTTCACCAATGACTTCGATGTCCGGCTGAGCAGATAAATAAGAAGAAACCCCAATCCTTACCATTTCATGATCATCAACAAATACCACTTTTATCATTCCACATCACCCTCTATCTGCAATACAGGAACCCTTACCTCTAACCTTGTTCCCTTGTTTTTCAAGCTAACAATTTTCAATGTACCACCAATTTCAACTGCTCGTTCGCGCATATTTTGCAAGCCATAAGATCCCGTTTTCCCCTCATCAACCTCAAAACCAATGCCATCGTCTGTTACTCGCATAATGACAAAATCATCCCGTTTAATTAACAGGACATCAAGGCTTGTTGCTTTTGCATGACGAAGGGTGTTCGATACAGACTCTTGAAGAATCCTGAATAAATGGTCTTCAACCCCTTTATCCAGTGGGATCGGCTCTACCTTCCACTTTATATTCATAGTCACCTTTTGTATTAATTCTACCAATAATTCCTGAACACCTTCCTGAAGTGACTTTCCCTTTAAAGCGGCAGGACGTAAATGCAAAAGCAGAGCCCTCATTTCAAGCTGTGATTGGTGGATTGTTTCCTCAATTAATTTTAACTGTTTTGACTCTCTATCATCTGATAGTGGCTTTGATTCTGTAATCGCCGACATCATCATAGAGGCAGCAAATAGCTGTTGACTGACTGAATCATGAAGCTCACGGGCTAATCGATTTCTTTCTTGAGATACCATTTCCTGGATTATTTTTTCCTGATCCTCTGCTTTTTCATTTGCTAGCTTCTGAGAAAGCTTAGTTTGCTCAAATATATGTTTTTGCACCTTTTCAATTCTAACCCAAATATCATGAACTTCAGGAATTGCATGTGGCTCAACTGGTATTGTACGTCCCTTTTCAAGCTCCCTTACTGCTGTTTCAACAGTAAGAAGTTGTTTTTTCCAAAAATACCCTAATATTAACCCGTAACATACTCCCAACAGAAGGCATACACTTGGAACAATATAGATAAAGGGTAAATCGATCACCCTCCTCTCCCACAATGAACTCCAGCTCCCCAAAGGAAACGCAATAAAAAACATAATCGAAAATAAAATAAATAACACAAGTGAAAAAATTGCAGCGAGCAGAATCTGTCTTTGGATAATACTCATACTCGCTTCACCTCAAGTTTACCTGTAATACTTGCGGTAATAAGCTTCACTTTCTGTTCGGCAGACTCATATTCTGCGGTTTCATAGACAATGGTCTCATTTATAACTCGCTGCTCCTGCTCCTGAAAAACCGCTACAGTTCCAGCCATAATCGAATGATTGATATGAACTTCAACCTCATACGGAACAAGGATTTGAACATTACCGACTAAATTACGAATTGCTATAATCGCTTCCCCTTTTGGTAATACGGTATCACTAAGATCAATGACTGTGTTCGCAATGCCAACCTGGATATTTACATCATTCCATTCATAAACATGCTCCGGTGTCTGCTGACTCGTAAAGAATTTATTTTCAAAGATCTTTTGTCTCTTTAAATAAGGTTCTGATTCTGCTTTAAAATTGCCCTCTAAAATAACAGGCTTAATTACTTTAGGCTGCTTTTGTGATTGAAAAAATTGCACGATTATATATAAAAGGACGACACATAGAAAATAGCGAAAGGTCATCATATTTAGCACCGTTCCGATAAGCCAAATCCAACCAATCCAAAAGAAGGCCTTCCCCACAAATCGAGGCTTCCACTTCCTTCCTAAATAAATAAAGCCAATCGATAAAACAAATGTGACAATTAAGCCTCCATTAAAAAACAAGACCTCTAATAGAAGGAGGAGAATCCCTATTAAAATGATCCAGTTTAAGTAATCTGATTTAATGTTTCGTAGCATGAGATAGCCTCCTTCCAATGAAATAGCGTAATTAGAAACATAAGTCGATTCATAATAGAAGGTGCAATTACCTTCCATTATGAATTGACTTATATCTTAAGATTGCAATGCCTAGTTTATGCTGAACAAAAGCGCAAGCGCCTTGATCAGCCTCGGGCAATAAGATGATTTAGAATAGAAGGCGTCCTTTGCCTTCAATTCTAAATTAGCTAGACCCTAGAGGGGCTAGGCGCTGGAGCTGGATGTCGTGCGCTTATCCACAGTACAAGAATTTTATAATTTCCTTAGCAATAAATAAGGCGTAGAAACCTACGCCTTATTAGCATACCATGTTTTAATTATGAAATAGTATTTGTTTCTTGGTTTTTCTGTTGTTTTTCAAGCTGTGCAATTCGTGCATCAATTGTATTGCGATGGTAAGCTGAATTTACTTGATGCTCTAAACGATCAAGATAGCTTTCCATTTCTTCAAAACGATAGAATGCCTTTGTCGAATAGCTGTTGTTATCTACAACTTTGTTCATACGGTGGTGGGCACGAGCCATATTCTCTCTACCCATAAGCTCCATACGTTTAATATGCATATCCTTTAGCTTATGCTTCATCTCTTCATATTTTTGTTCAAGCTCCTCAAGTTGACGATTTGTTTGCCCACGTGATTCATTTAAACGCGCAACTCGTTCCTCGTAATAAGTTTGCTCCTTTAGAGCAAATTCATAAAGCTCTGCTTCTCCAGCTTTTGAAGCAATTTCAGCTTGATGCTTACGCTTTTCAGCTAAATGCACTGCCTCATTGTATTCACGATTAAACTCTTCCTTTAATAGGTATTGTCGTTCAACAAGCTTACGTACCTTATCCGTTTCATTTTCACATTGTCTTAAATAATGATTAAGCACAGATATTGGGTTTTTTTGCTCCTTTTGATCGATTACCTCATGAAGATCAGCTGAAATTGAATCCCTTATTCTAGTAAAAATGTTTGCCATTATTATCTCTCCTTTTAAGTTGTTATTTCTATTACAAATTCCCTTTAAGATCATTCCATTCTTTTTCAAAGTTTGTGAATGGATCATTATCTTCCATTTTTTTAGCTGCTGTTGGGTTTTTCCATTTTTTAAAGACAATATATAGGACATAAACAGCAACAAATCCTAAGATAGCTGGAAGGTTAGATGCTGATGCAAATAATGCAATGACACCAATGATCGCTAAGACAACTTTATTAAATGTTGAATTTGTTTTGATAAAGCCTTTATATGCGTAGTACATGATAAGTAGGCTGATTCCTAATGCGATCATAGGGGCAAGATTTGAAAGCAATACAACCACTGCCACCCCGCCTAAAAGTAAGTAACCAAATTTTTTCATTTCTCATTTCCTCCTTTCAACTTGTGTTCGTTTCTATGTCCTTATCTTACCTACTTTTGAAAATCCTCATAACGAGCGCTAGCTTTATTTTCATCTAAGACTTGAGGCTTAGACCAGATCAGACTACCTTCAATTCTGGCTTAAAAAAAGGGATAGAACCCGCTATTCAGCTATATTCAGTCAGCATTTTTCACCACAGTAGCGCTACTCATATTCCCCCTTCATCTTAAACATGCTTAGCTTAAGCTTTACCGTTTTGTATACGTGGTACATGATTTCAATGACTTTGGTAAAAATTATCTGTATGGAAAATGATTGTTATTAAGGAGGATTTCAAATGACCGAAGAATTTCCACAAGGAAAAATGCCTTATGAACCAGAACCATACTGGAAGGAATCAACACAGTTACCTACATTCTCACCGCTTTCCATTGATACGGAAGTTGATGTTGCAATTGTTGGAGGTGGGATTACGGGGATAACTACTGCTTATTTGTTAACAAAGCAAGGGATGAAGGTTGCCATCCTAGAAGCAAGCCAAATTCTAAACGGTACGACCGGACACACTACTGCGAAAATAACAGCACAGCATGGTTTGATCTATGATGAATTCATTCAACATATCGGTGAAGAAAAAACAAAACAATATTATGAAGCAAATAATGATGCACTTAACTTCGTTCGACAAACTGTTAAAGACCTAGCAATAGAATGTGATTTATCAGAAGAGGATGCCTATATGTATGCGATAAGTGATGACTATGCGCAAAAAATTATGAAGGAATACGAAGCTTATCAAAAGCTAGGAATACATAGTGATTTCTCTGAAGATATTCCTTTACCAATAGATGTCAAAGGTGCAGTCATTATGAAAAGCCAAGCTCAATTCCACCCCTTAAGTTATTTAAAAGCACTTGTGAATGAAATAACAAATGCTGGCGGAGAAATTTACGAACAAACAACAGCAATTGATATTGATGAAACAACACCAAAACCAATGATTATTACACGCGAGGGTCGTCGAGTTGCTTGTAAGTATGCAATTGCATGCTCTCACTTTCCGTTCTTTGACGGCAAAGGTTTTTACTTTACAAGACTGCATGCAGAGCGATCTTATATTTTAGGAGTCAAAACAAAACAGGAGTTTCCTGGTGGTATGTTCTACAGTGCTGATTCTCCTACGCGATCTTTACGTTACACACCGATGATGAATGGAGAAAAGTTAGTTTTAATAAGCGGGGATGGCCATAAAACAGGTCAAGGTACGTCTACCCATAAGCACTATAAAGCACTTGAAGAATTCGGTGAGGGAGTGTTGGGAATTGAAGAAATCAAATACCGTTGGTCTGCACAAGATCTCTATACCCTAGACAAAGTCCCTTATGTTGGACCTATCACTTCAAAAAAGCCAAATATTCTCGTCGCAACAGGTTATCGTAAGTGGGGGATGTCAAATGGAACAGCGGCAGCAAAATTGCTTAGTGACTTTGTCTTAGAAAAAGAAAACTCATATCAGGAATTATATAGTCCATCACGTTTTTATGCAGATCCAAGCATCAAAAAGTTCCTCATGCAAAACTTAGATGTAGCAGGACATTTAATTGAGGGGAAAATCGATATTGCGGATAAGCGAATTGAAGATATTGCAAATGATGAAGGTTCAGTTGTAGTTGTAAACGGAAAACGCGCTGGCTGTTATAAGGATAAAGAGGGGAATATAAACCTCGTTGACACAACCTGTACTCATATGGGCTGTGAAGTAGAGTGGAATAGCGGTGACCGCTCTTGGGATTGCCCATGTCATGGCTCTAGATTTTCAGTTTCTGGTGATGTTCTTGAAGGACCAGCTAAAAAACCATTGAAAAAGGTAGATTTGCATTAATTAAGGGTCAGACATATGTCTGACCCCTTTTTAACAGTTAAGAAAGTTTAAAATTTTGTACTTAGTTTTGGTGTCTAGCTCCAGCGCCTAGCCCATCTTGGGCCTAAGCCACAAATGAATCGAAGACAAAGAACGCCTTCTATTCATTTGCGTTTTATTGCCCGAGGCTGATAAAGGCGCGTGCGCTTTTCTTATTCCTCTTTAACAACTTTACCAATTTTCGCCTTTGATTTCTTAATGATTCTAACTAATGTATCTTCCTTATCAAGCTTGTTAAACGTTATATTTGAAATATCTAGTCCATGACCTAACGTTTCATATACATGTCCTTGTCTAGGATCTATTAGTTTATTTCCTTCATAATAAATACGCGGTGTTTTCCAGAGTGCTACTAACGCTTTTCCTATAGGCATTTCATGATAGCGCTCAGGCCACATACTTTTAATATGTTCCTTTACTAATGGGTAATACTTTGAGCTCATCCCTGGAAAAAGATGATGCTCTGTATGATATGAAAAATTAAAGTGTAAGACATCAACCCATTTTGGGACAGTTACCGTTAAGCTATTTGCTAACGGATCATTCACCTCAGTAATTGGGTTCAAACGGTGGTTTGTTGAGATATACCCCATAACAATTGCATTCGCAATAAATAAAGGTAATAAGAAAGCAAAAAACCATTTATATGGTCCCATAATGAACAACAGGGAGATCCAAAATACCCATGGTAAGATGAATTGCATCCACACTGAAGGCTGATGCTTCGGATTAAATTCTTTTATATAAGCAGTAAACATTTTAGCTGAATGTAATGAAAACATCACAGTTAATGAACAAAAGCTTACAAATGCTCGAAATCCCTGTGGTAAGCGATAGATCCAACTTAAAATTTTCGTTTTAGAAAGCCTTTCTAGTGTTGGCCATGAATCAGGATCATGGTCCTCTTTCTGTGTATGCACGTGATGTGTTAAGTTATGCCACTTTCTCCAGAGTCTTGGTCCAGTGCTTAATGGCCAAAACGCAATAGCACCTAATAAATCTCGTAGCCACGGTTTTCTAACAACCGTACCATGTAAAATTTCATGCCCAAGAAATCCCATTGCTGCAAAACTAGTACCAAGTACTATTGCAATAGCTAAGTAAATAAACGGATTTAAAGAAAATAAACCAATTGTTAAAAACCCTGCTATGACAATTAGCAGATAGGCTAATCCTCCCCAGAGGCGTCCAGGAACAGGCTTAAATGCCTTTTTCGGTAATTTGGGAGATATACGCGCGGCATACCATGCAAATGAATGAAGTTCTTTCATAACATTACTCCTTCCATAATCAACTATATTCTTAATGTTAGTGTCAAAAATCGACCACATCTGGATTAGAAAGTTATTATTAATAATCTTTCCCGGTCTTTATCTTAGGCTTTTTTCATAAACTTTGTTGCTATTTACCAAGTAGTTCGTGTGGTTGATTTGAGTTTAAAAACAACAATCTCTAAGAAAAAAGCCTTATCCTATTAACAGCAACATGGTTAATCGTACCAAGCTAAATAACAAATAGCAATGACACTTTATTACCAGGTGCTAATAATAGGTTATAAAGTGACTGATGTGTGAATTTTTAACAGGTAAAATAAGCTTTTATTTCTTCATGTTAATACCCATATTGGATAGACTAAAAACTAACATTACAAAAAGGAGATGATCAATTTGAACAAAACAAACCACAATCAAAATGTCAAAAACCCCTATAGCGGAAAAATATACAAAAGGAAATCTGAAGCCCTTTCAGAATACAACATAACACTTCCAGAACAACCAGTTCCTCAACCAAAGGATTATGAAGAAATAGAATATTGATGATATGACGAAGGAAAATCGGAGTCAACAAAAACATACTATTTCATTTATTTTAAAATCATTTTTTGCTTATAAATCCAAGTCCGATTTCTTTCCTTCCTACAGAAATAGATTATCCCACAACCTTATTGTAATTATACAAGGGAAGGATATGGATTTTTTTGCAAATTTATACAATTACCCTTACTTCATCAAGCATAAAACATAGTTTTAAAAAAATAAAAGCTGAATCAATAAGACCTGCTCTTTTGAAGCCTGAGCATCTTATTGATTCAGCCTTTTTAGTACGTTTTTGATGAAACAATTAAATTTTTGCTATTCTGTGAAAAGTCTTCTACATATAATTTATTATTTTCATCCTGCATCCTTGGGTTAAGACCATAATTAGTAGCAGTCAACCACGCTTGTTTATTTAAGCAGATGATGTCAGTAGTTTGTGCAAATGACTGAAGTGCTACGCCATAATGAGCAGCTTGCTTCATAAAAGTGTGAACTGAATCACTAGTGGAAAAGAGAATTGCTGAGATTGAAGCATCTTCAATTGACCTCCTAATAATCGATTCGTACCTTTTATCAATTGATGCTTGATAAACACCAGCATAATCATGTTCCCCATATTTGTAATCAAGCTTCCAATTCTTTTCACTGTGATCATTTGATCCAATTATTAATAAGCTTCCTTCACTATCTAACTCATCTGCTAATCCTGAAAGGAATCCTTTATCTTCTAGGAGCTTAATTGTTGTTGATTGCTTACAAAAAAGTCTTGCTTGTAATTGTCGAATATCTATTTTGTAGCTTTTTAAGAGCTTAAAAAAATTCGTTGCCGCTTCTGTTGACATAAAAAGCATTCTTTTATAAGCTGGTAATTTTTTTCTAACCTTAACATCTAAAGAGCCTTTATTTACTTCCCACTTAGGGAATTCAATTACGTCTGCTCCTTGATTCAAATACTCATGTGCGAAACTCTCTTCTTCAGCACATCCACGAACATAGAGAAGTTGTTGGCCAAATAACGGTTTTTTCTCAAACCATTTTATTTTTTCCCGAGTTGCAACAATATCACCAACTAAAGTAATAGCCGGGTTTTCAATATTTCCTTCCCGGACCTTTTCAACAATCGAAGAAAGTGTACCGACTACACTTTCCTGTCTACTCCAAGTGCCCCAGCGAATCACGATAACAGGGGTATCTGGTGCTTTCCCGTGGAAAATTAAATTTTCACATATATGCTCTAAATTTGAAACCCCCATATAAAACGCAATCGTTTGGACACCTCTAGCAAGCCCTTCCCAATCAATATCAGGTTTACCATTTTTTGATTTATCATGTGCTGTCACCATTGCAAAGGAGCCAGCGTAATCGCGATGTGTAACAGGAATTCCTGCATAAAGAGGAGCTGCAATACCCGAGGTTATCCCGGGTACAATTTCATAGGCTACATTCTGCTCGGCTAAAACTTCAGCTTCCTCACCAACTCTTCCAAAGACGCTAGGATCTCCACCTTTTAACCTTACAACTGTAAAACCAGCCAATGCCTTTTCAAGCAATGTCCGATTTATCTCCTCCTGCTTCATAAAATGTCGGTTAGGAAGCTTCCCACAATAGATCAATTCACAGTCTGCTTTTGCATAATCAAGTAGTCTTGGGTTAACTAAGCGATCGTAAAGGATAACCTCGGCCTTCTTAATTGCTTCCATCCCTTTTACGGTTATTAATTCACTATCTCCAGGACCAGCTCCAACTAAATACACCTTACCCATCTGCATTTTCTAAATTCCTCCCTTAACATTTTGTTTAATTATTCACGCACTTTGTTGTACTCAAAGTAAGGGAGGACACTCTCTTAAATGGCATAAGAACCCTTTAGCTACTTTACTTTTGTTTTCTCCCCTATTTGGTTAAATTAAGAGGAACACATCTCCCTCTTCGATTAGCGTTTCATATTTTTTGACACAGCCAAAGTCTGGTGCTTGAACCTTACCGTCTTCTAGGCAGATCTTCCAGTCATGCATCGGACAAAATACATGCTCTCCACTAACAATTCCTTCACTCAAGACTCCGCCTTTATGAGGACATTTATTTTCCACAGCTTTGACTGTTCCATTAGAAAGTTTAAAAACAGCAACTTCCTTATCCTTTTCTAATTGAACAGTTTTTCCAACTCGTTCTGGTAATTCTAAAAGGGGACCAACGTACACCTTTGTTTTTGTCATTTCCTTCATGCCCATCTTCCTCCTTGACGAAATATTCTGTTTTTTATGTGTATACCTTGATAAAAGAACGCTTCTTTTCTAACAGTTCACAAGATTAAGAAATGCCTACTGTTTCAAATAGTTCCTTCGTTGTTTTCTTGCTCTCAATAATCTCTTTCCAAGGATCTTTATAAACAGATAACGCCTCATCCATACGAGCATTTAACTCTGTACGCTTGTTCTTATCATCTAGTACGGATTGGACATGAGCTAAGCCAACACGTTCGATCCATGCTGAAGTACGTTCTAAATAGTTTGCTGTTTCACGATAATATTGTAAATAAGCACCGGTAATTTCCATTGCTTCTTGATCTGTTTTTACTTTGTATAATAAGTCTCCTCCACGTACGTGTGTACCACCATTACCACCAACGTAGATTTCCCATCCACCATCAATACCAATGAATCCAATATCTTTAAAGCCTGATTCTGCACAGCTTCTAGGACAAGCAGATACAGCCATTTTTACTTTGTGAGGAGTTTGTAATCCTTCAAATTTCTTTTCAAGGTCAATTCCTAAGCCCATTGAATCCTGTGTGCCAAAGCGACAGAATGTTTCACCAACACATGTTTTCACTGTACGCAGTGATTTTCCATATGCATAGCCTGAATTCATATCTAAATCCTGCCATACCTTTGGTAGATCATCTTTTTTAACACCAAACAGGTCAATACGTTGTCCACCGGTTACTTTTACTAATGGAATTTCATATTTTTCAACAACATCTGCAATACGACGTAATTCATTTGCATTTGTAACACCACCGTACATTCTTGGGACAACTGAGTATGTTCCATCTTTTTGAATATTCGCATGCATACGCTCATTAACAAAACGTGATTCTCTTTCATCTTCATATTTTGTTGGATTTACCATTCCTAAATAATAGTTAACTGCTGGACGACATTTTGAACAGCCTTCTTCAGATTCCCATCCGAGAACATTCATGACTTCTCTTATATGTGTTAGGCCTTTTTCTTTAATGCCATCGACAATTTCTTCTCGAGATAATGTTGTACAGCCACAAATTGCTTCTTTTTGTGAGGAAGCATCGAATTCAGAGCCAAGGGTAAGCTGTAAGACATCTGCAACTAATGGTTTACATCCACCACAAGATCGAGAAGCACTAGTACATGCTTTAATTGCGTCAACAGAAGTACAGCCTTTTTCCTGAATCGCTTGAACGATTGCACCCTTTGAAACCCCGTTACACCCACAGATGATTTCATCAGCACTCATTGTAGCAACTAAGCTAGCTCCAGCTTCCTCTCCTATCGGCTGCAAAATTGTGATCTTTTCTGTATCTGAAATGTCAGCCTCTTTTTTAATCATTGAAAACAGGCGATTTCCTTCTTTGCTATCCCCGAATAATACGGCTCCGACAATTTTATTTCCTTTTAATACGATCTTTTTATAAATTCCATCTTGTTCATCGAATACTTTTAGAGACTTTTTGTCTTCTCCATCCATAAAGTCACCTGCTGAAAATACTTCAACACCAGAAACTTTTAATTGAGTGGATAATACAGACCCCTGATATGGTGCTGCTTCTTGACCACAAATGTGACTAGCCAGCACTTTTGCTTGCTCATATAAAGGAGCAACTAGACCATATGGAATTCCATTATGCTCTGCACATTCACCAACAGAATAAACATGTGGAAGATCTGTTTGTAAAAAGTCATTTACGATGATTCCTCTATTAACAGCTATCCCACTTTCTTTAGCTAACTCGATATTAGGCTTAATCCCAACCGCCATAACAACTAAGTCTGCTTCAAGCTGTGTTCCATCTTTAAATTTCAATCCTTCTACTCTGTCTGTCCCGTAAATTTCTTGTGTTTGCGCTTCTAATAAAAATTTCATTCCTTGTTTTTCAAGTTCTTTTTGTAAAAGGCGTCCAGCTGTTTCATCTAGCTGGCGTTCCATTAATGTTGGAGCGATATGGATAACAGAGACATCCATCCCTAAGTTTAATAAGCCACGTGCTGCTTCTAATCCAAGTAAGCCTCCGCCTATAACTGCTGCTTTTTTATAATTTTTAGATGCCTCCAGCATAATGTCGGTATCTTTAATATCACGGAATGCTGTTACACCCTGCTTATCAGCACCAGGTAATGGAAGGATAAATGGTACAGATCCAGTTGCGATAATCAACTCATCATATGGTACAACTCTACCTTTATCTGATACGACTGCCATCATCTCTGGATTAATTTTCGTTACTGTTTCACCTGTATAGAGGGTAATATTATTTTCTTCATACCATTCCCAGTCATTTAGTGTAATATCTTTTACCTTGGTATCACCCTGTAACACCTTTGATAATAGGATTCTATTATAGTTAGGATGTGGTTCACTCCCAAAGATTGTTATATCGAATAAATCCTTTGAAACCTTTAAAATTTCTTCGATAGCTCTTACACCGGCCATTCCATTCCCTATTAGAACTAATTTCTTTTTTTCCACCTGATTTTCCTCCCCTTGGAAAGTTTCCTCTACTATATCACGGTGAAATAAAAGATTTTACATACATGTTAGGTTTTCTGACATTGTTTTATTTTGTGACATAATCATCCCTTTGAGATCGCGCCTTCGAGTTTTCCTTCTTACTAAATGAAATATGGCTTATTGTCAACATTTCACGTTATATTGTCGGGCTCGCTTGTTTTATCGACCACTTTTGTTACTTTATTGTCCGAAATCAGTGATATCTCAACCGAATTCATCAAGATATCGACCATTCGACTAATAACGACAAAATCCCGCATTAACACGAGACCTATCAGATCTAATAAACAGGCATGTATCCCGTACCTATCTTCTTTAATACTTAAGAACGAAAATAAGAGGTGCATTTTTGCACCTCTTACTCTTACTCTTTGTATTCTAAACTGGTGTTACATTTACAGCACTTACTTTAAAACCTGGCATTTTACATGATGGGTCTAATTCTTCACCAACTAACAGGTTTACATTTTGACTATCTGCCCAATGAAATGGAACAAACACAGTATCTTGCCTTATTTTATCTGACCATTTACTTCTTACTACAATCTTTCCTCGTTTTGAGGCAACAGATACTAAGCGATTATTGTCGATGTTATACTTTTTCGCCGTCTCTGGGTGGATTTCAAGATAGGATTCAAAGTTCCTTGCTGCAAGTGCAGCACTTTTCCTTGTTTGTACTCCTGTTAAATAATGTGACATCACTCTTCCTGTTGTTAAATACAACGGGAATTCTTCACTCGGTTTTTCCTTAGGCACGTCTGGTATATTTGGTACAGCGATCATCTTTGCTTTCCCATCTGGATGGGCAAATGATTCTTCAAAGAGCCGTGTAGTACCTTGATGATCTAACTCAGGACAAGGCCAGAGAATGCCTTTTTCTTTTCTTATACGTTCATAGGTTATCCCGTAATAATCAGCAGTCCCACCTCTACTAGCTAATCTTAATTCATTAAAAATATCCTCTGCATTTTTATATGGAAAATACTCCTCTTTGCCAAGAACTTTAGCAATCTCGCAAATAATTTCCCAGTCATGTTTTACTTCCCCAGGACATGGACGGCTCGCTTCTCTGAGGGTGACTCTTCCTTCTAAATTAGTCATTGTTCCTTCATCTTCTAAGTAGGAAGATGCTGGTAAGATAAGATCAGCCAGCTTGGCTGTCTCAGAAATAAACATATCAACAGCAACTAAAAACTTTAACTTTTTTAAAGCAGCTTTTACAAAATGTGCATTTGGGTTGGACACGACTGGATTTGAGCACATAAGAAACATCCCTGTTATTTCGCCGTCATCAATCTTTTTAAACATCTCAAAGGCTGAAACACCTTTTCTAGGTAGCTCTTCCTTATCAACACCCCAAATACTCGAAATATATGCTCGGTGTTCTTCATTTTCTATTAATCGATAGCCTGGTAATTGGTCTGCTTTTTGTCCATGCTCGCGTGCCCCTTGTCCATTTCCTTGCCCTGTAATTGCGCCATAGCCAGAGTATGGTTTGCCTATTTTTCCCGTTGAGATCAAAATATTCAGTAAATTCCTCACAGCTGCAGTTCCATCAATTTGCTGTTCTACCCCTCTTGCTGTAAAAAGCATGCCAGATTCTTCACTAGCAAATTTAATCGCCGCTACCCTGATTTGTTCACTCGGAACGCCAGTCATTTCTGAGAGTTCGTCTAAGGATAAAGACGTTACATATTCCCTTACTTCCTCAAATCCTGTCGCTCTTTCCTCGATAAATTGCTCATCAAGCAAATTTTCTTCAATAATAACCTTCAATAACCCATTAGCCAAGGCAGCATCCATACCTGGTTTCACCTTTAGGTGCAAATCAGCAATTTGCGTTGTTCCCGTTTCACGTGGGTCAATCGCAATAATATAGGCACCATTTTCTTTAGCCTTTTCAAAATAAGGCATAATTGTTGGCTGACATTCGGCAATATTTGTTCCAGCTAAAATAATCACTCGTGTGAACGGCACTTCTGTTAACGCATTTGTTAATCCGCGGTCGAGACCAAAGGTTTGATTTGCAGCAGTTGCTGCTGCAGACATACACAATCGACCATTGTAATCAATATAACGCGTTTTTAATGCGACTCTGGCGAATTTACCGAGCAAGTATGCTTCTTCATTTGTAATAGAGGCACTGCCATACACAGATAATGCATCTAGTCCATCGACCGCTTGGATTTCAGTAAATTGCTCTTTAATATGGGTTAATGCTTCCTGCCATGAAATTCGAACAAATTCCCCATTCACTTTTAATAAAGGAGTAGTAATGCGATCTTGATGAAAAGGATGTTGATGGGCATTCATTCCTTTAATACACAATCGACCTTCAGATGTAGGGTTGTCTTTTCCTACCGTTGTATACTTTTTTCTTGAGACTATTGATTGTTCAATTAATTGCATCTTACATTGCATACTACAAAACGGACATTGCGTTTCATATACTTTTTCTGATTGTACTTCTTGTTGCTTTGTCCGGAAATATTTTAATAATAACTCGGTCAAGGCACATCATCCTTTATTCTAATAATTTATGATTTTGATCTATTTAAACAGACTTCCCTACAAATGGGAGCACTTCTGCCTCAAGGCGTTCAATTAACTGGTCGCGTAATGAATCTTCGAATAGTACTTCCCTTATATGAATCAAGCCTACTCTTTCGCTCCATTCACCGATTTGCTCAAGGTAGTTCGCAGTTTCTCTGTAATATTGGACAAATCCACATATTAACTGTTTTGCTTCCTGACTATTGCTGGTTACAGTAAATAATTCGCCTTGCTTAAAGCTAGGATTGCTACTTCCACCCACGTAGATTTCCCATCCACTGTTGACTCCAATTATACTAATATCCTTTGTTATCATATCTATTTCTCTATGCTTACAGGCTGATATACCCAATACGACTCTATGAGGTGTTAATAAATACTCCATTTCCTTTTCCAATTCTATCGCTAATTGTAAGGCGTGTTTGTTTTCACACTGACATATTTGTTCACCAAAACAAGTATTTACATGACGAATCGTATTAGTACGCACTGGACTTAATTGCATATTTAGTTCTGAACAAA
Organism: Metabacillus sp. KUDC1714; assembly: GCF_014217835.1. Lineage (NCBI taxonomy): Bacteria > Bacillati > Bacillota > Bacilli > Caryophanales > Bacillaceae > Metabacillus > Metabacillus elymi. The sequence continues at coordinate 1,801,248 of NZ_CP055263.1, forward strand.
CTGCTTGAATATGTTCCTTTTCAATACCTTTTAGTTGAATTCTTTGTTCAGCTGTTATACCAACATTAGTTATCTTATATTTTTCGATAATACTAGCAAGCCTGCGAAACTCTGCTGCGTTTGTCATCCCTCCATACATTTGCGGAACGACAGAATACGTGCCATCCTTTTCTAGATAGGCCCCAATATTCTCATTAACAGAGAATGTTTCATTCAGAACATCAGTATCTGGGTATATCATCGCTAAATAATAACTAATAGCTGGAGCACAACTTGAACAGCCACTCTTCGTTTTCCAACCAAGCTCAGCAAACACATCTTGTAATGAAGATAGATTTCGTTGTTGAATTTGCAATACAACCTCATCCTCTGTTAACGATGTACAAGCACATAGTGACTTTTGCTGAAAGGTTTCCTCACACTCATCACTATGAATATAAGCAAGCAAATCTGAGACAAGTGATTTGCAACCACCACATGAGCCAGACGCCTTTGTACACTGTTTCACTTGTTCAACTGATGTTAATCCTTTCTGCTGAACAGCCTCGATAATTGTTCCTTTAGATACACCATTACAATTACAAATGATCTCACTTGCTTTCATTGATTTTATTGAAGATGCATCCTTATTCGATGAATCGAGGATCTTTCGTTTTTCTTCATCACTAACATGCTTTCTTTTCACAATTAAATCTAATAGTTTTGATTGATCGTTTGTATCTCCAAATAACACAGCGCCAACAATTATATCTCCACGGACGACGATTTTTTTATATACTTCATCCATTTCATTTAGCATCTTTAACGTCTTAGTCGTATCATCCTCATCAAATTCTCCTACGGAAAAGAGGTCAATACCAGGAACCTTTAAGCTAGTTGATAAGATTGAGCCCTTATAACCTTGTTCAGCTAGACCGCATATATGCTTTGCCAGTACTTGGCCTTGTTCATATAGTGGTTTGACTAATCCATAGACTATTCCATTATGTTGGACACACTCTCCAACTGCATAAATATCTGAAATACTGGTTTCCATAAAGTCATTGACAACAATTCCGCGTTCCGTATGAATTCCGCTGGTTTTTGCCATCTCAATATTTGGTATAACACCAACAGCCATCACAACCAAATCAGCCTCTATTGAAGATCCATCAGTAAATAGGAGTCCCTCTACTTTGTTTTCACCAACGATTTCTTGTGTTACCTTACCTAAAAGAAATCCAATACCTTGTTGCTCTAATTTTTCTCTTAGCATGTTTGACGCAGTAACATCAAGTTGACGTTGCATTAAGTAATCTGTATTGTGTACGACTTTTACATCTAAACCAAGATTCAAAAGACCTCTAGCTGCCTCTAGCCCTAATACTCCTCCACCAATAACGACAGCTTTTTTGGCCTTATCAGACGTCCCAATAATTGCTTTACAATCCTCTATTGTTCGAAATGTAACAACTCCATTTTTCTCAACTCCTGGTACAGGAAGAACAAAAGGTGACGATCCAGTTGCGATAATTAATTTGTCATACGGTAATAAGCGATTTTGATCTGTAGTGATCTCTTTTTTATGTGAATCTATTTTAATAGCTGCTTCACCAGAAAAAAGGTTTATTCGATTCTGTTCATACCATTCGAAATCATTAATCGTTATATCTTGAAATGTTGCCTCTCCTTGTAAGACAGAGGACAATAAAATCCGATTATAATTAAGGTGTGGTTCACTCCCAATGATCGAAATATCGAAATCATGAGAATTATGCTTTAAAATCTCTTCAACACAGCGGACACCCGCCATTCCATTTCCGATAACTACCAATTTTTGCTTCATCTTAACCCTCCAGCATCAATGGTCTGACCTCATCTAATGGTTTCATTATTTCATAAAATTCCTCTCAACAAATTATTGTTGTCACATTTCCTAACACAGAATCTCACTTTTACTCAGCAACTTCATCACAGCTATTTTTCATCTTTATATATTCTTCACAAAAAATAATTCCATGTTATATTTGCTTACAAATAACTTTTATACTATTTTCCCCCACATTATAATGACCTCATGAACAACAGGACTGAAAATTCAAATAACTAGTTCAACTATTGAAAGGAGTAACACATATGAAATTATCTGAATTAAAAACAAGCGGTCACCCGAAAACTCTTTTTTCTTCCTTTTTGTATTTTGATGTTAGCTTTATGATTTGGGTTATTCTTGGCGCCCTCGGTGTTTTCATCACTCAAGATTTTGGTTTATCACCATCCCAAAAAGGGCTTATTGTTGCAGTTCCGATTTTAGCCGGTTCCTTCTTCCGAATTGTATTAGGGATATTAACAGACCGAATTGGACCTAAGAAAACAGCTATTTTAGGAATGAGCATTACCACGATCCCTTTACTTTGGGGGTTAATAGCTGGTAACACACTACCTGAGTTATATATGATTGGGATTTTATTAGGGGTTGCTGGTGCAAGCTTCGCCGTTTCTTTACCAATGGCAAGCAGATGGTATCCTCCACACCTCCAAGGCTTAGCAATGGGAATTGCTGGTGCAGGAAACAGTGGTACCTTACTAGCGACATTATTTGGCCCTCGGTTAGCTGAAAACTTCGGCTGGCATGTAACGATGGGAATTGCCATTATTCCACTTCTTATAACATTTGTGATATTTGTTGTTTTAGCGAAGGATGCACCAACACAACCAGCACCACAGCCATTAGCAAACTATTTCAAAGTATTTGCTTATAAAGATACATGGTTTTTCTGTTTACTTTATAGTGTGACATTTGGCGGCTTTGTCGGTCTATCAAGCTTTTTGAGTATGTTTTTTGTTGATGAATATCAATTATCAAATGTCCAAGCAGGAGATTTTGTTACCCTTTGCGTTGCAGCAGGAAGCTTCTTCCGACCTGTAGGTGGTTTAATCGCTGACAGAGTTGGCGGTGTGAAGGTTTTATCCTTCCTCTTTATTGGGGTTGCCATTTGTATGGTTGGCGTTAGTCAACTACCTCCGTTATTCGCAATTACTGCTCTATTATTTGTCGGTATGATGTGTTTAGGTATGGGAAATGGTGCAGTATTCCAATTAGTCCCACAGCGTTTCCAAAAGGAAATTGGGATGATCACAGGAATCGTTGGCGCTGCAGGCGGTATTGGCGGCTTCTTCTTACCAAACATTTTAGGTACATTAAAAGAACTGACAGGCTCTTACGCTTCTGGATTTATTACCTTTTCTGTCATAGCTTTGCTAGCATTTGTTATTTTGCTACTAGCAAGCTACTCTTGGAAGAAATCATGGAATTTAAAAAGCGATACTGTAAAGATTTAATTTATCTCGTTTTACCTAACCTTGGCTCCCTCTAGCCAAGGTTTTTTCTGCTCTACTGCATTCTGTTCCCTTTACAAATTTGTAATTTCTGATATGCTTATTAAGCAATATATTTACCTAGGTAAATATTAATCACTTACTTAGGTAAATAAAGCTGAACTTCCATCATTAGGTACATAAACGATACTTACCTAAGTAAATAAAATGAGGTGACATCAGATGGAAAACACAAACAAGCTATTCCACACACTTTATCGGAAAACTCGCTTCATGACAAAAGAACTAAATGAACAGTTGCAAAAACACGATTTATATAGTTCCCAGTGGTCGATTCTTTATTGCCTAAAGATTAATGGACCAATGACACAGAGTGATATTTGGCGTTATTTAGTAGTTGAAGCACCTACAGTTACGCGAACCTTGGTGAAGCTCGAGGAAAGTGGTTGGGTAAAACGAACACAGGGTAGCGATAAACGTGAACGTCTTGTATCACTGACAGATAAAGCCATTCAACATTTACCAGCTGTTGAAGATGAAGTTAAATCCTTTGAACAGAGGATGGTCAAAAGTTTATCAAACGAAGAAAAGGATTACTTCTTCCACTTATTAAACAAACTAGGTACAACATCACTTGAAGAGGAGGAATAAATTCGAATGAACAATGAAAGCAAACAACCAATTTGGACCAAAAGCTTTATCAGTATTTCCTTGAGTAACTTTTTTATCTTTATTGCCTTTTACGGCTTATTAACCTCCTTACCAATATATGTAGTCGATGAACTACATCGTTCTGAGATAGATGCAGGTCTTATCGTAACGATCTTCCTTCTTTCCGCCATCATCGTTCGACCATTTTCAGGGAAGTTATTAGAGGATTTTGGCAAAAAAAGAATGTTAATGATAAGTCTTATTCTTTTTACAATATGCTCGTTTATGTACCTTTTGATTGAAAACTATACGTTATTACTAGCACTGCGATTCTTTCAAGGAATTTGGTTTAGTATTGCTACGACAGCAACCGGTGGGATAGCAGCAGATCTCGTTCCAATAAAAAGGCGTGGAGAAGGTCTTGGATACTTCGTGATGTCGACGAACCTCGCTGTTGTTTTTGGTCCACTAATTGCACTAACTCTAATACAAGTTGCATCATTTACTATTCTCTTTCTTGTATTTGCTTTATTAATTACAGCAGGAGTACTGTTTACTGCTTCAAGTAAAATAAATGAAGCAGCTTCAAAAGAAACGAAGAGCAAGAAAAAGTTACAGTTTTCCGACCTAATTGATCGAAAGGCATTACCAATTGCTTTTATCGGTAGTTTAGTTGCAGTTGCTTATTCAAGTGTACTGTCATTTTTATCTATTTATGCACAAGAGCTCAATTTATTAGATGCGGCTAGCTTTTTCTTCGTAGTCTTTGCTGTTGTCATGCTAGTTGCTCGTCCTTTTAGTGGCCGTTTATTTGATTCAAAAGGTCCCCATATTGTTATCTATCCAGCACTCGGATTATTCCTGATCGGATTGGTTCTATTAAGTTTGACTCAAACTTCGTTCATGCTGCTGTTATCAGGTGCATTCATTGGACTTGGTTATGGAACCGTCGTACCTTCCTTGCAAACACTTGCCATTCAAGCAACTGATCGTAATAGAAGCGGGCATGCTACAGCAACATTTTTCACACTCTTCGATACAGGAATTGCTGCAGGCTCATACATCCTAGGCATTGTTGCTACACAGCTTGGTTATGGCCAGCTATATTTCTATACAGCTATATTTATGATTATTGTCATTGTATGTTATAAATTGGTCTTACATCGAAAAGAAGTGACAAAGTTCAATTTGAAGGAGACTCACTAAGAAAAGCGCAAGCGCCTTGACCAGCCTCGGGCAATAAGACGATTTGGAATAGAAGGCGTTCTTTGCCTTCAATTCCAAATTGGCTAGACCCTAGAGGGGCTAGGCGCTGGAGCTAGACACCAAAACTAGGTACAAACTTTTATACTTTCTAACTGTTTAAAAAAAGAGTTAAAGCTATAGAAAAGCTTTAACTCTCATTCTTTTTAGTAGACACCGCGAATATTCGGATGGATTTCCTGTTGATAAAATGTTGATAGTTGTTTTAATTCTGCTTCACTAAATGATTGAACCTCAGTTGCTTGCAGATTATCTTCAACTTGTTTAACTGTTTTAAATCCAGGTATAACAGTGGTAATTTCCTCATGGTCAAGAATCCAACGCAATGCTGCTCTTGTCATATTTCCACGTCCATCAGCGATCCAGCTAAGTTGTTCACTTAACTCGACTCCTTTTGAAAACTCTACACCCGCAAACGTTTCACCTACATTGAAGTGCTCACCATCTTTATTGAAGCTACGATGGTCATCTGCCTCAAATGTTGCTTGTTTTGTAAATTTACCCGTTAACAATCCACTTGCTAAAGGAACTCGTGCTAATAGACCAACACCTTTTTCTTTTGCTTGTGGAAGTAATTCAGTAACTGCCTTTTGGCGGAAGATATTAAAAATAACTTGCAGCGCTTTTACATTCTCTTGCTCCAAACAAAGTAAACCCTCTTCCACCGTTTCAACACTCACACCATAGTGGCGGATTTTCCCTTGTTGTTGCAGCTTATCTAGCACATTAAAGACACTGCCACTTTTAAGGATTTCCATTGGTGGACAGTGAATTTGATATAGATCAATCGCTTCACGTTGAAGTCTTTTTAAACTTGCTTCACAATACTCAGTTATAGACTTTTCAGAATAGGTTTCTGGATCAAAAATATCACCTGCACGGCAAAACTTTGTCGCAATGTGAATTTTGTCTTCCTTTCCCTTTGTCGCTTTTGCCAATAACTCTTCACTGTGGCCATCGCCATAGACATCTGCAGTATCAAAGAAGTTGACCCCTGCATCCATCGCATGCTCTAATCCCTTTAACGCTTCCTGGTCATCAGATTTCCCCCAAGAGCCACCAATTGCCCATGTGCCAAAGCTTAATTCACTGACCTTTAACTCAGTATCTCCTAGTTGACGATAATTCATGTTCTCCACCATCCCTAATTATGTAGCTTTAGTATAATACCTTGTACAAGTTAATTATAGTGAAATTTAAGCGCTAACAAAAGGAATTAACCTTCATATCCTTCTTTTAACTTCAGGAAATGCTCTTTTGCGAATTTCATAATTTTATATAAAAAACTGTTAACATCAAAAAAAGAGGCTCACTCAAACAGTATCCTAGCCCCTGCCTGAGTCAACCTCATTACTATCCCCACAATCGTACTATTCAGGTTTGTTCGCTTGTAACTCCTGATAATAATGAACTAGCGCTATGATCGCACTACCCATTCGCTCCTCTTCTGGTACAACCATTCGAGTAATGCCAACTTCTCGCAATGCTTGGGCAGTAACTTTCCCAACTGAAACAGCAATAACATTTGTTGCAAAGGCGTGTAATACTTCCTTCTCTACACCCTTTTCCTTAGCATGTGCCATTAAAAAACGCGCTTGTGGTGTGCTAGTGAAGTTTACTGCATCAACCTCACCTTTTAAAATTTCACCAACTAGTTGCTCCATCACTTCAGGTTTAGGCGGAATATGCTTATACGGTAAGATTTCTCTATATTCAGCACCTTGTTCCTCTAGCCAGTCAATCAATACTGGAGCTGGATCACCATGTAGCTGAAGAGCAACTCGTAAGCCCGTTAAACGGTGGGCATTTAATTCTCTTACTAGCCCAGCTGTGCTCCCATCATCATCTCTTACAACAGGTATAATTCCTAGCTTCTTTAATACATTAACCGTTTTATATCCTCTTGCTGCCACCTTTGATTTGCTTAAGGCTTCAATAAATTTTTCACCTAAGCCGATATTCACAGCCGTTTGATAAAGTTTGTCTGTCCCTAAGCCTGTCGTGAAAATAAGCCAATCAAAGTTCCCATCCACCAATGCTTGGATTTCTTTTTCCACATTTGAATCATCAAGAAACACAGTACCCTGCGCTGGGCGCACTAAAGCGACACCACCTAAATTCTCAACTAGCTTACTTAATTCCTCAGACTTTCTCTGTCCTGCCAGTGCAATGGTTATGCCATTTAATCGTTTCACGACAATCCCTCCCAGTAATTTTCTAAGTTGCTAATATTGTATCATCATTTCTTAATAGATAGTTTATTCTGTTTCTTCTATATAAAATGGTAACGATTTCAAACACTATATTTTAGAAAAATCTGATAAGAAAACAGTTTACATAATCGTGGCAAATAAAAAACCCCTAAAAAGGGGATTCACATTAAAAAACAATCGTTTTATTTTGATGAACAATAATACGGTCTTCCAAATGCCATTTTACTGCTCTTGCTAGTACGCTTCTTTCAATCGAACGACCAATTTTTTTCAAATTATCAACATTATCTCGGTGATCGACACGACCGATATCCTGCTCGATAATTGGTCCTTCATCAAGATCATTTGTAACATAATGTGAGGTTGCACCAATTAATTTTACGCCGCGTCCATACGCTCGTTCATATGGTCTTGCTCCAATAAAGGCAGGTAAGAATGAATGATGGATATTAATAATTTTATTAGGGTTCGCTGCTACAAAATTTGGTGTTAGGATTTGCATATAACGAGCTAGTACAATTAAATCAATATCATAATCTTTTAATAGCTGTAACTGCTGTTCTTCGACTTGAGCCCGAATATCTTTATTAGCTGGAATGTGATAAAACGGGATATTAAGTCCTTCCACAACATCTCTTGCTTCCTCGTGATTACTTATGACAAGAGCAATATCAGCCATTAAATCGCCACTTTGCCATTCCCATAAAAGCTCAAGCAAGCAGTGTAGCTCTTTTGATACGAAGATAGCCGCTTTTTTCACATTGTAAACATGAGTTAATTTCCATTCAAATGAAAATTCTTTTGCCAATTCAGCAAACTGATGCTCCATGTCTTTCGCTTTCTCCTTAAGATTAGGGCATTCAAACTCAATACGAATGAAAAACGTTCCATCCTCTGGATTTGTTGAATACTGGCTTGATTCAATGATATTTGCATGATGTGAAAACAAAAATTTCGAGATTGTCGAAACAATCCCTGGTTTATCCGGACAACTAACTAAAAGACGTCCACGATTCTGATTACGTTCCTGAAATAATTCTATTTGATCCTTAATATATGAATTCATTGTTAAAACCTCTCTATAAGTGATGAAAAACATTATACATGAGCCAGCTTAATTGGTTAAGAATTTTAGTGAATTTTTTTATTAGGAAAAACACCCATATAAATTATTGTACCATTTTCCTAAGACTGGCCTTTCGAATAATCTGGTTAATAACCTCTGATAAAACTAACCCGATTGCAATTGCACCAGAGATCATAAACGCTTTTGCAGCAAGAGGAATTGCGGCATTATAATCATTTTCTACGACCCGCCTCATTGCATCGTAAGCTAAACCACCTGGTACTAGTGGTATGATACCTGAAACATTAAAAATAATCATTGGTGTTTTATAGGCCTTAGCAAAAAATTGACTAATAATTGCTATAAAGAAAGATGCAATTAGTGTCGCAAAAACACTATCTAGTGTGTATTCATAAAGACCAATATAAACCATCCAGCCGACCATACCTACAAAACCACACTTGAATAACGTTTTTACTGGTGCATTAAAGATAATTCCAAATGCAGATGACGCAATAAAGCTAGTAATAAACTGTTCGATCATTATGTAAGCCCCCTGCCTTTAATAAAATGAAAAGACAACAGCAACACCCGCTCCGATCGCAAATGCTGTTAAAAACGCTTCAGCCCCTTTTGAAATTCCGGAAACTAAATGTCCCGCCATTAAATCCCTAACTGCATTAGTAATTAACAAGCCCGGAACTAACGGCATAACAGAAGCAATAATAATTTTATCAAGCTCTGTTCCAAGGCTTAACACAACAAACAATACAGCTATCAACCCGATAATAAATGATGCCAAAAACTCTGCGAAAAACTTTATTTCTACTAATTGATGGATATAGATCAAGCATGAGAATCCAATTCCACCGGCAATTAACGCAGGAAGAAAATCAGTCCAGTCACCTTGAAACATAATTAGAAAACAGCCACTTGCTATAGATGCAGCAGCAATCTGTATCCAAATGGGATATGCATGTGCATCATGTTCAATCTCTTTAAGATGTCCGTATGCCTCTTGGACTGAAAGCTCACCACTACTGATTAGTCTTGAAACACTATTCACTTTTGCCACCTTTTGTAGGTCTGTTGAACGGTCAATAATTCTTACTAATTTTGTTGGGTTATGACTGTCTATAGAAAAAATGATCCCAGTAGGAGTAACGTAGCTATGTGAATGTAAAATACCATAGGCCGCTGCTATGCGTGTCATCGTATCTTCTACCCGATACGTCTCCGCACCACTTCTAAGCATGATCTTTCCAGCTAATAAACACACCTCGATAATCTCAAACGTTTGATTTTGTTTATTTTCCAACTTCCTTCACTCCATAACAGATGTCTATATAGAGTTTAATGAAGAAGGTTCATTTAAGCAAATCTTTCCTTCTTTGACTTTTCCCTGTCCTCACCATTTTATTACCACCTGAATAGCTTAGTATAAATACCTATTCAGGCGGTGACTTGAATAATGGAACTTCCAATCCTATTATCTGGACCGATTATTCGTAAAGTAGACCCAACACAGGTGTATATTTGGATTGCAACAAGCAAGGACTTTCATATAAAAGCAGAGCTTTATCAAGTAGGCACTAATCAAGATTCCAAGGATGATAAACAGCTACAAGTTCGTACAATATTAAAATCAATTCGTCTTGGAAAACAACTCTTTATCCATTTAGTACACATCACACCTTTAGAGGAAAACCTACCTGTTGATCAATTACTTGGCTATAATTTGTTTTTTACAAAGGGATCTAATAAATATGATTTAAGCAGCCTTGGTTTACTTTCCCCCAATAACCCTAACTCAATTGTCTATGGAGATTTCTTATATCCTACCTTCTATATTAATTCAAAACCAGAATCAGCCATTCTTTATGGCTCATGTAGAAAATTACACGGGAAAGGACAGGATGCATTAGCAAGGGCAGACGAAATGATTGCAAAAAAACCATTAGACAAAGAAGTAAGGCCCAGCTCCCTCTATATGTTAGGTGATCAAATCTATGCAGATGATGTTGCAGATCCAATCTTTCCTATTATCCAAGAAATGAGTCGTCAATTAACAGGGCATGAACAAGAAGATTTATCTAAAGTGGAGCCGTCTCTTAAAAGGAATAACTTTAAACAACGTTTAACAAAAATCCAGGGCAGACAGTTTATAATCGAGCAGTTTTGTAAATTCACCTCTTCAAATGCCTATAACCACCTTATAACGTTCGGAGAATATGCAACAATGTACTTATTAAGCTGGAGTCCAGTACTTTGGCAAATGGCCAAGGAAGAGCATGTAATGTATACGTTTGAGGAAGCTTATCAACACAATCTGATCCATTTTAATTCTCCCAAAAAGGCAGCGTCTCTTAAGGAACATCATGATGAGTATCTCCAACATAAGGATCGCTATCATGAACAATCACTCGATATCGAACAATTCCAACAGTCGGTTGCAAAGGTTCGACGCTTATTAGCCAATATCCCCACCTATATGATATTTGATGATCACGATATTACAGATGACTGGAATATTTCATTAGAATGGAAAAAACAAGTCCATGAAGCTCCATTAGGAAGACATACAATTGCTAACGGTCTTGCTGCTTACTGGGCCTTCCAAGGGTGGGGAAATGACCCAAGCCGATTTGACCAATCCTTTATTTCAGCCATGAATCAATATTTCAATGGCTTTCATGCAGAAGCACCCGCTTACAAGAATTGGCTTCAAACGTTGGAGGAATTTCAATCATGGCATTTTACAGCTCCAACTACACCTTTGACATTATTCCTTGATACTCGAACATTACGAGAATACGATTCTACACCAAAGCAAGTAAAATGGACGAATTTGATTGAGGAAACGACAAAAACCCCTAAGTTAATTGGGAAAAAAGGATGGGAACTTGTTAATCAAACATTACAAGACAGCGATTGGAATAAAGGGGAACCTTTAATAATCGCTTCTCCAGCACCACTATATGGAGTCGGTGTTATCGAATCATTTTTGAAAAATAATATCTACCCTTTTCGAGTACTTGGTGTACCAGTCCATTACAAATTAGACTTTGAAGCATGGAAATATAATGTTGAAGGCTTTTCTTCTTTTCTTCATTACCTTAAGGAATGGATGCCTAGTGAATGCATCATTTTATCAGGTGATGTTCATTATGCTTCAACTGTAAAAGCTGATGTCGAAATAAACAACGAACAGCTCTCTATCTATCAGCTTACAAGTAGTCCAATGAAGAATATGAGCTTTGAAGGATTGTTCGGAAGTTTGCTTAAACTCATTGTTTGGATTACAACACTCAGACAAAAGGAGAAAACGGTAAACAGATATTACGATGATAAGAATCCTATTCTCAAAGAGAGTGACTTAACTCATCAGTCAGCTAACATGGTGTGGAAGGAAAAAATAAGCTATCAATCTTTGGAACATGGCACTATCATAGAAACAGCTAATAACCTTGGTCTATTAACACGTACGAATAAGACTATTCAAAATGTGTTATTACAAGATTTTAATGAACAGCGCGGTTATGGAAAGTTTGAGCCTTTTCCTTTAAAGTAGAAGAAAGACCTCTAATAGCTACTTACCAATAGCAATTAAATACGAAGCCTATGAGGTTGACTCAAAACCACAGGAAGCAGGCCCCTTTGAGTCAACCTCTATGAATCTAAAAACCTTACATAATGATTTTTCACGAACACCCTTAGAAGTCAGTTACATAATGAGAAAGCACGAAAATAGCTTGATTATAGACAGATGGTTTCGTTTGCTATATGATTTATGAAATATTATGATGCTGTTTTTAAGCTAAATTGTATGAAAAAAGGAAGAAGGAAAAAGATTTGAGCAACAAAAGTAAATATCCGATTTATATATCTCTATTTTTCGTTATGGTGATTTGGGGATTCAATGTTATTGCAACAAAACTACTTGTCACAAGCTTTATGCCAGTCACGATGACAGCACTGCGAATTTTCACGGCAGGTGTTGGTGTGTTCATCATCCTATTTTACTTAAGACTAATTAGAATGCCCTCAAAAAAAGAATTTCTTTATATTCTAATCTGTTCACTCTTTAATGTTGTTGGGCATCATTACTTTTTATCCGTTGGGTTAAAGGGAACGTCAGCATCTAACGGTGGCCTTATATTAGGTATGGGACCTATATTAACTACGATTCTAGCAATCTTTTTTCTAAAAAATAAAGTTACCTTACTACGCTTTTGCGGAGTTATTTTCGGTTTTATTGGAATTTCATTTATTGTGTTCCAAAGCGGTGAAGGGCTACAACTCATATCCTTAGGTGATATTCACGTATTTTTATCAATATTTTTACAAACGATAAGCTTTATCATGATCAAAAAGGTTTCTTCTACATTAGATCCACGTCTTATGACAGGATATATGTTGATAATCGGGTCAGTTTTCTTATTCATCATCAGCGTAATTGTAGAACCGAATGGCTTTCAAAGCATGGCTAGTGGATCGTCCACTGTGTGGATCATCTTTTTTGCATCTGCCTTCTTAGCAACATCTGTTGGACATATGACATACAATTACGCGATTGGAAAAGTAGGTGCAGCCGAATCTGCCATATTCATTAATCTTAATCCGTTCTTCGCATTAGTGGGAGCTGCACTGTTTTTAGATGAAATGATTACCTTCACTCAAGTAATCGGGTTTATCTTTATCATATTTGGCGTTGTCTTAGGTGCCGGGGGATTAGAGGAATTGTTACGACACCAAAAAAGCAAAAGAGAAATGATTATTTCAAAATAAATCAATTTGAGGCTTTAGTTGTTAAAGGACCACAATAAAGTTATGTTAAAAATCTTGACATACAATGTTAGGGTAACTAGTATTTATCTTAATAGGCATAATTTAAAATCTTATGCAAAAACAGCAACTAATCAAACAAAAACTAACATTCTCTTTTACTCTCAAAGCAGGTCATACGAAAGCCGCAAAAAGAAAGTAATTCACACTTTTTTAATGCGGTTTTTTTCGTATAAAACGAAAGGGGTTTTATTTTTATGGAGCCATTTGTAAGAAGACTCGAAGCAGCAGCCAAGAAAATAAAAGCTGATTTAGTCATTAAAAACGGTAAAATCATTGATGTATTTAATGGTGAATTAATTGAGGAAACAATCGCCATTACTGACGGAACCATTGTTGGTGTCGGCGACTATGAAGGGGTAACAACCATTGATGCGAAAGGAAAGTTTATCTCTCCAGGTTTTATCGATGGCCATGTTCATATCGAGTCTGCGATGGTCACACCTTTTCAATTTTCTCAGGTTGTCATACCACATGGAGTAACTACCGTCATTGCGGACCCCCATGAGATTGCAAATGTTAATGGAACCGATGGAATACAGTTTATGATCGATTCCGCGAAGGACGCACCCTTAAACATTTATTACATGCTCCCTTCATGTGTTCCTGCAACACCGTTTGAACATGCTGGCGCAATCCTTTCAGCTGAAGATTTGCAGCCCTTTTATCAGCATGACTGTGTATTAGGCTTAGGAGAAGTCATGGACTTTCCATCAGTATTTAATCAAGATCCAGCTATGTTAAAAAAAATCAATGCCGCTAATCTGCTAAAGAAAAAAATTGACGGTCATGCAGCCGGAATTTCAGGAGATCCTTTAAATGTTTACTTAACAGCTGGTATTAAAACAGACCATGAATGTGTCACTCCTGAAGAAGCGTATGACCGTTTAAAAAAGGGCATGTATGTCATGCTTAGAGAAGGGTCTGCTGCAAAGGATTTAGTATCATTATTGCCAGTGGTCACTGAAAGAAATGCCCGTCGCTGTTTATTTGTTACTGATGATAAACATTTAGATGATTTACTTGCACAAGGTAGCATTGATTATAGTATTTCACTTTCTATTAAAAACGGGCTAGATCCCATTCTTGCCTACCAAATGGCTACAATAAATGCAGCAGAATGCTTCGACTTAAAGACAAAGGGTGCAATTGCTCCTGGGTATGACGCAGATCTGATTTTATTAAATGATCTTGAGAGCGTAGATATAGACCAAGTTTTCATTAAAGGAAAACGTATAGCTGAAAAGGGTGATTTTGTTGTCACCGAAAACACTACATCAGATGTAAGCATACCTAACAATTTGTTAAATACAGTTCATTTTAAAAATTTCTCAGTCGAGGAGTTACAATTAAAATCTCTAGAGAATGCTAAAGCAAATATAATCGAGGTTCTTCCAAATAAAATAATAACAAAGCATATTGTCGAAGAGATTGAAACAAGCAACGGGTTCTTTCAACCATCGATTGATAAGGACCAGCTTAAAATTGCTGTAATTGAACGACATAACCAGACAGGAAATATTGGGCTAGGCATAGTAAAGGGGTTTGGTCTAACAGCCGGAGCAATTGCTACAACTATCGCTCATGATTCACATAATGTTGTTGCTCTTGCTACAAACGATTATGATCTCCACAAAGCAACTGAAATGATGAAGGATATGGGTGGAGGAATGGTTGTCATAAAGGATGGCGAAGTATTGGCTTCATTACCACTAGAAATATCTGGATTGATGACCGCCAATCCCTTTGCAATCATAAATGATAAGTTGATGGATATCGATCATGCTTTAAAAGAAATTGGCTTTAAAGGCAACTTTAATCCATTTTTAACTTTATCCTTTTTGGCTTTACCAGTAATACCAGAGCTAAAACTTACTGATCTCGGACTCTTTCAAGTGAAAGACTTTAAACATATTGATGTTATTCTTTAAATATTGGCTCTGTTAAACATCGTTGTTGATTTCCGCTTGTATTGAGAGAATCGGTGGACCTTCGATTCTCTCACTTCAAAGCTAGCTGACGTTAATTAACTTACCCACAGCATTTTTTGTACTTTTTCCCACTTCCACAAGGGCATGGTTCATTTCTTCCAACCTTTTCAGTTTGTACAGGCGAACTACCCTCAGTTAATTTCAACTTCCATTCCTCCATAAGAGGATGATCCAACCCAATTATTTTGTAGTAGCTATACGCTAACTGCTCAACTTCAACTAAAAAAGAGGTAGGTCTTTCACTTACATATTGATTTATTTCTGGCTCTGCTGCAGGACTTAGCTGATGAATAAGTGCTTCAAAAATGATGGCTTGACTATCTTCATCCTCTACCTGACGATAAGCATTTCGTAAAACCTCTACTGCATAATCAGTCTTTATATTCTCGATTATAGAGGCAGCAAAAATATTCGATTCTTCTTTTAAAAGATATGGCGCAACTGCTTCTACAACCTCGTCCGTTTGGAAGGAAATCAATGCTGCGGCAACTTCCTCAAGCAAAATGTCCTCATCTCGTACAAGCAAGGGAGCTAGTGTTTGTATGTACTTATCATTCTTCATTAAACCAATCATATAAACCGCAAGGATTCCCTTGTAACTAAACCAATTATCTTTTAGATTTTCTTGCACAACTTTATCTAGTTGAGCTTCTGTAACCCAACCCTTTTTCACGAGCGTATAAGCAACCTTTTTGGCTTTTATATAAAAATTCGAATTAAGGTATGTTTCAGCCTCTAGCTTTTTGGCAAAATCCTCGATTAATAACCAGACCTCTTCTTCCATTCCATCTACTAATACCTCATATAAAGGCCAGTAATCATTAGGAATGAATGTTTTGAGCTCCTCCTTATGTTTTAAGGCAAGTTCAGGGTCCAAATCAGCTAATAACTGAAAGTATAAATGGCTCATGTTACTAGGCGTATGTTGGGCTCCTTCAACTAAATGTCCAACAATCTCTTCATGCATTGGATTAATTGATAAATAAATTAAAATTGTTGATCTTTTTTCTTCATTTTCCACAGCTTCTCTTACAAGCTTTTCAATCCAGCGCTTACTAACATTTGGGTAATCATGTAAGGCTTGGACAACAAATTCCTGGACAATTAGATCATCCGTAATAAGGAAGGGTTCAATTCTGTCTTTAAAATTCATATTATAGTCCTCTCTATTTCTATATTTTTCTTTTGCAAAAAAATCATCTACCTATGTTTTAACATGTGTATCTTTTCAAAACAATGACGCAAAACTAATGCGAGGAAAAAATCATAAGGTAGGGGTTTGAGCCAGTTTGGGTAGTGGGAATAATTAACTACATTTATTATTTGAAAACGCATTTATTTTTATTGACAACATGTATATACAAGTTTAAGATAAATACATGACATGTATATACATATTTCGACAAGCAGATTCAATAATGAAACCGCTTAGCTTGTTCAAATATGTATTAAAATATTTACACGAAAAGATGGATATGGAGGGAAAACCATGAGTGTTGATCAAAAACAAGTAAATCAAATTATAGACGCAATAGGTGGTAAAGATAATATATCAGCAGCAACACACTGTGTTACACGATTACGCTTTGCTTTAGCAGATGAAGGAAAAGTAGATAAAGAGGCGCTTGAATCGATAGATCTTGTTAAAGGATCATTTTCAACTAATGGACAGTTTCAAGTAGTTATTGGCCAAGGTACTGTTGATAAAGTATATAAAGAGCTTGTAAGTCAAACTGGGGTAGGGGAAGCATCTAAAGATGATGTGAAAAAGGCTTCTGAGAAGCATTTAAACCCACTTCAGCGTGCGATTAAAACATTAGCAGATATCTTTATTCCTATCTTACCTGCCATTGTTACAGCTGGGTTATTAATGGGAATCAATAACATCTTAACGGGACCAGGGATTTTCTTTGATGAGGCTTTAATCGAGGTTTATCCCCAATGGGCAGATGTAGCAAGCATCATTAACTTAATTGCTAACACTGCGTTTGTGTTCTTACCTGGATTAATCGGTTGGTCTGCTGTAAATAGATTCGGTGGAAGTCCGTTACTAGGTATCGTGCTTGGTCTAATGCTTGTTCACCCTGACCTTTTAAACGCTTGGGGCTATGGAGCAGCAGAAGAAATTCCGACATGGAACTTATTTGGTTTAGAAGTACAGAAGGTTGGTTACCAAGGACAGGTTTTACCAGTCCTACTAGCTTCATATGTTTTATCTAAGATTGAAGTGTTCTTAAGAAAACTCATTCCAGATGCGTTTCAACTACTACTTGTTGCACCAATTACACTTTTGGTAACTGGACTAGTTTCATTTATCGCAATAGGACCAATTACATTTGCAATTGGTAACGTTATAACTGATGCGGTTGTAGGAATTTTCAATGTAGCACCAATTGTAGGAGGATTAATTTACGGTGGGCTTTACGCACCTTTAGTTATCACTGGTATGCACCATACATTCTTAGCAGTAGACCTACAGTTAATCGGAAATACTGGCGGTACCTTCTTATGGCCAATGGTTGCATTATCAAATATTGCTCAAGGTACGGCAGCTCTAGCAATGATGTTCATATTAAAAGATGAGAAGCTTAAAAGTCTATCAATAACATCCGCTGTTTCTGCTTATCTTGGTATTACTGAGCCAGCAATGTTCGGTGTAAACTTACGTTTCCGCTTTGCCTTCATCTCAGCTATTATTGGCTCGGCAATTGCAGGAGCATTCATCTCAATTCAAGGCGTAAAGGCTCCATCTATAGGTGTTGGCGGCCTTCCGGGATTCCTATCCATCTTCCCGGAAAACTGGGGATCATTCTTTATCGGTATGATTATTGTAATTGTAGTACCATTTGTCCTAACCTTGTTATTCGGAAAAATACGTAAAGAAAAATAAAAAAAAAAAGCGGAGAGCCTGTCGTTTAGATTAGGCTCCCTGCTTTTTCACATCATATAGCAAAATATTGAACCTGACAGGATGGTGTAAAAAATGAAACAACCTTGGTGGAAAAAAGCGGTCGTTTATCAAATTTATCCGAAAAGCTTTAATGATACAAATGGAAGCGGGGTAGGCGATCTACAAGGGATTATTAGCAAACTAAATTACTTAGAAAAACTAGGTGTAGACGTCATCTGGCTTACACCGATTTATGCATCTCCGCAAAAAGATAATGGCTACGACATTAGTGATTACTACTCGATTCATGAAGAGTATGGCACAATGGAAGACTTTAATGAATTACTTGATAGAGCTCATCAACATGGCATTAAAGTCATTATGGATATTGTTGTAAACCACACATCAACTGAGCATGAGTGGTTCAAGCAAGCTGCATCATCAAAGGATAATCCTTATCGTGATTTCTATATTTGGAAGGATCCTAAAGCTGATGGTTCTTTGCCTACTAACTGGGAATCAAAATTTGGTGGCCCAGCATGGGAATATGACAAGAAAACAGAGCAATATTATCTCCATCTATTTGATGTCACACAAGCAGATCTAAATTGGGAAAATGAAGGACTTCGTAATGAAGTCTATAAAATGATGGAATTTTGGTTTGAAAAGGGGGTCGATGGATTCCGTCTTGATGTCATCAACCTCATTTCGAAAAATCAAGACTTCCCAGATGATGATGGATCCGTTTCACCTGGTGATGGAAGAAAATTTTATACAGATGGCCCTCTCGTCCACGAGTATATTCATGAAATGAATAAAGAAGTATTCTCAAAACATGATAGTCTGACAGTTGGTGAAATGTCTTCCACGACAATTGATCACTGTATTAAGTACTCCAATCCTGAGCGTCAAGAACTAAGTATGACGTTTAATTTCCATCATTTGAAGGTCGACTATCCTAATGGTGAAAAATGGGCAATTGGAGAAATGGATTTCCTTGCATTAAAGGATATTCTATCCACCTGGCAAACAGGAATGAATAAAGGTGGAGGCTGGAATGCATTATTTTGGTGCAACCATGATCAGCCTAGAATTGTTTCTCGCTATGGTAATGATGGAAAGTATCACCGTGAATCAGCGAAAATGCTCGCAACGACCATTCATATGATGCAAGGAACTCCTTATATTTATCAGGGCGAAGAGTTTGGCATGACAGATCCTAAATTCACATCGATTGAAAAATACCGTGATGTTGAATCGATAAATATGTACAACATTTTGCAGCAAAAAGGAATGTCTGAAGATGAAATTCTTGAAATACTAAGACATAAATCACGTGACAACTCTAGAACTCCAGTACAATGGGACAACACAAAGCATGCAGGTTTCACAACCGGAACTCCTTGGATTGATGTCGCAAATAATTATAAAGAGATTAATGCAGAAGATGCGGTAAATGATCCAAATTCGATCTTTTATCACTATCAAAAGCTAATTTCATTACGTAAGGAATATGACATCATTACAGACGGCGATTACGAACTGCTATTACAAGATGATAAACAAATTTTTGCATATATAAGAACAACCGCAACCGAAATGCTCCTTGTTGTTAATAATTTTTATGATAACTCAACAACATTTGAGTTGCCTGACCATATCAAAGTAGACGGATTTTCAAGAAAAAAATTAGTATCTAACTATCCAGACTCTGTTGATACACTCGAAAAAATGGAGCTTCGCCCATATGAATCTGTTGTTTATTATTTACAAACTGCACAATAGATAGATTAAAGTCAAAATGCATCATCATGCTTGTTCATGGTAAGATAATAATGGTGATAAAACATGAAAAATAATAAATACCTTGCCATCTACAAAGAATGGACAGATAAAATAAAGTCTGGTGAGATCAAAGCAGGCGAAGCACTTCCATCTGAGCATGACTTAGCTGAAACATACGACACGAGCAGAGAGACAATCCGTAAAGCGTTAAATCTCTTATCCCAAAATGGCTTTATTCAAAAAATAAGGGGCAAAGGCTCAATTGTCATTGATGTACAAAAGATGAGCTTCCCAATCTCAGGATTAGTGAGCTTTAAGGAAGTTTCTAAAAACTTAAATATGGACGCAATTACAACTGTTCATGATTTCGGGTTAGTGAAGCCTGACCCATTTATAAAACAACAATTAAATGCTACAAGCAAGGATGAGATCTGGAAGGTGTTCCGCTCACGTGCGATTGGTAGCGAACATATCATCTTAGATAAGGACTATTTCTTAAAGAAGTATGTGCCAACCTTATCAAAACAAATTTGTGAAGGCTCAATCTATGAGTATTTAGAAAAAGAGCTTCAGTTAAACATTAGCTTCGCAAAAAAGGAAATCGTTGTTGAGGACTGTACGGAGGAAGACAGACAATTTCTCGACTTAGAAGGCTTTTCCCACATCGTTGTTGTCAAAAACTATGTGTATCTAGATAATGCATGCCTGTTCCAATATACTGAATCACGTCACCGCCTCGATAAATTTCGGTTTGTTGACTTTGCGCGGCGTGGGGTTTGAACTAATTTTATTAGAGAGTTCTAAATTAAAATTACGAAAAAAACACATTGATTCTACCTAGGAATCATGTGTTTTTTTGTTTAAGCAACATCTATTCTTACTTTAACTAATACATAGTTCGTAATATAAATGCAAACATTAATATATAGAAATCATTCATACACAGAAGTTTTTAGCTCATTTATCAATAAAAGCCCTTTATTTGAAGGAGTTGAGTTTAGAATGACAGTTGAAGAAGGGATAAAACAAACAGAAAAGGCCTATCAACTGATTAAAGAAGGACATACAATGATGTCTGATGCAGTTGTTAATGCCTTTTTATTTACTTGGCAATGGTGGTTAGGAATTGGCTTAATTATTCTCCCTTGGATTTTTTGGTTAATGTTCAGAAAAAGGGAAAGTACCGGTCGATTACTATTCGCTGGCGTTATTACAATGATGCTATCAATAACGATTGACCTTATTGCGAGTTCTTTAGGACTATGGACTTATCCGGTAAAGTTTTCACCTATAGCATCTCAGCTATTTCTTCCTTATCATTTTTCATTAGCACCAGTTGCCATTATGTTTTTTCTGCAAATTAAGCCAAACGCTAATCCATTCATAAAGAGTATTATCTTTTCTGCTTTGGCAGCCTTTATCGGAATGAATGCATTTGATATGCTTGGTTTTTATAATCCGAAAGGTTGGTCAACATTTTATGACTTCTTTATTTATCTCTTCTTGTTTTTTATAGCGTATTGGTTTAGTCGGATGGATAGCTTCAAAAAACTAAATGAGGATGATTGATGTTCGTATATCTGAATAGAAACACTTGTAGAAGGATATCTTTCAAAACAGTGCCTTTAAAGAGCTGGTCAAACCAAGCTCTTTTTTCAATTTGACCACAAAAGCTTATCCAAATACATCTCTATACTCTCATACATGCGATTCTGTTTTGATCATGATAAGATAAAACTATCCTACGATAAGAAAGGAAGTTCCTATGAAAAACGAGATTGTTGAAAGATTTACTAATTACGTTAAAGTGGATACCCAATCAAACGAAAACAATGAATCCTGTCCATCAACACCTGGTCAGCTGACACTTGCGAATATGCTTGTTAAGGAGTTAAACGAGATTGGTATGAAAGAAGTCTCGATTGATGAAAACGGATACGTGATGGCTACTCTTCCATCAAACACTGAAAAGCAAGTCCCAACAATCGGATTTCTAGCACATGTGGATACAGCAACTGATTTTACAGGTACAAACGTTAAGCCACAAATAGTTGAAAATTATGATGGAAACGACATAGTTTTAAATCAGCCATTACATATTGTTCTTTCTCCTACTCATTACCCGAATCTAGTTAATTATAAAGGACATACACTCATTACAACGGATGGTACAACACTTTTAGGTGCTGATAATAAAGCTGGAATTACAGAAATTATGACGGCGATGGCATATCTAATCAAGCATCCAGAAATTAAGCACGGAAAAATCAGAGTGGCCTTTACACCTGATGAGGAAATTGGAAGGGGACCACATAAATTTGATGTAGCTGCATTTGGTGCTGATTTTGCCTACACAGTGGATGGTGGCCCTCTCGGTGAACTTCAATATGAAAGCTTTAACGCTGCTGCCGCCAAGATTACCTTTAAAGGAAATAATGTCCACCCTGGAACAGCTAAAGGAAAAATGATCAATTCAGCCAAGATCGCGATGGCGTTTAATAGCAAGCTCCCAGCAATGGAAGCACCTGAATTTACAGAAGGCTATGAAGGCTTCTATCACTTACTAACAATAACTGGTGATGTCGAAGAAACAAAGCTTCACTATATCATTCGCGATTTCGATAAACAGCATTTTCAAGTAAGGAAAGATAAAATGGTTGAACTTGTCGAGGAATTCAAAACAGTGTATGGACAGGAAACTATTATTTTAGAATTAAATGATCAATACTTTAATATGAAGGATAAAATTGAGCCAGTTAAGTACATTGTTGATATTGCTCATGAAGCAATGGAGAATTTAGGTATAAAGCCAATCGTTGAACCAATTCGAGGCGGCACTGATGGATCCCAGCTTTCCTATATGGGACTGCCAACACCGAATATCTTTACCGGTGGCGAGAACTTCCACGGTAAATTTGAATTTATCTCAGTTGAAAATATGATCCAAGCAACAAATACAGTCATTGAAATTGTTAAGTTGTTTGAAGAACGAGCAGGTAAATAAATATGTATAATCACAGGGGATTTTGTCGATAGATTCCTAATTTCGAACCTAACTCCATAATCTTTTCAAGAGAAAAAGGACTAAGCATACAAAAAAATGTTTGGTCCTCTTTTGTTGTTTTATGTTAATCTAGGCAGTCGCCGTTACAGATTTTTCAAGGGCTACATAGGTATAAGTCTAATAAGAAAAAGGGGCGTTTCTCATGTATCAACACTATTCACCTCAAAACGCACTGCCACCTGGTTATTATATGTATTCAAATTTATTGCCACATACAATGATGACAACTTCTCCAGCTTATACAATCAAAATGGAGCCTATCTTTTTTGATCATTTATTACTCCATCTTAATAAAAGGCTGTTTTCGCAAACTTTGTTGCTTTTAAAATAGTATTGGGTTGGTTGATTGCAGCGAGAGGATGCTCGCTTTCCGTGGGGCGGGCGATGAGCCTCCTCAGCGCGAAGCGCCTGCGGGGTCTCATCTGTCCCGCTACTCCCACAGGAGTCTCGCACCTTCCGCACCAATCACCCTAATCAGTTTTGTTCAAAAACAACAATCTTTTAGAAAAGAGCCTAATAAAAAAATTAAAGTAGTATTAGTAAACGGTTCCTTAGAAGGAATGTTAACCGGTGTTGCTATAGACCATCTCCAACTAACAATTGACGGGGAAAATTATTATGTGCGTTATCCACAGGTGGTGTATTTTAAGAAGGCTGGCTAGGTTCTATTTTTGACAGAGCTGATTATAAAGCAAATAGCTGCTTAGAATAGAAGAGTTCTTTGTCTACTATCCATGAACGGCTATTTATTTTAGTTCAAATTAAGTAAATAGGAATTAATTTTGATATTTATCCTTCATTTCATCGCCCTTTTCATCGATTTCTTCCTTCATACTCTTACCTTCTGTTTCAACTGCTTCAATTAACTCTTTATATCGTTCATTGTATTCATCTAAGATCTTATGCCTTTGCTGAATAAGGCTTCCTACCTCTTCTCTTACTTCAGAGCTAATTCGTTCCTTATTTTGCAAGTAGTAGATTGCATCCTCCAAATGATTTTTCTCTGCGTAGGTTAAATTTGAATAGTCAGCTTTTTGACTATATAGTTCATTTATCTTGTCGGATTGCTCGGCTGAAACATCATTATAATTATCTGCAGACCATGCACTCCACTCATTGTATAGACGAACTCGTTCTCTTTCCCACATTTGTTTAAAATCATCAGCAGAGTCTACAGTTTCAAATTCACCGCCACCTGCTTCAGCTACTTCTAGCAATTGTTTCTGGCCATTACTATCTACATCAAAGCCAATAATGTTTACTACTGCTTTAATATTAGAATCATGAAGCTCTTTTGCTGCTTTAACAGGGTCTCCATCACATGTTTCAATCCCGTCGCTTACAACATAGATAATATTTTGCGCTTTGCCATCAGCTTTCGTAAAGTCCTTTTTTGTTTCCGAGATTGCCTTCGCTATTGGCGTCCAGCCTGTCGGTTTAAAGCTATTTAAAGAATCTTTAAAATTAGCTTCATTATATGGATTTAATTCATAAACGATTTCTGTACTTGAACATGATACATCCTTATCACTATCACTGTTGCTTCCCTTATGACCGTAAACGCGTAATGATATGTTGGAACCTTCAGGCATTGATGCAACAAATTCATTAATTGCCTGCTTAGCCAGCTCCATTTTCGTTTTGCCGCCAATCTTCTGCGCCATGCTTCCACTTGCATCTAAGAGAATCGCAATATTTGATGTACCGTTTACAACCTGACCATCCTCAAGCTTCATGCCCTCTGGCGTACTAGAAACAGTTGTTTCAATGCTGGCATTAAACGTCTCGGCAAAATCATAATATTCTTTATATGCTTCCGATTCACTCATTAAACCAAGCAAATAGTTATACACTTGGAAGCTATCTTTATCTTGGAAACTCTTTTCATCTAGATCTCTATGTACAATGGCCTCGTTATAACCATTACCAAAATACTTCCCTGACTTCTCCTTAAGTATCTCCTCTAAAGTTGTTGAGATTTCTACTTCCTCTTCATCAGAACTTTTGCCTTCTGTCTCATCCTCTGCTGTACCAGTTTCTTCAGCTTTAGACTGATCATTGTTCCCCTCATTTTTGGACGTTTCGTCAGAACCACACGCTGACAGAACTCCTAATACCAATAAAAGCATCATGAATAAAAATAAGACCTTCCTCACATCACAACTCTCCTTAATTACACTCATTGATTATTTATCTTTTAGCACCCCTTATACCAATAGCATATATTTCAAATAAAATACATAAATAAACAGTATTGTCACAAAAAACCAAACCTTTTACCTAATATTCTTATTTGTCTACGGTCGTTATTACACAAAAAGTTAATGTGTGATTTTAGGTAAAATGGCATAGTGGGAGTATATTTATTGCTGTTAAGATGTGAGTATTATAGGGTGTTTTTGTGAGAATATGGAAATCAAGGGGGATCACTTCTTATATTCCTTAATAGGATAAATTAGATTTCAACAATGCTCCTGTTCTTGTATCGATCTTAAAATGCCATTCTGTCACTATCTAAACCAAAATCAAATTTTTAATTTGTTTTATGATATATAATCATTTCTACTTACTAGTAAATTATAAAAATAGTCGAACGTCTCATTTTCATTATCTAATTCTTTAATTATAAAATGGCCTCCACGCTCTGTCGTTTCATATATTTTCCATACACCCTTTTCAACAATATTGATAGACTCTAATGCATGTCTACGGCATGGATAGAATTGCCCCACTGGCATGGCTAAAAGGACTTTATTGGTTCATTTTCAAATGAATCAATAAAGTCCTTTACTAATCAATAAGCTAAATTCGATTTTACCATTTCTCCTATTTTTGTATCTATGACAAAATGCCAGTTATTCCTGCCGTATGCATCAGCTTGGTCCTTACCACCTTCACATACTATAGAAAGTCTATTACTAACGGATGAAAAATATAAAAAGTGATAACCCTTTGGCGGTGCTTTTTCAAATAACTGTATACCATCTAATGTAAAACCTAATAATTTTTCATTTGAGTTTTGGCTTCCTGAAATAACTAAAACTATTCCATCTTTACTCTCTAGCTTAGCACTAGTTATATTTTTACAATTAATTTCAACTAATCTATCTTTATAATCCCAAGATATCTTTCCACTTTTTTTATCGTATGCAAAAATCTGTTTGCCTTCAAATGAAAGGTAATATACTTGATCTTCAGAAAAATTTTCTCCGCATACAATATATACATAATTTTTTACTGAGTCCACATTCGCAAAATTAATATTAGAAAATTGAATTTTGATATTTTTTTCATTATAACTCCAACTTACAATATCTAAATCCCATATGAAATCTTTTACTTCCATAATAATCATACTCCTTTATTTATTTGATCGTACTGATACAACCTCTAAATAATTCATTTTATTTTCTTTCCAATCAAGTAGTATTTGTATTTGAGTACCTCCACCAGGTAAGTATTTATTGGCTGCTATATCAATTTGTGGTCCAACAGGGCCCTCTAAAACTTGTAGTTCAACTCCTGTTTTCACTCTGTATGTAACAACCTTCCCAAAGTCCTCTTTCCAATTTGATTTAATAGCTAAATTATTTTTCGCATACTCAACACCGGTTATTTTATCAAAAGTACCAAAACTACCTGGTTTGTTTAGTGGTTGGGCATTATCCAGTACCATTTCAAATGTATCTCCAGATTTTAAGGTCCCTCTTTTAGGAGTAAACCCTTCTGGCCAAGGTGATTGTTCTTTTATTAATTTAATATAAGAATTTTTTATCTCTCCAATGTTGTCAGTACCTTTTGAGTTTTCCAGGAATTCATCCCATGTTTTTTTAGATCCAAATCTAATCGCTTCTTCATGAATCCCTCTTGTATTAATTCTATTATGTAGTTCCTCTGGCGTTAATTTTCCGTACTTATTTCTCAAGTATTCTATTCTGCTTTGATTATTCTTAACAATATTCGGAACCTGATAAACTGCATTCTCAGCCTGCAACTTATTAAGATAATAAGCTCCACCACCAACAGCCAACAACCCTAGCGCCTGATAAAGACTATTCTTCTGCTGCTCTTCCGTCAATTCATTCCCAAACATATCCTTACCCGTTATGTACTCACTAAACCCATTGGCAGACACAAGCCCATAGATGCCCATCTCCGCTTTTTCAAGGGTTGAGAACGTATTTGCCGTTCGATAGACGTCTAATGCCTGGTCGGCTGCATGCATGCCCTTGGCGGTTTTGTAGATGGCGCCTCCGCCTTTGACGATGCGCCCTGCCCAGCCTACGACAGGAATAAAGCCTGCAGCTGCCATGGCTCCGGCTGCGACACGTTGACCTGTTGTTAGTTTTTCACCAGTGACAGGGTCAACTCCTTCTGATGCACGGATATAATCGTAGTAGCCTGTTAGTTCTCCTGTAAAGGTTTTGACTCCATCCCAAGTTTTTTCGTACCATGGGCGATTTTCGAGTTCCTCTTGTCGCTTTAACTGTTCTCTAAATTTTTCTTGTTCGTCTTTAAACGAGAGGTATTCTTTTGTTTGCTGCTCGGCTTGTTCTTTCAGCTTATAGACGTCACTAGCTTTGTAGGCTTCTGCGTTGAAATGAATCGGTTGGATTTTGCTGCCTTGGCGGGATGCTTCCATTAGCTGCTGAAAGAGTGCGACGACATATTGTTCATCACCCTCTGATAGGTTGTATTCTGATTTTAAATCATTATCAATCTGGTCAACCGCATCAGCTGTATCTTTCCGGTCTTTTTCTGCTTTTTCCATATGATCATCAAATTGTTCCTTTGAGAAGGCGTCAAGAGAAATCAGATCATCTATTCTGTTGAAGATCCTTTTCAATTCGTCCCGTTGGCTTGAGACCATTTCTTTATGGCTTCTTGCATGATGGGTGAGCTCATCATCTAAAAACGGAACATGAACAACTGTATCACCTGATAAGTTCTTGTCCTCAGCAGTTCCGGCAATGCCATTAAAAAAGGCAATGTTTCGATCAATCAGGCGGAGCCAGGCTTCAGCAACATCCATTTGGGCCTGAAAGAAGCCTTTGATGGATTCTGCCCCCTTTCCTTGAAGTTGGTCGTCTAGATTGACGATGTCATTGAATTGGCTTTTTACTTGTTCTAGCTTTCCCCGTAAGTCATTATAGCTTTTAGACCTTGCTTCCATTGAATCAATTAATGATTTCGCTTCATATACTTTCACAGTCACCGTCTGCCCTTCCTTTCGTTTGGGTTCTTTTAAGAGAGAAAAGCGCAAGCGCCTTGATCATCGCCGTACAAACTGGAGGAGCATCGACTGAGATAAAGGAAACACGGTAAGCGTAGCGAACCGATGTTGACTTATCGTAGGGAGATGATCTGAAGTTTGATAGGCGATAGGCGATAGGCGCTGGAGCTAGACACCAGAACTAAGTACAAAAACTTATACTTTCTTACCTTGTAAAAAAAACAGGGGCTAAGTTGTCGATTGCGCCCCTTTCACCCCAAACGATCCCTTAACTCCCGAAGTAATAGCTTTTTGTACCAATACAACAAAACAACAAAAGCATCACTTAATTTCTTGTAATTGCTTCATCCTGCTCTTTTAATGAACGTACATTTGCTTTTGTATCTTCTATGTTTTTCTCAACAACCTCAACATACTCACTTATGAGCTGATGGATTCTTGCTTCGCGTTCAAGCCAATAAGTAGTAAAATCCAAGCGGTTTTTCCCTAGATTACTAGATTGTGGTGGTTCAATCGTTACATTGGCTAATGCTGACTTAACTTCATTTAATTCTTTTATAACGGCTTCATAATTTAGTTTAATCGTGACCATTAAAATAACCGCCTTTTCAAATCGCTAATTCGATCTGCAAGCTCATCTACAGCATCTTCACCCTTATCAACTAATTGACCTGCTTCATAGGCAAGGGCTCTTGTTACATTTAATACAGTTCGTTCCATCTCTAACATATTGATCTTACCTTCGATTAATCTCTGATAGCTAGAGTAATCAGTTTGCCCGATCTTTTGCATAACAGAATAGGCATCCTCGCGCTCATGATCAAAATTGTCAGCTCTATTCCCTGTCCATTCCCTGCCTAAATCTGGTTGCTTTATTTTCTTTATTTCTTGGAGAAGAAGATCTTGCTCTCGACTTATATCACTTTTCGCTTGTGTCAAACGATCAATTTTTTCATCAAGATCATTCGATTGCGAAGAGATCGACCTTTGAATGGAAAACAATACATTTGATAAACTCATCATCTTCACCTCTCAACCTATTTTGAAGAGATTTTTGCTTTATTAGCGGATTTACTCCAAACAACCAATACTACAATTAATAACAAACTACATATGCCAACCATTGCCCAAATTAAAATGGTTAATGAAAGATTGGAAGAGGATGGTGTATCCTCTTCCATACTATTTATCATTGATGAATCTGCCTCTGTAAATAGCTCCATTTCTAATGCTTTTGCTTTAATCGTATTGTTATCACTTGACTCACTTAAAAATAACGTCGATTTTATGATATCTTCTTGGGATATCTTTTCTCTTTGAAAGTTCAAACCTTTTAATTCTTCAGGTATGTTTAAACGTTGGTCTGATAATGAATCATCATGGAGCAACTCATTATTTTTTTTGAATTGGTTCTTTTGATAATCATTTGGAACAAGCTCATCAATCTCCGTGGTATCTGCGTGCACAACTCCTGCAAGCAATAGCTGAAAAGTTGTCATGATTAGCAGAATAAGCGAAACAAGTGAGACTTGCTTACATTGCATGGGTTTCTGACCCCTTCTCATCTGGACTCATTCTTGCTTTTCCAATGAAATATTGCAGCATTCCAAGCCCTGCTAATATCAAGGCAAGGATCATAACAGCCTGTGTAAATAATGAATCTGTCCCATATTGAATTGACATGTATACATTGGACATTGGATCTGAAAAACTAAAGTTCGGTGTTGTTAATGCTAGCAATGGTGTTACATAAAAGATCACCAAACCTACCGTGACGAACAGTCCAACTAAGTGATGAACAGTAAATGCAACTCTTACTAGGGCTGAACCTGCCGCAAGAAGAAGGATCGTAAATACAGTCCATTCAACCGCGCTTTCCTCTCGCAATGGGTAGATGTCTAAGCCAAATAAACTAATGACAAATCCAACAATGAGAGTTAATAAGACAAATAGAATTCCCTGAAGCCACAACGGAGGCTGTTGAAAATAATAACTTGTATACCCGATAAGTAAGCTGCATACAAGAACGATAAATAATACAACTACTGGTGGAATATTTTTCACAGTCGTACTTTCAGTTTCTTCTGGAATATCACCACTAATCTTAAGCGGGTTTGTTAAGAAATCATAAACATAGCCATTTGATTGACCATCAACAAATGTATTACCGAGAACACTGAAGACGTCATCTCGAATTAGCTCTGTTGACGAAACATTTGAAGCCCATTTATCGTTTAATTTATCTGCGTCTACTTGAACATCACTTACTTGTACTTGAAGCTCTCCTGTATATTCTATGATGCTGCTTTGACTTTCACCCACAGAATCCATCCAAGTATGAATTGATTCCATTTGCTCACTAATTCTTTCTGTTCCTGAAACCATTTCCTGGCCTTCAACAGTTGTTGTCGGTTCTACAACCGTAAGCATTTGGTCTGGTTGTTTAATTTGATCTAATACCGTTGTTGCTTCCTGAAGAATTCCATCAAGGCTTTCGACTAACTTAGCTTGTTGCTCATCGACTGTTTGACGATATTCAGCCATAAATACGGTAAAGCCGTCTTCTAGCGTGTTTAACGCATCTTGGTTTGTCGGCATATCCTTACCTAATTGATCCCAACTAGATTGTTCTTCGCTTGTGATCGCGGCAATTTTATTTGCTTCTTGCTGCAATTCTTCATTACCAAGAACGGCTACTATCGCAGTGTTTTCTGCAAGCATGCTGTTTAATGTCGCCTCATAGCGATCTAAATATGAGAAGTAAAACATCATCTGAAGAAGATCTTTACTTTTTATATCCTTAGAAAAGATTTCATTTACATGCTCTTTTCTTGTTTCAGAAAGTGCTTTAGATGCAAGGATTGATTGTTCCTTTTTCTCAATTTCTTCTTTGATATTAGATTCATAGTCTTTGTATAAAGTTAGCTCTGATTCAAGCTGACTTTTTATTTCCTCCAAATTATCAATATCTGTTTCCAACTGGAGATTATCTTCTATTAGTTGTTTGTTATCATCTTCTAGTTGCTGAATTTGACTATTTTTATTAGCAATTGTTTCATCTAATGTATTTTTAACACCTAGTAATTCATTGAATGAATCCTGAAGTGCTTTTAAATCATCCTCTAATGGGTTTTTATCTGTTTCTTTCGTATCAAGTGCTGTTTTTAAAGCTAGGATACGATCATTGATAACACCCAAGCCTGATAACGAGGTCTCCATCTCTTCCGGTTTTGGATCAACCAGATTAGTAAGTTCAGTCTTTATCTTTGTAAGCTCCTCTGAAATAGAGGTTAACTCCGCCATCTCACTTTCGAAATCGACAACAGGTACTTTAGGACCGTTTGGCTGTTCAGGTTTTTCTGGCTCAAGAGGCATTTCAGGTTCCTCTTGGTCTGTGGTGTCTTCACCATGATTTTCGTCATGATTACCTGAGCCATTACCATTTTCCTCTGTGTTCAAGGTAACTAATTGTTGATCTTTTCCATCAGATTTACCTGGACTATCTTTTTCGTCCTCAGCTGGTTCTTCAGGTTCTGTAGGCTCCTCACCAACACTAAGCTGATCACTTAAAGTAGCAAGCTGGCCCTCAACATCATTTAGCAAAGTTGAGTCCTTTAACTGCTGATAAAACTCAAGAATTTTTTCTTGAAGCTTGTAAAACTCACTAATTTGTCTTCCGACCTGACTATATCTTTGTTCCTCAAGTTTCCCGAAGACTTGCTCTGTGTTTTCCATTCGGCTATCAAGCTTTGACATACTTTCGATAAACGTATTGCCTTCATCTTCAAATAGACTTGTAGATTTGATAAACAAAGGCTGTTGATCTACAGTTGCTTGGTTAACAGACTGGATTGAATTTGCTTGAATTTCAGCTAAGAGAATTTGTTGTTTCGCTTGATACTCCTTATATTGCTCCACATATTCAACAAAGGTTGCCAAATTTTGCTCATAGCCTTCCATTGTTGCTTGTTGCTCCGGAGTTCTTTCACCAATCTGCTGAATAGAAGACTGCAAGCTTGTGAGCATTGCTTTCTGTTCATCTATTTGTCCAGCAAGGTTTTTTGAGCTTGGCTTATAGAATGCTGTCATTGTTTCTTGAAACGCTACTTCCTTTTGGAGAATTTCATCAAACTCCTGGCGGATATGCTCCATGTCTGCTGAAACATAATTCCAGTAAAGAGATGAAATTTTTTGATTTACTCTTTTTGTTGCTTTTTCAAGCTCTACTAACACTTTTTCTTTATTAACTGCATTTAGCTGACTTTGCACTTTATACTGAAAATTTGTTTTTACAGGGTTTGCCTCATCATACGTCATAATATTTTCTGAGAAATCTGAGGGCATATAAACAATTGCATCGTATTTTAAATTACGCAGGCCACTTTCACCTGCACTTCTACCTACAACCGTCCATTCAAAGTTTGAACTCTCCGCCAGAATTGACGCAACATCCTGACCGAACTGAATCTTTTCATCCGCTTCTTGTGTTCCGATATCCTCATTAATAATGGCAATGGATTTTGTTGCATTTTCCGTTTTAACCACCTTTAAAGGATTATCACCGATTGTACGGAAGAAAAGAAGGGGTGTAATGACAATTAATATGATGACTAGTATCAGCTTGAATATGCTTGCTTTTTCCGTCATACATGTACCTTCCTTTCAACATTTACAAGCGGTATCTGAATACTTTGCTCTTTTCCATTTTCAACATAATAGCCGAAGCCTGGTTGAATCTCTGATTCCTTACGATCGTAAGTAAGAGTAAATAATGTTTGCTCAGATTTTTTCATTAAAATAACCGCTTGTCTAATTTGTTTAATTTCTATTGTTAAAGGATCATATCCTTTTGTTAATTCATTGTTGCTACCAGAGACCACCATATTAAAGCCAAGATGACTATAGCTTTTCATATATCGAACAATTCGGTCCTGTGTCAGATTGTCAACACTTTGAAGGAAGCGTGAATATCCATCTACAACAAACAATACTGGTGAAAATTGAGGTAATTGGTTTCCACTCTGGATTTGTAGATGATACGTTTCTTCTCTTTCGATAAATATTTTCTCCAACTTATCTAACCATGAGGTTACATGGTCTTTTCCTTCAAGATACACTAATTTCTCATCACCGATAAACGAAGACAAGCCTCGATCAATTGAATCAAATAAAGCTATATGTTCAATTTTCTGATCAAGTGCTGTATGAATCATTACCTTTAAGGAATTTGTTTTTCCTTTTTGAGCCTGCCCTAGTACAATACAATGCTTTGTCTTTAAGAGGTTGACATAGACAGGAGTCACACTCTCCTCATCAAGGCCAATTGGTAACAGGCCAGCCTTATATTCTGTATAAGAAGAAAAATTGACAATCGTAAGCTCTGTAGGTAGCATTGGCACGGGGTCTGGCTTCTTAACCGTTTTATATGCTTCCTTAATACTCTGTACTTCTTCCTTTAAATTCGTCATTTGCTCAAAGTCATCCTTACCATCTGTTGGGAGTAAGACTTGGGCAAAGAAGGCTGTATCTTTTTTCACAATGGCTCTTCCTGGCATTGCCTCAGGTGAAAATGGCAGTCTGCCTAACATCGTGTATGCCTCTGACTGATCCATTAAATAATGGACAATTTTCGTTTTTAAGTTATTCATCAATGCTTGTCGTACTGAATTGATCCGAGTTGCTGTTAGAATCATGTAAATACCTAACGACCCGCCATCACGAGCAAATTGGTTTAACTGCTGTTCAAGATCAAGCATTTCTTCTTTCACAAGATCGAAATTATCAATCACAAGAAACAATAAAGGTAACGGCTCATCACTTAAGATGTTATACATCTTAATCGAGCTTACCTCTTGCTGTTGGAAAAGTTGTTTCCGTCTCGCAATTTCATCTCTTAAAATCCTCATGAATTTCTCGATTTTTCGTTCTTGATCAAGTAAAAAATAATCAGCTGTGTGTGGGAGCTGCTTAAGTGGTAATAGCCCACCATTACCAAAGTCCATTAAATAATAGTGAACTTCTTTAGGAGTAAATGCCTTAGCAATTCCTAATAACAATGTTGTAATTGTATGTGTTTTACCATAACCAGATGAACCAAAGATTCCAATATTACCATCCTCGATAACGTCATACGTGTATGCTGATTGACTTTGTTTTTCCGGTTCATCAATCATTGCAAATAGGATGTTCGTTTTCTCATCCTGATTTCCATCTTCACGATAGAGACGACTAGGAAGTGGTGGTAGCCATGGACTTGAAAGCCTCTCAATCTCCATATCTTGTTGAAGCTGTTCAATTCTATCGACAATCTCATTAATCTCACTCACTGCGTCTTTTGACTTCTGCTCACTTGCGGATACTTCAGATAAAGGAATTAACCCAAGGTCTGTTACAATCGCAACTTCATCCTCGAGGTCATATGTTTCTTCCTCATGATACGGAGCACCACTCCATGCTGATTGGAAAAGCTCATACACCTCATTGTTCCCAACCTGTAAATACCCTCGACCTGTTTCTGTAATTGATGCAGCATCACCATTTTTTAAAATCTCACGGCTATCCTCAGTATTTTGCACCTTCAAAGCAACACGAAAACGAGCATTACTCCAAATTTGATTATCGATGATACCACCAGGCTTTTGGGTAGCAAGTATGAGATGAACACCGAGGCTTCGTCCAATACGTGCTGCACTGACTAATTCTCGAATAAAATCTGGTTCTTCTGTCTTAAGCTCAGCGAATTCATCTGAAATAAGGAATAAATGTGGAAGTGGCTTATCTGCCTTTCCTTGTTTAAATAGCTTTGTATAGTCATTAATATGTGAAACATGATAGTGATCAAATAAGCGTTGACGTCTTTTTAATTCACTCTTGATCGAAGCTAAGGCTCGTAAGCTGAAATTTTTACTTCCTTCGATATTGGTGATTGTGCCTAAAAGATGTGGCATATTTTTAAAAGGTTGTGCCATGCCTCCACCTTTATAATCAATTAATAGAAAGGCAACTTCATGTGGATGGAAATGTACAGCTAGCGATAGGATATAAGTTTGTAAAAATTCACTTTTCCCCGAACCTGTCGTTCCCGCTAATAAGCCATGTGGACCATGAGCCTTTTCATGTAAGTTCAGTTCAACTGTTTCTTCTTTTCCTTTTAAACCAATTGGCACAGCTAAAGATTTTGCCGATTCCCTTGTAAGCCAGTTTTGTTTTATTGGAAGCTGATCAACGCTCTTTACATTCATCATTTCAAGAAATGACACTGCGGTTGGAATTGAATTTGTCATGCCAATTTGGTGGTCAAGAGTTCTTAGCATACGAGCATAATTCTCGTTACTATCCCTTTTATGTACATCCAAATCAAACGGAATTCGCACCGCTTTTTTTTGTTGGATTAGAATATCTCCTTGCCCGTCATTGATATATCGCACAAGGGTATGAATGTTATCTGATAAGCTTTCCTTTGCTTCTGCAGCAAAGATAACTGAAATACCAAGATGCCTATGATCCCCTTCTAAATATTCTAAGATTACATGATCGGAGATAAGTTGATGATTTGTAATCACAAAAACATAATGTGGGGTAAAACGGATTTTCTCTTTTTCTTCCTCTTGATCACGTTCTCTAACCATTTCATAAAGCGAGTAAAGCAATTGATCCCTAGTTTTTTCGTTATAAATAAATCCCTTTGCAAAGGAATTTGGCAATTGGAAATGTGGTAGCCACTTCATCCATTCCCATTCCTTGTATTCTGTTTCATCAAAAATAAAAACAAAGCGCAAATCATGATAACTATGGAAAAAGGTTAGCTGTCCAATCAGCTGGTGCAATTCATTTTTCAATACAGCATCTTTCCCAATTAACCCAATGGCTCCCTCTGAAAGATTCGCTGTTATTGGCAGGTTTTTCAAATATTTATAAGCTCTTTCAAGCATTTGTGATTCCTCTAATAATTCATCCATCTCTCTATTGGACATATCTGATTGTGACGATGAGATCGTATAGCTAGCTGAAACAGTTCCAACACCAAGACGAAATTGCAGAAAATCAGGGCTTTCAGGTGTTCTTTCCCAAAGCCTGTCAGAAATCTGCTCTGTTAAATACTTCATTCTCTCAAAGGAGGGATAGTGAAACGTTAGAACATCCTTTTGTTTATCAGCAAGATTTTGCAGTTCTTGTCTTTTTGCATCTAAATATTGATTATAAATACGTTTACGACGTTCCTTTGATTTCTTTTGATTCCCTCGATCCTTGAAGTATTGAACAGTAGAGGTTACCAAAGTTGTCATAAACATAACTAATGAGACGATAATAAAAATTCCTCTAGGAACAAGAATCGCCACAAGTCCCATAACAATTAGCATAATAAGCGGTGGCATAATAATAAGCCATAAACTTCGGTTAGAGCTTTCTGAATCTTGAGAAGGAAAGGAAAACTGAACCTTTTCATCAGGCAGATCATAAACCATCCTTGGTGTACGTCGATACACTGGATATTTTTTCTGCATTTCTGATTGGGGCTGAACCGTCTCTAATAAAATCGTTTCAAAATCTTGTAAGCTATCAATCTGAATTAAATCATCCTCTAAAAGGGTAATGGTCATAAGAGGCCAAAGCAGTTGATCACCAACCTCCAGCTGTGATGCTTGATTGATTAGCTGACCATTTTTGAACAGGGACTGACTTTCCTCTACTTTTATTTCCCAGGCATTATTCTTTTTGTAAAGCGTAAATGAGTCTTGTTCAAAAGTAGATACAGAAGCCATAAAAATAGTGGCATCCTGCCTAGTTGTTGAAAAGGTCACTTCATCCAAGTGCCCAATATAATACGAGTTTGTTAGTAATGGAGCTGCTGTAATCATTATAGAAAGATCTTCTTCCCCAAAACGAGTTGGATACAGTTTGTTTTGTTCGATCTGTTGCACATGATCCTCATCTTGGAAAAGCCAAAAGGAATCCTCGCGATATTTCACCCTTATTGGCTTTGGGGAAGAAGGCAGCTTTGGAAGAGTTATCGAATGATTCCAATCACACCCGATTGTTAACTCTTGTTTAGGACTGGATTTGAATGTCACCTGTTGATAGGATTCACGATAAAAAACCCATAAAACAGACATGTGTTGTCACCACCTATAATTGTTCAATTTAAAAGGCACTTCCGCTTTTTTATTTTTTCACTTGATTAGTTGTTGTGTCATTAGAAGGAGCGACTGCTTTTTCATCTACTTGTTGAGTTTTCGCCTCAGTTGATGAGCTCGTTTGTTCCGCAGTTTCATCTTGGGCTTCTTCTTGTGTTTCTTCCGAGGTAGCCTGTTCTTCTTCTTCCTCTTGTTTTATTTCATCTTGGTATTCTGTTATTTCGCTTTCGATATCAGCTAATAGTTGCTGTCTCTCTTCTCTATCTAAATCATCATTTGATTTTACTTGTTCCTTGTATTTCACAAGTCCATATAAAATCAATGATCGATCTTCAAGATACCTTGCTATATCGAGTGCTTCTTCAGCATTTCCACGTCCTATTAGGATCCAATATTCAAAATAAAGGGGATCTGACTGTAAAGATACAGTATTTCTAATGACTTCTTTTTGTTCCTCTGTCAATGATTCATTAATGATATATGACATAGAGAGTTCGTATTGAGTGACTTTCGGCATTTCCTTAAATTCATATGGCTGTAAAGCTGTGACAACTTCACTATATTCATTATTTAAAAACTTTTCCTGTGCATGAATAAAGCTTGTCTGTTTCGGCTGAAGAAAAAATAAAGAATATATTGAATAAACTAATGCTGGGATTAAGCATAGGGATACACCATACAGTACATAACGATTTATTTTCCATGTCTTTTTGTTAACTGTCATCAGAAGTTCTTTTTCAACATTCTCATGTTGAATTCGCTCTTCAATGATACTTATTAACTCATTAAAGCTTTGCGCAGTCCTTACTTTCTTTGTGAAATCAGAAAGCTTCAATGTATCAAAATAGTGGACATATTGTTCAAAGGAATACTGTTTGTCAACAATTGCTGCGACTGTCGCCTTTACTTCTTTCAATAATTGATCAGAATTTTTTTCATACGGTGGAAGACTTTCTTTCACCCCAAAATGAAGAAAATATGGATTAAGCCCTTGATCAAGGACAATGTTTTCTGGACATACAAGCAAATGAATTCTTGATAAGGAATGGATTTCAGCCTTTTGAACAACTTTATACGCAATCCTTAGCTGATCTCTCACATCTACTTGATCCAAACGAGGAAGAAAAGTGTAAGTGTTAGGGATTGTATGAAGAATGGATAATTCATCATCCATCATTGTAATTTCTTTTTTAATTTTTGGGTTTATCTCCTTTAAAAAAGAAATTTCGGTAGGATCATCTAATTTTATTTTTTCTATTTGAAACGTGAAAGCTATTGATTGTTCATCCTGTTTAATAACAGCTTCTAGTTTTTCTTGTAAGTATGAGATATCGTTTTGTGATGACATTCCCATTATCTCCTTCATAATATTTCAATTCTGTCTCCAGTTGTAATGCCAGCATCGAGAAGGCGTTTATTACCCTGGACAACTTTATGTTTATTAATGACCCTTACCCAGGATCCTTCTTTAGGTTGCGCGTGCAATTGCTTTGCCTGCCAGACGATGTCAATCATTTTTTTAACTGAGTGATAGTTTGATAGTCGTAAATCAAAGCTATCCCCTTGATAATTTTTTAAATCAATCGTGATTTCTATGTACATATGTATTCACCTCATAGGGAAGGAGCGCAATTTTTTATAAAAAGAGCGCTCCTTTATCTCTTAACTGACTGTAAGAAGGTAAGGGGACGAAGAAGTTTGCATGCATTCCAAATTAGCAAGCTATTAGACTAGCTTACTTCTAAAAAAGATTGGGCAGCCTATTTCACCCTAATATGGCTTTCTGCAATACTCCGCTTCTTTCCTTCATGATGACATTAAAACAAAATGCCATAGAGGTTTTGTATGTAGATTATCCTCTAATTTGACTTGCAATTTGTTGATCAGCATCCTCAAGTGCTTTAGCTGTGCTGTTCAATTGAGTAGAAATGTCATCAAGCAACTGTTGCATTTGGATGAAAGATGGTCTTAACGTTTGGTATTGATCGCTGAATGCTCTGCTTGATTCACCTTCCCACATTCCTTCTAATTCTCTAATCATTGTATCAAGACGAGAAACTTGCTCTCCTACTTGGCTGCTTTCACTTGAATAACGGTTTGACATACTAACTAGTTCAGCTGGGGTAACGCGAATAATTCCAGACATTTAAAATCTCTCCCTAATATTGGTTTTATTTGGTATTCATCTATGTTAATTGTGAGTACCCTGTTTATGATTTTTCTATTAAACTTAATTTCTTAAACATGGTGTTCATATTAACGTACTTTTTACCTACGCTCTCCAAACACCAGGTTTTTCCTATAATATACCAATAACATATCTTCCCAAATAAATACAGAAAAAATCTAAATTAGCCACAAAAAGAGATCTTTATCCCTATAATACAAAAATGTCTACAGTATTATGTTCATAAAAAATTATCCTCAGTTTTGAGTAATAAGCACTTATAAAATAAGTAGGAATATTTCAAAGTAGGACTTTAATCACGAACAACAAAAAGACCACCCCTTCAACGAGGTGATCTCTTTTTCTAAACATACTTTTACCTAGTTATTACTTATTTACCTTAATCTTCTTGTGACTTTTGAAGCTCTTCCTCAAAATAAAAGGTGCTTGGATGTTCAATCACTTTATATGAGTACTTTTTCATATGTTTTACATATTGTGATTTTGAAATTGTAACTAGCTCTCCTGTTTTCTGAACCTTTACCACTTCTCCATCATTGAACAGATTGTTTGAGTTTTTCAACCAGACACTTCCCTTCTTACGTAAGTATATCATATATAAAACTTCTTATATTCCCACATATTGTTGTAGCTAAACAACAACTCTTCCTATTATGGTCATTTTAACCCTTATTTCTAAATTATAGTCAGAATCACTTTTTTCAACTCATAGACACACACCTATTCACCATTTGATCATACACTATTTTTATGTTCAAATGTCTTTGATAATAGTTGATTTTCATACAGTGGGGGTCTCACTACCCTTTAAGAATGGGATAAAGGATCGAGGTGTCTTAAATGTTGATTAGGAAGGCTAACTTGACAGAGACAAATACACTTCTACAAATGACAATAGAGGTTATGAATGAAAGTACGATGGGTTTGGTTCAAATCGATGTTCAAAGTGGCTTTAACATATTTATTCCCTTATTAAACAGCGGTTCCTATTACCTTGTTGCCTTAGAAAATAATAGGATTGCCGGGTGGGTATTACTAGGACCTGACTTCAACCCTATAAATATGTACAAAACAGGCAGCATCACTTCTCTTTATGTTTTACCCGAGTTTAGAAAATCTGGTTTAGGAAAACAATTAATGAAACAGGCCCTTGAACACTTAAAGTATCAAGGCTTTCAAAAGATTATCCTAAATGTTTATACAGGTAATCCAGCAAAACGTTTATATGAACAGCTTGGATTTCAGGATCTTTCAATTGTGATGGAATTGGATTTTTGAAGATATAGTAAAGGAACTACATTAATTAACATTCTAATGGGGAGCGGCAGTCATTTTCAAGTTCCTGTCAATCCTGTTTTCTACCGCTTTTTTCATATAAGGAAATATAAAGCTTTCATTTCTTAGCTTAGGCAGTTGTTTGCACACAGAGTTAACCTATTTAAAATACATTGGATAATTTTTCCTCAAAAACTCTTTGTCAATCACTGCTTGAAGTAAGTGTTCTTGCATTAGCTCATCAGCAAGTTCTGGCTTTTTTTCTTTTATTGCAACTACTATTTCTTCATGTTGTGCAAAAATTGTATCCCAATTAAAATCAGTAGCTAATCTTAGCATCCGACTTCTATTAAAATGAACATTCATTTGCTGAATAATTAACCACGTATTTCTTTTATTACAGCCTGAAAAAATCGTTTGGTGATATTCTTCATCTAATTCAAACATTTTTCGATAATCCTTTTGTTCAATACACACCTTTTGCATGCTTAAGTTCATTTCAAGTGCCAATAAATTATCTTTTGAGAAATCCCTGCAAGCTAATTGAATAACAGCTCTTTCAAGATGCTCCCGCATAAATCTTGCTTCTTCAGCAAGGTTTAAATCAATTAACGAAACAAATGT
The DNA here is from genome assembly GCF_014217835.1 of Metabacillus sp. KUDC1714. Lineage (NCBI taxonomy): Bacteria > Bacillati > Bacillota > Bacilli > Caryophanales > Bacillaceae > Metabacillus > Metabacillus elymi. The sequence continues at coordinate 1,842,788 of NZ_CP055263.1, forward strand.
ACCTCTTTGTGGATAAACATCAAGCAGTCCTTCTTGTGAAAGGCGGAGAAAGCTTTCTCTTATCGGTGTACGGCTAACATTGTATTCAAGTGACATTTCCTTTTCTGAAATGTTGGTACCAGGAACAAGCTGCAAACTTAAGATTTGTGATTTCAATTCTTGATAAACCTGTTCACGTGTCGATGTTGCTTGTGTTTTATAGTCGGTATACATGACGAACTCCCCCTTCATTCCTGTTTTTCAATACTAGTAAATACTAACTCTTTTCCTTTATACTTAGATCCAACAAGAGTGCATCATGTTTTGACAAAAAGCAACCTGATGCACTCTTGTTATTTCACACAGCTAATTTACTAGTTTAAGATAGAGATTGACTGCCAACAATTCCATTTGACTGTTTTACTTTTTCTAAACTGTCCCAAATGCCCAAAATGTACATTATTCCAAGTGCACGATCATACAAGCCATAGCCAGGACGAGCCTGTTCATCCCAGATCATTCGCCCATGATCAGGTCGTATATAACCTGTGTATCCTGTATCATGTAATGCTTTTACTATCTCATATATATCCAAGGAACCGTCACTACTACGATGAGAACTTTCTGTAAAGTCACCATTTTCATAGATTTTCACGTTACGAATATGAGCAAATGGAATTCGCCCCATTGCTGAAAAGTGTCTCATTATATCTGGAATATCATTGTTTGGGTTTGCACCTAATGAACCTGAACACAAAGTTAATCCATTGTATGGACTATCAACTAGTTTCACAATTCTTTCTAAGTTTTCTTTATTTATCACAATTTTTGGTAAGCCAAAAATAGACCAAGGCGGGTCATCAGGATGGATAGCCATTCTCACGTCACACTCTTTTGCAACTGGAATAATTTTCTCCAAAAAATATTGCAGATGCTCAAATAAGTCCTCTTCTGTTACATCTCTATATAATTCAAATGCCCGCTTAATTTTACTAACACGTTCTGGTTCCCAACCTGGCATAGAAAAACCATTTGATGAGCTTTCAATCATTTTTATTAAAACAGCAGGATCTACCTCTTCTACTTTGGCTTTTTCATACGCTAATGCTGTAGATCCATCTGGTAATTCCTTCGCAAGCTCTGATCTTGTCCAGTCGAATATCGGCATAAAGTTATAACAAATAACCTTTATTCCAGCTTGTGCTAAATTTCGAATTGTTTTCTGATAATTGTTAATATAAAGATCACGTGTAGGAAGCCCTAATTTTATATCTTCATGTACATTAACACTCTCAATCACTTCAAGATTTAAACCTTTCTCTTCAATCTCTTTCTTTAATGCTAAAATTTGATCAAGTGGCCACACTTCCCCAGCAGGAATATCATGAAGTCCTCCCACAATCCCATCCATACCAGGAATTTGCCTGATTTGGTCTAACGTAACACTATCATCTTGATTGCCAAACCATCGAAATGTGATTTTCATCTATATAACCTCCATCTTTTGTGTATTAGTTAGATTAAGCTATAATTTGTTAGATTTAAAATTTCTATATTAAGGTTATTTTAAAAAGTCGAGAGTTTATCATTATTGTATTAATGCCATTAGAGAAATTGAAAGGAATTTTCCTCGGAAATAAAGTGAACAGGAATGCCTGGGAAAAATGCCTTTGTTAGTTCTGCAAGATACTCCATTCCTGGTTCCTCACTAGCAGCATGCCCTATATTAATTAACGCCTTATTTCTCCCTTGATAAATGGCGTCCCGAACGTATTCAGGTGTCTCCCATTCGGGACCCTCGCCGTAAATAATTAAATCAAGATCACCCTGTTCAAATAGCGGTATAGCTATATCCCCTCCACCTCGATATCCTGCTAATAATCCAATTCTAGTGCATGGCATTGAGGTGTCTCCAATAACACGTACAAAAGGAATAGAAAGCTTTCTTTTTACATAATCAGCAATCTCCTTAACCGTCATATTAGATATAGTCAGTAAAGTTGATGTTGCATTATTCTCTTCAACATAGTGAGTCCAACCTAATCCTTGTATTAACCCCACCATAATTCCATCGGGTTGATACTTATGCCAATAGTCATGAAATCGATAAATTGCAATACCTGATTCATCAATCATTTCCCTCTTATTACGATACACTGAATCATGTTCTAGATGCTCAATTCTGTCATGGTGACTGTAGAATGTACCTTCATGAGTTATGATAAGGTTTGCTCCCATGTCTATTGCACGCTGAATTACGTAGTGGGATGCTACAAATGCGACTACAATACCTTTAACTTCTGTATACGGATCTCCAAACACCAGCTTATCAACACTTATTTCCAACTTATCAACTGGTTTTGTTAATTTAGTTATTACATCCTGGATCGTTATCATCATTTCAACTCCCCAACAGGAAAAGATTAGCTTTTCTTGATATCTACTTTCACAAAGGACCTTATACTGAATTCATAACTATACTAGTATGGTAGTATTGATTCTCCCAACCTATAATTGGGATTACCAGTGAGGATTAAAATCAATCAACTAACTAGCCTCCCTAGTGGATTTCTTCCATTTTTAATCGTTTAAGAAATTATAAAATTCTAAAACTATGGATAAGCGCATGACATCCAGCTCCAGAGCCTAGCCCCTCTTGGGTCTACAGCTAATTTAGAATTGAAGGCAAAAAACGCCTTCTATTCTAAATCATCTTATTGCCCGAGGCTGTTCAAGGCGCTTGCGCTTTTATTCATACTCTTTTCAATTGAATTTTCAGTACTTGTCTTTAAAAATTTTAATTCAAGATCTGCCAGCATCTCTTTCATATTTAGCATCATGAGGTAAGCAATAATACTAGAAGTAAAAACAATTAAAAAATCCGTTGTTACGGTTGTGACAAATGCCACGATAAATAAAATCAAAAAATTACCGAATGTTTGTTTAAATTTCGTAAAGCTATAGTATACTGACAATTTCCAAACATCCCTTATTCTAAATTTATACCTGGCATTAATCGTAAGAATGTTTAAGCTTAACATCGTCCATAGTAGCGTCAGAATGAAAATCACAATGGATATTATTTGACTTGTATCAGATGTAGACTGGCGGAGATATTGTAAATCTACAAATAAAATGAAGTAAACGACGAGTATTGGCAACCACACAGAAAAAGTATCTTTAATATTCTTTTTGTAGCCATAGAAAAAATCACGTGTTGGTGATATTTCTTTCGTTCTTACAAGCTTCTCCATTGAGTAACACATAGCTGCAATTGCTGGGCCTGTTGGTAGTAATGCCAAAAAGTATAGTAGAATGTTAGAAAATGACGGTTTTAATGTCATAAAGAAAAAGATAAATAAGCTATTCGTTACGACAAAATAAATATTTGTTAAAAGCAACCAATAGATATAGTTTGTAATTATGTATAAGATTCCTTGACCAAACTCTTTCTTTTCTTCCATGATTATTCACCATCTTTTTCTCATTTTACATATATTTTACTACGGTTTATGTATAATAAGTTATTTTCCCTTTCAATTTTCCTCCAATTTAATAAAGTTGGTTGCCCTTTCATGTGAAAAGGCAACCTACTAGATTATTCAACTACTTAGACTCTTTATATTCCTTGTATGTTTTATTAGCAAGGTCAAGATATTGTTGCAGTCCTTGGCCTTCTAATTCTTTCACAAATGCATCGAACTCTTTTAAATCACGATCTCCAATGATAAACTTTAGTGTATTTTGAACTGAGTAGTCTTTTAATGGCGTATTTAGTAATGTTACCTTTTCTCTATCTTCCATTGAGAATGGAATCGGTGGTTCTGCCGGAATTGTTGTTTTAACCTTTGCCATATCATCCTGGAATTTAATCTCCTCCTCACTCATCATTGATTGTAGAAGATCTGTTGTTCCACCATAGGCAAATACTCCTCCAGAGAAACCAAACTCAGTTCGTAAATCCTTTGTGCCAGCTGGATTAAGCCCATTATAATTTACATCATCTACTAATTTTCTAACACCATCTGTTTTAGTAAATGTTGTTCCTTCAACACCCCATTTAGCAAATTCCTGGCCTTCGTCACTATAATAAAGCCAATCAATAAATTGGAGGATGGCATCGAAATTTTCACTTTCCTTTGCTTTAGAAGAGATCATAACACCATTTTCTAATCTAGAACCCGACATAAGCTGACCTGCTGGACCGCCTGGAACGGTAATTTTAGAAATTGAGTAGTTATCTTTACCAAGCGTTTTATCCATATCGTTACGGTGTAAGATAACTGTTTGTGAGTTTCCATTAATAATAAAGGATTTGCCAGTAACAAATTTTTGGATCGCTTGATCATCTTCCTGTGTAAAGCTTTCTTTATCGAGTAGTCCTTCTGATACTAATTTATTAAAGTAAGTTAGTAATTCTTTATATTCGTTAGTTGTTGCAGAATAGATAAATTCATCTGCTGATTCATCATATGTTAATCCATTTCCATATCCCCAGCCTGCTTTAGTACCAAAGCCAGTAGCCGCTATATTAAGCGTACTATCAAATAGGAAGCGATCAGAGAATGGTGTAACATCTGGATATAATTCTTTTAATTTTTTCATTGCTACATATAATTCATCCCAAGTAGTTGGAATAGCAATATTGTGCTTTTCAAAAATATCTGTTCTTATTATTAGGGTATAGTCTGGCCATACCTCCTCATGTAAACCAGGAAGCAGATAGAATTTACCATCATTTTGACGTAAACCTTCTAATTCATCTTCTAGTTGCCATTTTTCTATTTTATCTTTGAAATGTGGCATTTTATCAATGTAATCACTGATTGGCAAAATCGTTCCAGAAGAAACAAAAGCTGACTCTTCACCAGGATATGTTTTAGGAATAATTAATGGTGCATCACCTGAACTAATTAACAAGCTACGTTTTTGCGTGTAATCGCTCATTGGTACAATTGTAGGTTTTAGCGAAACATTCGTCATTTCTTTGATCTTTTCCCACAATAGCCAATTTTCTTTATAAGGATAGGTTGGTTGATCGCTATATAAGATTGGTAATTCAAATTCTTCACTAGCCTTAAATGTATCACCTACACCGTATGATTCCATAGCACCCTTTTTAGTATTTTCGTTTGCTGTACCTGTAGACTCTTTATTAGAACAGCCAGCAATCACTAGTACAAACAAAGCTATTAAACAAAATATTGACTTTAACCTTTTACGACCACTTTTCATTTCTATTCCTCCCTTTTGATTCAGTTTCTATAAGAAAGCGTTTGAGCCTTTTCCACCCTAGTTTTTCGACACTCAACATAACGCTTATCTACCTAAAATAATTACCCCTTTATTACCTATGCTTTTTCTCATCATGATTGTTGCTTTTCATGGAGTCTTCACTTAACAGATCCAAGCATTACACCTGATACGAAATACTTTTGAACGAAAGGATAAATTGTTAAAATCGGTAAAATGGTAAGTACCATTGTAACTGACTTAATGTTTGCTGATATTTGAGTTAAGTTATCGGCTGAAGTCGCTCCAGCTGATTGTCCTCCAGTAACACCAGCGATTAAATTTCTAAGGTAGATGGTGACTGGAAATAACTCTTTTTGATCCAAGTATAAGAAAGCTGGAAACCAAGAATTCCAATGCCCTACTGCATAAAAAAGAATCATCGTTGCAACAACCGCCTTGCTGAGAGGTAATACAATCCTCAGGAGAATACCATAAGTATTTAACCCATCAATTGATGCTGCTTCTTCTAGCTCTTCAGGCATATTTTCAAAGAAGGATTTCATGATTAACATATTATAGATACTAATGGCTCCAGGAATAACAATTGCCCACATTGTATTATCAAATCCAATACTATTAATTAATACATAGTTAGGGATTAATCCACCGTTAAAAAACATCGTGAATACAGCAAAAACTGTAAAAAATCTACGTCCGGCCAATCTCCTCTTGGATAATGCATACGCAAATATTATTGTTAAAAACATTGATATAGCAGTTCCTACAACTGTGTAGACAACCGTGTTTTTGTAATTGATCCAAAACATCTTGTCCTGAGTTACTGTTTTATATGTCTCGATATTAAAGCCCTTTGGTAATAAACTTACTTGACCTGCATTAATAAAAGCTTCACTACTAAAGGACTGAGCGATAACATTTAAAAATGGATATAGTGTACAGAAAACAATGACTAATAAGATAAACGCGTTAAACACTTTAAAAATCTTATATTGTACAGATTCCTTCATGGTCTTCCCCCTCTACCACAAGCTTCTTTCTGTTAATTTTCTTGAAATACCGTTAGCCGATAATACTAACACCAATCCGATTAGAGATTCGAACAATCCAATCGCTGTCGCATAACTGAAATTACTTGATTCAAGTCCAACACGATATAAATAAGTAGAAATAACATCTGACGTTTCATAGTTTAATGGATTATATAAAAGTAATATTTTTTCAAAGCCTACAGCCATAAAACTACCAATATTTAAGATTAATAACGTAATAATTGTCGGTAGGATACCTGGAATTGTAATATGGAGTGTCTGCTTCCAGCGATTTGCTCCATCAATTTTGGCTGCTTCATATAATGAATCATCAATTGTTGTTAGCGCTGCCAAATATAAAATCGCTCCCCAGCCCATACCTTGCCAAATTTCTGAGGTAATATAAATCGTTCTAAACCATTCTGCTTGTTGAATAAAGTTAATTTTCTCACCGGTAAAGAATTCTACAATGTTATTAATTGAACCATTTACAGCCGTTAATTGTAGAATCATTCCTGCAACAATTACAATAGATAGAAAGTGAGGCAAATAAGAAGCTGTTTGGACAAATTTCTTAAACTTTTTACCCTTCACTTCATTTAATAACAAGGCAAAAATAATCGGCATTGGGAAACAAAACAATAATGTTAGCCCACCAATAAGGAGGGTATTCGTAAAAACATTCCAAAAGGTTGGATCATTGATAAACATTTTAAAATAATGTAATCCAACCCATTCCTCCCCATAAATATTGCCCCCAGGCATAAATCTTCTGAATGCAATTACATTACCAATCATTGGACCATATTTAAAAATCAATAAGTAAATAATCGGTAAAATCAATAAAGAGTAAAGCTGCCAATCCTTTTTTAGAGATACTCCAATAATGGCAAATTTACTTTTTTTCATATCCTTCAATACATTAACCTTACCCATCTTTTCGACCTTAACTTCCCCCATATTAACCCCCCACTCACTTTATAAATCTGAATATGTAGCCTTTGTTTTACTAAATACTGATCTGGATAAGCTCCTCCACTTTAACTATAAAGCGCTTACAGAATTGAGATAAAGGTGTCCTACGTATGTGTTTTTTCGAGTCTTTCTGCTAGAAATCGTATACATATTAGAATACTAGTATGGTAGTTTATTCCGCATAGACGTAGACTACTATCGGTGTAAAGTCAGTCTTATTTCATACTCTGTTACACATTAGACATACTAGTATGGTAGTTAAATTCATTGTAAACTAAATTTTCTTTATATTCAATACGTTATTTTGTTTTTTCGAAAATAAATCTTAACTTAATTTATTTAATAAACAATCAGACACTACATTAGCTGTAACTTTACAAGTAAGTATCACGATATTTAAATCAGGTTTTATATCATTCATATTCATACTAAATAGTCTCTGCATATCAGCAGACAAGCATAATCCTGATAAATTGTTAATAATGTAAATTACATATTAAATTTTCCCAGCGCTTACTATAACAAACTATTTTTCTTGTAAAATAAAAGGGACCGTTTACTAGGGAGGCCACATTTATGAAACGTTTTTCGAAAGAGGAAAATAGTTGGATATTCTATGATTGGGCAAGCTCCGCTTATTCCATTATTATTTCTACTGCTGTTTTTCCTTTATTTTACAAAGCAGCAGCGACAAATGCTGGAATTAGCCCTGCTAACTCCACAGCTTATTTGGGTTACACAATTGCGATTGCGACATTTATTTTAGCAATGCTCGGACCAATTCTAGGCACAATAGCTGATTATCAGGGGTTTAAGAAGCGCTTTTTCAGTTTTTTCTTTTCTTTAGGGGTCATTTTTACGGGAATACTAGCCTTTATCCCAAGTGACCAGTGGCTACTCTTGCTTATTTGTTATACCGTTGCTGCAGTTGGATCTGCTGGTGCAAATGTATTTTATGATGCATTTTTAGTAGACGTTACAACAGAGGAACGAATGAACCGTATTTCGGCACACGGATTTAGCTTTGGCTATATCGGCAGTACCATTCCATTTGTTATTAGTATCGCGATCATCATTTTAGCACAAAGCGAGATAATTCCTATTTCTACTACAATAGCAAGTAAAATTGCCTTTATAATTACGGCTTTATGGTGGGCAGTTTTTACCATCCCTCTGTTTAAAAATGTTCAACAACGATATTACATCAAACGAGAATCGAACCCAGTTGTAAATAGCTTTAAACGTCTAGGAAAAACCTTAAGGGAAATCCGTAAATATCGAGCATTATTTCTGTTCCTGATTGCTTATTTCTTTTATATCGATGGTGTAGGCACGATTATTACAATGTCCACAGCATATGGTACTGACTTAGGTATAAGCTCAACAAATTTGCTTATTATTTTGTTCGTAACTCAGGTTGTTGCCGCTCCATTTGCGATTCTTTATGGAAGATTGTCTGAGAGGTTTACCGGAAAGAAAATGCTGTATGTTGGAATTATCATTTATATGATTGTTTGCATCTATGCTTACTTTTTAAAAACCACATTAGACTTCTGGATTTTGGCAATGCTTGTTGCAACCTCACAAGGAGGGATTCAAGCCTTAAGTCGGTCATACTTCGCAAAACTTGTACCAAAGGAAAAAGCTAATGAGTTTTTTGGATTTTATAACATCTTTGGGAAATTTGCGTCAATAATGGGACCGCTATTAGTAGGAGTAACAGCACAGCTTACTGGGGATTCAAATAGTGGAGTGTTCAGTCTTATTCTTTTATTTATAGTTGGTCTTCTCATACTTGTTCGTGTTCCCGAACCGAAAACAGATTTAGCTTCTCATGTAGATCATAAATCCTTTTAAGGAGAAGCACCAGCTATTTATAAAAGAGAGCCAGCTAGCTAGTCATTGGCTAGTCGGCGCCTTTTTATTTATACAACATACCCTAAAATTTCATTACCCTTCAAGGCCTGGTGAGCTCGTTACTTTTTCATTCACTTCCTGTGCTTTCATTGCTTTTTGAATAACCTTATAAAAATATAGGAACGAAAAATAAGCACTTAGTGAGCCTACAAAGAATGGTATTAAAAATGTAAAATTAAAGCTTATAAAGATGAGTGCTCCATTTATAAGAGCTACACCAATCGTAGAAAACGGACTACCTATAGCAAGAATGAATGAACTTTTTAATGAAGTAAAGAACTTCATTTCAAAGTGTACAGTATAAGAAAAGAAATAAGCATTCCACGTGAAGAAGAAGGCAGTTATCACCATAAACATAACGTTAAAAAAGACAGATTGTTGCTGAAAGAACATAAGATAGTTTAATACCCAACTTGTCCAAAACAAAGTAAAGACAACGCCTATAAGAAAACTTCGTTTATAATTTTCCTTATAGTAGCGTAAAAAGGACTTAAAAATTGGGATATCCCCATCTCCCATCACCCATTTTCTAACTACCCCATACATTGCAGCAGTAGCTGGAAAGAAAATAAATGGTGCTAATATGGCAATCGTCAATAAACCCATCTGCAAGTTGGAAATGTCACCAACTAAAAGAATCAACAAAATATACACAATAGGAAAATTAAAAAGAACCCACAGAACATTTGTTAACGAAAAGCGCATAATTAAAACCGATAATTTGTAAAAGCCGCCCATCAAACCGTTCATTTCCATTCGCTGCCCCACCTTTAAGCGTTTTCATTTTTTAACTATTATACCATTACTAAACTAGTATTTATTACAAAAAATTTACTTAAATTTTATTTTATTTTTCTCGATGAACATATTTGTGCTTTCGTTCATTAAAAAACAAAAAAGAGGTACCTCAGGTTCACCCCTAAAATAACACCTCTTTTTGAATTATTTACATTTAATAACATCGGTTACTTCCTGTTAATCAGTGTCAAAAAATTGTTTTGCAATATTATAAGCAAGTTTAGGCCTTCTATAAACATCCACAATCCCTTTACTATTCTGGGTTCCAGCCCTATTAAGGAGCCAACCCGTCGCCTCAGTCACTCGACAATCACAAAATTGCCAAATGTACATACCTGAAATAAAATCTTTTGAGGTGTACGCCCTTAAATTCTGTTCAAGAATATCTGCTTGTCGTTCTTCTGTTCCTTTTCCAATACGTTCAATTAAGTTATCTATAGGAATTTTATCACCATAGTTTTGGGTGCATTTCCCAACAACCAGGAACAGGCATTTTATAGGTGTATTTTATAGTAGTTTCTTTTCTATTTCTTCTACCTTTGCAAAATCCCAAGTACCATCTAATTCTGTGATTTTCCTCACTTTATGCGTTTGAAATAATCTAATCATAGTACTCCCCCTACTTACGGTACTCGGATCATCACTACTTTAGCTTATTGCTTGGGAAATTATATTAGCATCTTATTCTTTTAAAGTTAACAGCACTACTTTCAAATAAACTTCCCTTTAAATTGCTGAACGATTAAATGTTTATAACCTTATCTTAAGTTCTCCTACATTTGGATTTGGAAGCAATCGAATATCACTCATGGTAGCTTCAGCAACTCCTCCTTCTAATGCATTAAGTTCTTGGATTCCTCTCAAAAGAACACTCCAATTACTAGATGTTCCATTTGCTGAAATATAGACTTCGTTACCTTCCCGTTTAGCCTCAACCGTGAGTTTTTGCATTCCCTTTGGATCATAAACTGTTGTCGAAGCTGATCCTCCATCCTGCAACTCAAACAAATGCAACTCAACATTTTCGGCATACTCATAGTCAGGTCTGTCATCTAACTCTCCTATAGCTAGTAAACTATTAGCACGCACGTATAAAGGCAAACTTTGATAGCCATGTTCTTCCTTTCTCCAGCCCCCACCTTCAACCTTCTCACCCGTCAAGTAATGTGTCCAATTTCCCTCAGGTAAATAAAAGGAAACTTGGCCGCCTTCTTGAAAAATTGGTGCAACCAATAAGGAATCACCGAGCATGTACTGACGATCTAGATTCTCACATGCAGGATCATCTGGAAATTCAAGTAACATAGCCCTCATCATTGGATATCCTTTTTGTGAAGCATCACAAGCAGCGGAAAACAAATAAGGCATTAATCGACATTTCAGTTTTGTAAAGAAGCGTAGCACATCGACTGCTTCCTCATCATACATCCATGGTACTCTGTACGATCTGCTGCCATGTAAACGACTATGACTAGAAAGTAAACCAAACGCAACCCAGCGTTTATATAAATCAGCAGAGGAAGTACTTTCAAAACCTCCTATATCATGACTCCAAAATCCAAACCCAGATAGACCTAATGACAGACCACCGCGCAAGCTTTCCGCCATTGCCTCATATGTTGAATCACAATCACCACCCCAGTGTACAGGAAACTGCTGTCCGCCTACTGTAGCTGAACGCGCAAATAATGCAGCTTCTCCTTTACCAAGCTTTTCTTCAAGCACATCAAAAACGACTTTATTGTAAAGAAAACTATAATAATTGTGCATTTTATACGGATCAGAACCATCGTAATAAACGACATCTGTTGGGATACGCTCTCCGAAATCGGTTTTAAAGCAATCTACACCCATATCGATCAACCTTCTCAAGTGGGAAGCAAACCATTCACACGCTTGTGGATTTGTAAAATCAACTATCCCCATACCTGGCTGCCACAAATCCCACTGCCACACGCTTCCATTCTCTTTTTGCAAAAGATATCCTTTTGACTTCCCTTCATCAAACAACTTTGACTTTTGAGCAATATATGGGTTGATCCAAACACAAATCTTTAGCCCTTTCTCTTTCAGGCGTCTCAGCATGCCTTCAGGATCAGGGAACACCCGTCTATCCCATTCAAAATTACACCACTCATACTCTTTCATCCAGAAACAGTCAAAATGAAACACATGAAGCGGTATATCACGTTCGATCATTCCATCTACAAAATGGTTCACTGTTTCTTCATCATAGTTTGTCGTGAACGAGGTCGTTAACCACAGTCCGAATGACCATGCCGGTGGCACAGCCGGTTTTCCTGTTAATGAAGTAAAGTTCTCTAAGACTTTTTTCGGTGAAGGACCATTAATAATAAAATACTCTAAATATTCACCGCTAACACTAAATTGGACCTTAGATACCTTTTCAGAACCAACTTCGAACGAAACATTTTCTGGATGATTGACAAAAACTCCGTAACCTCTATTCGTTAAATAAAACGGTATATTTTTATAGGCTTGCTCTGTACTTGTTCCACCGTCCTGATTCCAAATATCGATACTTTGCCCATTTTTAACAAAGGGAGTAAATCTTTCACCTAGACCATAAACAGATTCACCCACTCCTAGTCCTAATTGCTCTCTCATATATGTTTTCTTATCTTGGGTTGTTACATAGCCCATGCCTCGTGAGCCACTACCCGTTAACCTGCCCATACTATTGTAAAAATCCACTGACCATCCTTCTTGCTTATTAATCTTAACGGTCAGGTCTCCACTTGTTAAACTTGCTTCGTTTTCATTATCATAAATGCTCACAGGTGAATTAGAATCGGGGAAAAGTTCAAATTCTGGTCCTTGGTGTTGTTCTCCTTTGAAATGATACATTTGGACACGGATTACATCCTGCATTGGTGATGAAAACTTCATAGTAAATAGCGGTCCTGTTAACGTATGTCCACGTGTTTCAATATGCATGAAAGGTGCATAAACGGTTAATGACTGATCATCTTTTTCTACTTCATTCACTTCAAAGGGACTGTAAATATTTACTCCCTCACGGTTTAACCAGTTACCATTACTAAATTTCATTTTTTCCATCTCCTTTACCTATTTAACTAATAAAACTTTATGTTACGGAAAAAAACCCCTCTTTTTAAATCAAGAGTTTTTCCACATCGATTTATTCCTTCACAGAGCCAAGTGTAATCCCGTGAATAAAAAATCGTTGTAAAAACGGGTAAACGACTAATACAGGAAGCATAGCAATAAAGATTTTGGCTGCATTTAATGTTCTGTTTGAAAGCTCGCTCATTCGTTTATACTGATCCTCAGTCATACTTGCAGGATCAAGGACCACCGTCAATTGTTGAATATATGTCTGTAATGGATAAAACTCTTCTCTTGTCATAAAAATTAAACCGTACAAAAACTCATTCCAATGATAAACAATACTAAAAAGGCTAACCGTTGCCAGTACTGGTACGGAGAGTGGAATATATAATTTGTATAAGATATACCAAGGCCCTGCACCGTCCACAAGTGCTGCTTCTTCTAATTCCTTAGGTAAATTACGGAAAAAGTTTATCGCCAAAATAATATTAAACACGATCGTCTGTGCCCCACCAACTAGAACAAGAGACCAAATACTGTTGAGTAAATCATATTCTTTAATCGTCAGATATAAAGGAATTAGCCCACCATTAAACAACATTGTAAAAATTAGTAGCCACATTAATATGTTTCGCAGTTTAAAGTCTTTTACAGTTTTAGACAGTGGATAAGCCATAAGGGGCACAATAATAAAGTTAAGGGCAGCTCCAAGTACTACACGCTGTATCGATATCCAAAAGGAATGAAAGAATTGTGCATCCCCTAATAATTGCTTATATGAATTAATATTAAATCCCACAGGCCAAAACGCGACCTCTCCAGCACTTGCAGCTGATTTTGAGCTAAACGAAAGAGCTAATGTATACCAGAGTGGTAGAATACACGTTATGGCAATTCCGACTAAAATAACAATAAGTACAATGTCAAATACTCTTGAGCCAATCGTCTTATCTTTGACCATCCATCTTCACTCCAATCTTTTAGAAGATACGGTAATTTGTTGTTTTGTAAGCCAAGAAATAAGATAAACTTATGAGAATAAATCCTGCAGCAGATTTTAATAAACCAACTGCTGTTGCAAGCTCATACTGTAGATCCAACAATCCGGTACGATACACCCATGTATCAATGATGTCTCCTGTTGAATATACAAGTGGATTATATAAATTAAAGATTTGATCGAATCCTGCATTCAATACATTGCCTAAGCTTAGTACGGTTAGTAAAATAGCCGTTGTTCTAATTCCAGGAAGGGTCACATGCCACAAACCCTGTAAACGAGACGCACCATCAATTGAAGCAGCCTCATACAAAGCTGGATTAATTCCTGTTAATGCTGCAAGATAGATAATCGTATTGAATCCAAATTCCTTCCAAATATCACTTCCAACAACCAGAATAGGAAACAGGTCTGCTCTTCCAAAGAATAAGATCGGATCAACACCAAATAAAGATAAAAACTGGTTAACTGGACCAACATAAGCAAAAATATCTAAAAGAATGCCCCCTAAAATAACCCATGATAGAAAGTGAGGCAAATACACAATCGTCTGAATCCATCTTTTTAATACCATTAAGCGCAATTCATTAAGCATTAATGCAAAGATCAACGGAATAATGAGATTTCCTATAATTTTCAATACAGCAATAAAAATGGTGTTAAAAAAAATATCCATCGTATCATTTAATGTGAACATATACTTAAAATGCTCAAGACCAACCCATTCTGAGCCAAATACTCCCTGTACCGGATTATAGTCTTGAAAAGCAATAGCAATTCCAAACATAGGTACAATACTGAATAATAATAGCCAAATAAACCCTGGTAGAAGCATAAGGTAATAATGCTTGGCAAAACTTTTGTTTTTCATAGCCCGTTTCCCTCCTGACTTCTCTGTAATAGATTAATAGAAAGCGGCTGCCTCAAAAGGGGCTATCCCCACAAACACCAATAACATGAACTTTTCCTTTAATGAAAAATCCTACTTATTGGCTCTGAGGGATCTAACCCTTAGGTTTTGAGACAGCCTATCTAGGAAATTTACTTATTAACTACTTCTTTTACTTCATCAGTTATTTTATCTCCGCCTTGTTTTTTCCAATCCTTAACAAACTTATCAAAATCATCAAGCGGTGCTGCACCCATAATAATTTTTAGGAAAACTTCATCTTCCATCTTTTTGAGATTTACCCATCTACTTTCCATTGTTTTTGTTTGTCCATAGATTTGACTGTAAACCCCGTTAATTTCTTGGTCTACAAGTGGTGACCCACCAACCATCAGCGCATAGGAACGAGTCCATGCCCCTAAATCAGCCTTTGGATCCCAGTGCTGGATACCTAATTTGTCATAAGGCTCCAATTTGACCTTTTTAATATTTTCTGCGTCTGTTACTAATAACTTATATTCTGGTTTATCTTTGAAGTCTTCAGCTGTTTTCGTACCTGCCAACACTTCCCTAAGCGCCTTAACACTATATTCAGTTTCATCAGAAGGAGCAAAAACGAGTCTCAACGGATAAAAGCCCGGGCCACCTTTACTAGGATCAAATGTGGCTTCATTCGCTAATAAGTTATTTAACATTTTCATAGCTGCTTCAGGATGTTCATAATCCTTACGTACTACCACGAAGCGGCTTGAAGGAGTACTCATGTGCGGACTATATTTTCCATCTGCATCAAGTGGTAGAGCATATGCTTGCCAATTAGCTTCTGGATTCGTATTGATCGCATCTGTTATTGGTCCATAAGGCATCCACCAAGGAGCAAAGAACATTCCTGAATCTCCACTAATAACAGATTCACCAGAATCTTCACGTACCCCCATTTCTTGATCAATTAACCCTTTAGCATACATATCTCTTAATTTAGCCAATGCATCTTTTGTTTCTGGTAAGGTGGAGCCATATACAGGCTTTCCATCTTCCCCTTCTACCCAGTAGCCTGGATTGGCATTGTATGCAGAAAAGATTCCATCAAATCCATATAGGTTGTTTGTCGACTCCAGAAAATTAGCATACAATTTATTATTTGTATCTGGTCCTGAAAGACCTATTGTATCGGCCTTTCCATTACCATCCGGGTCTTGCTCAGTAAAGGCCTTTGCCACCTTCTCCAAGTCCTCAACTGTCTTCGGTGGCTCTAGTCCTAATTTGTCCAACCAATCTTGACGGATCCACAATAAGTGGACTCCATCTGCCTGTAACTGAACACTCGGGATTGCCATCATTTTTCCATCAAATGTAACACTATCTTTAGCAAGACCATTCGTGCTTTCAAGAATTCTTTTGATAGCAGGAGAAGCATACTGTTCGTAAACTTCCGTCAAGTCCGCAAGTTGCCCAGCCTCATACATTTGTCTTAATTCCACAGGTCCAACTATCATCGCATCTGGCAAATCGTTACTAGCAATAGCCAAACTGACTTTTTGATCGTAATTTGAAGGTGATGCAGTAAAATGATGTTCTACATTAATATTTAAATTTTCCTTTACGCTTCGAGTATATTGATTATCCAAAGGTGTATCACCTGACGGTAAACTCGTATCACTTGGATCAACCTCTTGGCCAACTGTTATCGTCACCGCTTCATTGTATTTACCAAATGGATCAGGTGGATTTTCAGAATTCGTTTCTTTCGTTTGGCTCGTTTCCTCAGATGATGACCCACCATTTGTACATGCGGTAACGAAAAGTAACAGAATCGCAAGTAAAACCATCAAAGCTTGTTTATTATTACGCATACTATTTCCCCCTTTTTACTGTAATCTTTTAATCTACAAATGTACTATAACACAAATGAAACCGCTTCCAAGTTAGAAAGCGGTTGCCAGTTTAGGGAGAGTAATGACCAATTAACTTGCTCAAAACACACTTATATTTTCTTAGTTTAGAGTAATCAAACATATCTCACCCTAAAAAAGGACATTCCTCACCCTTTTTGATTCATTTTACGGTACTCACTAGGTAAACTACCTGTTTTTTTACGAAAAGTACGGCTGAAATACTTGTCATCTGCATAGCCAGTATTCTCAGCAATCCATGTTATCGTTTTATTTGTATGCACTAAGTATTCTTTCGCTTTTTCAACCCTTACGTGACGTACATATTCATTAAATGTCATTCCTACCAAATCTTTAAAGCATTGACTAAAATAACTGCGGCTCATATTTACCCTTTTTGCTATATCTGAAGCATGAACTGGACATGCCAATTCTTCATGTATGATTCGAACTGACTTCATAATACTTTTTTGAACATCACTAGAAAATAGATTGTTCCCCATTGATTCGTTTAATAGATCTCTGATCGAGTAAAACCAATTTTCAACATCATACCAACAGCTCATTTCATCTGGTAGCTCTAACTTCGCAATGACATGGTTATAAATCCGGATCCATTCATTGACTAAGAAATACAAGAGATTAACTAATCTTGTCTTCGGCAAATGTAATGCTTTCATTTCTTTCAATAGCTTTTCAAACTCTGAGGTCTGTTGTACCCAAGCTAGAGACAACCATTGTTCCTTTAGCTTTGTAATCTTTACCTCGTCAACGAGGGATAGATTTCTTTCTAGCTCTTGTATAGATAGGTAGATCCTTTTGTTGTTTGGATGATAATCATAGAAGAACCGTTTTTCTTTATACTTAATCAAATGCTTCTGGATTTCATTTTTATTTTTCCTTATAAGCCCATTCAAAATAATAATTCCATAATCATTATTATTGTTATCATCATCAATTGATATCCTATTTAATATGTTTTTGCAGTCTTTCTCACTTGTAGGTAACCAGAGCCAAACACCCGTATCAATCAATTCTGGTTGAAAGTCTAGTTCACCTTTTTCCTTTATGATACTTATCATACCATCGGTTTCCATAGTTGAAACAAAAGCATAACCTTCATCGATCTCCAATATCTCAGAGGAACTTTCACCTTTAAACTGTCGGTCATTTTTTCCTTTTACATCTATCATTCGCTTTTGAACTCTAGCCAAAACTTCTTCAAAACTTTCCATTTCCATTTGAACTTTAGCAATATAATCAATTGCCCCTAACCGTAAGGCATCTTGAATATATTCAAAATCTTGGTGCATGGTTAATACTACAATTGAGACACTGGGGTAACGTTCACGAACATTCCTCATTAATTCAATACCTGACATCACGGGCATTGCTAAATCAGTAAATAGCAAATCGATCTCATTAGACTCCATGAATTCTAGTGCCTTTTCTCCATTTTTTGCTTCTCCTACCACCTTCATATCATAATCCTGCCAGGGCATTGTCGAAGTGAGTCCTTTTCTAACTAATTTATCATCATCGACGATAAGCACTTTAATCACGAGCATCCACCTCCAAAATTGGTAGAGTCAGAAAAACACTCGTTCCCTTACCCACTAAACTTTTAATCTCTAATTTTGCCTTTCCTTCATAATGGTTTTCTAACATCCTCTTTACATAATTTAATCCGATTCCCATGCCATCCTTCTGCTGTTTCGTTTGATTTTGATTTAATAATCTATCAACAGCTTCCTCTGAGATCCCCGCACCATTATCATTAACTTCTATTTGTATGTTATGGTTATCGTTCCTCACTTCTACATAAATATAGCCTTCATCACTCAACCCATGGTAAATTGCATTCTCTACAAGCGGTTGAAGGATAAATCGGGGGACTGGATTATTCAAAATTACATCATCAGTATAAATTCGGACTTCAAATTCAAAGTCATAACGGAATTTCTGGATAGCCAAATATTGCTTCAATGTCTCGATCTCTTCCATGATCGTAGAGGTCTGTCCAGCCTTCCCTAAATTATAATACAACAACCTATTGAGAGACGTAACAAGCTGACTGATATCCTTCTGATCATTCATCACAGCGAGCCAGTTAGCAGTATCCAATGTATTCATAAGAAAGTGGGGATTGATTTGATATAATAGTTTCTCTACCTCAAGGTCAGCTCTACGCTTTTCTTTTTGTTCTATTTCCTTAAAAAGGTCTGAAATTTGATTTTTCATCTTGCGGAATTGTCTGAGCAAATAGTCAAATTCCGGAATACGTGTACGAAAGGTCTCGGATTGAAAATCGCTCTGCATCATCCAATTGATTTCTTTATCGAATTTCTGCAATGGCTTATATACCATCTTCCACAGCAACCAAGCAATGATGCGGCTTAGTACTCCAAAGATAATGGATAGGTAAATCATTTGCACAACCCATTGGTTTTTCTCTTCATTGTATTTTGCCACTGGTATTAAAGATACTATGCTCCACCCTTGATCACTCGTCTCTTTAAACCAGTAATATTCGTTTAGTAAACCCTTACCCGACTTTCCACCTTCAAAATAGGTATTTTCCTGAAAGGGATTATTGACTTCACTATATACGATCCTCCCATGATTATCTAAAATCAGGTAATAATCCTGCTCTCCAGTTTGATCTCGCTGCAAAATATTTTGCGTATGTTTTAAATCTGATTCAATATAAACATAGATATCATCCCTTTCAGGCAAGTCTACCTTTCTTAAAACAGAAAATACATATCTATTACTATGGAGTTCATTACTTATATGTGGGCCAAAGTTTGCGATTCTAAAATGATTAACTAGTAAGGGCAATCGATTAATTGTAAAGTCATTTTTTACACCAGAGGTATTAAATAAATAATTATTCTCTTCATCAGAATAATACATAGTTAAACCGATACCAGGATTAGTAAAAGTAATTTCATTCAATTTCGTCTTGATATCCTGATAATATTTTGCACGTTCATATGGTTGTTCCGTATGCAAATACGTGTCCAAATAGCCCCCAACACTCCCAGGGATGACAAGTTGCTGTGAAACATGGTTCAAGTTGTCGATTGTACTTTCAAGTGACTGTTGAACATTTTTCAAATTGCTTCGTACTCCAGAATCTAGTTTACTGCTCAGTATGGATGACATGGCATTATATGAAATGAGTGCTGTACAGACAAAAGGAATTAGTGTACCAACAGCAAAAATAAACACGATTCTTTTTTTTAATGTAAACTGTTCCAAAAGGTTTGAAATCTTACTGTTTATTTTCATTAATTAGCATCCTTGTCTATATTTCTAGTATTATGTCTTTATCATATCATGATAAATGCACCTTGCAAGCGCTAACAGAATGTGGTTTCTGTAAAAGCTTTTTCTCCCTAACAAAAGCGCAAGCGACTTGAACAGCCTCAGGCAAATAAATTAATTTAGAATAGAAGGCTTCTTTACCTTCAATTCTAAATTAGCTTATGTCCTCAATAGGCTAGGCGCTGGAGCTAGATGCTAAAGCACTTATCCACAGTTCAAGATTTTATTATATTCTAAGCAACAAAAAAGCAGGCTATCAGTTAAATAACTAATAGCCTGCTTCTACAATTAACCATCTAATAAGTAGATGTCTTAACTTTTTTCGCTTTACGCTTATTTATTATCTTTTTTACAATTGGATAAACAATAGGGGCCCATTTCATGATTTTTTTAATTAGTCTTTTCATAGTTACCTCCTACTTTTTTATTAATATTCCCGAGTCTATTAGAAGGTAAACATAGCCATCACCCTAATCTACGTTTTTCCAAGTATCTAACCTACCTTTGAAACTTCTTTCCCTTGCTGAAGCTGATACATCTGAAAGTACTTTCCTTTTTGGTCGAGTAACTCTTTATGACTGCCACTCTCGACAATTTCCCCGTGATCTAGGACAAGAATTTGGTCAGCATTACGAATCGTTGAAAGACGATGAGCGATGATAAATGTAGTTCTACCTTCTTTCACAATATTTAATGCTTGTTGGATCATTGCCTCAGTCTCAGTATCAATATTAGCTGTTGCCTCATCTAAAATTAAAATTGCAGGATCATACGCCAATGCGCGGGCAAAGGAGATAAGCTGCCGTTCACCAGCGGATAATGTACTACCCTTTTCAAGGACTGGTTCCTCATACTGATTTGGAAGCTTTTCAATAAATCGATCTGCTCCTACATCCTGTAGAGCCTTTTTAACTTTTTCTGTTGTAATTGCTGGATTCTCTAGACTTACATTAGTTTCGATTGTCCCCGTAAACAAAAACGGATCCTGCAGAACGATTCCCATATGCTTCCTAAGCTGTTGACGAGGAAGTTTACTAGTATCCATTCCATCAATCATAATACTTCCTCGATCAATGTCATAATAACGGAATAGAAGATTGATAATCGAGCTCTTCCCTGATCCAGTATGACCTACTAATGCGACAGTCTCTCCCTTTTTCGCTTCAAATGAGATATCTTTTAAGACATCATTTTCTCCATCATAGGAAAACGAAACATGATGAAATTTAACATTTCCCTCATATCTAGGTAATTCATCCTCATTAACAGCCTCACCTTTTTCATCTAGAAGCTCAAAAACTCTTTCAGATGCAACCCTTGCTTGTTCTAACTGTGCAAGCTGATTCACAATGTCAGTTACCGGCTGGAACAAACGGTTAAGGTAGTCAACAAACGCATAAAGCATTCCAATAGATACGATTCCTGCTGCACTTATCGATTGCCCGCCAAAATACCAAATTAGTACAACAAACGTAACATTACGAAGGACATTCACTAAGTTGTGAGAAGTCATTGAATTTAAGCTAAGTAACTTATTTTGATAGGTAAAGTGTTCTTCGTTTAACGTCTCAAATTCCTTCATTGTTTGTTCCTTACGTCGAAATGCACGAATAATTGGCATTCCTTGTATGGATTCATTAATGATCCCATTAATGTCACTTACCCTTGTTCGGATCAAGTGATTATACTTTGAGGCAACCTTTCGATAAAGCAACGTCCAAATTATGATGATTGGAACCAAAAACAGTGTAATCAACGCGAGCTTTTGATCAAGGAAAAACAATGCTACAAAGATTCCTGTCATGTAAATACCACTTGTAAAAAAGGTCGCTAACACTTTAACATATAGCTCTCTAATTGCTTCAGTATCATTTGTTACACGTGAAACAATTTTTCCAGCTGGCCGATTATCGAAATAATTGATTGGCACTCTTTGTATATGCTCAAACACATCGGTTCTCATTTTTTGAATAATACGATTAGCGGCTTTTTGAAGCATTAGTGATTTTCCATATTGGAAAAATGCCGCGATAAAAAGCAAACCAACATAAAAACTAAGCAGGAGAATAATTGGTCGGATTTCTGGTTGATAAAAAGCAAATAACTCCTGTTGATTTAATTTATCTACTTCATAGCTTTCTTCGTCAGAACCATTCGATATTGTTAGCATGTCGCCACTAATTGATCTCTCGCCGTCAAAAGGGAGATGCTCATTCGTAACATAAAAGGAGCGTCCTACTTGGATAATTTGTATTTCCTCATCCCCTAAAGAGTCTCCTATAGTAACATTCGAACTTCTTTTGAAATAATGCTCGTTATACAGAACTGCTTGATCATCCTTATTTGTCACTTCAACCCAAGGGCTTTCAATTCCAATCATATGGTCATCGATCATTTTTTTTGCTAAGAAAGGCCCTGTAAGCTCAGCTGCAACAGCAAATGTTAGCATTGCAAGAGCTATTATAATCGTTTTTTTGTAGAGAAGTGCGTAATGAAGGAGGCGTCTTCCAGTTGATTTTGATTTCATTTAACTCACCTCTCCATAGGAATCAGATTGCTGCCGATCAAATTGCTCTTTATACCATTTTCCCTCTTTCAGAAGCTGTTCGTGTGTTCCTTCCTCCACAATTTCCCCTTCATCCATTACAACAATCCAATCTGCATGCTGAACAGCTGAAAGTCGATGTGCAGTAATAAACGTTGTTTTTCCCGCTCTTTCCTTACGTATATTCTCTATAATCTTCGCCTCTGTTTTTCCATCAACAGCAGACATAGCATCATCAAGTAATAGAATTTCTGGATCTTTAATTAATGCCCTTGCAATTGAAATCCGCTGCTTCTGGCCACCTGATAATGCAACACCCTTTTCACCAACAAGTGTATCTAATCCTTTTGGTAAAATAGCCAAATCACTATTAAAGGCAGCTAAATGTAGCGCCTTATCAATTTCCTCTTCACTCACTTCTTCTTTTCCAAACTGAAGATTTTCTCTGATCGTTCGTGAAAAAAGAATTTGCTCTTGTGGTACATAACCAACCCAGGAATGGACGCTGTCAATCGCAATAGTTTCTAGAGGTATACCTGATACCTTTAATTGTCCAGTCCCCAATGGATACTCTCTTAACAGCTGTTTTAACAAAGTAGTCTTTCCACTACCTGTTTTGCCTACAACTCCGATTGTTTCGCCTCTTTTTACATGCAAAGAAACGTTTTTTAAGTTCTCATTTGTTGAGGTCGGATAACGAAATGTAACATTTGAAAACACAATCGACTCTGCTACAGCTACTTCATTAGGATTGTTGTGATCCTTTACATCTGCTTCATAAGTAAGGATTTCATTTACTCGATCTAGTGAGGCATTTCCACGCTGAAGGATATTGATAAGCTCACCAACAGCAAACATTGGCCAAATTAACATTCCTAAATAAATGTTAAAACTAATTAATTCTCCTAGTGTGATGATTTGATGAAAGACTAGATAAGCACCATAGCCAAGACCAATTACATAGCTTAGACCAACGAGAATTTTTATGGTAGGTTCAAATAATGCATCGACTTTCGCAACGGCAATATTTTTGTTAAATACATCTTCTGTCATGTCATTAAAGCGTTTTTCATCTGCCTTTTCCTGTACATATGCACGGATAACTCTAACTCCTGCAATTGACTCAAGCACATTGTCATTCAAATCGCCAAAGGCATTTTGAGCGACTGTGAAACGTTGGTGAATAAGCTTTCCATAATAATTAATTGCAATTGCCATAAGTGGCAATGGTAAAAGAGCAGCAAGAGTAAGCTTCAAACTAATCGTAAAGCTCATTACGATTATAATAATAATCATAAAAATAGTTGAATCAATTAAGGTTAAAATCCCGAAGCCTGCTGTCATTGAAATCGCCTTCAAATCATTTGTCGCTCTTGCCATTAAATCGCCTGTTCGATTCTTTTCATAAAAGCTAGGAGTCATTGATAATAAATGTCTCATAAAGCGATACCTTAAAATTCGCTCAATTAAATGAGCTCCTCCAAATAACTGGTACATCCATACATAGGTTATGCCATAGCTCAAAACAATAAGAGCACCAAAGTAAACTAGTAACTCACGTAAGCGTTCACCAGTCATCTGCCCAAATTGAATATCATCAATCGCAATTCCGATAATTTTAGGTGGAATAACATCTAATACACTGACAATGATTAATAAAGTAATCGCAACTGTGTATCGTTTCCAATACTGTTTAAAAAACCAACTTATTTTCTTAAATACTGAGAACACTGAAAGGTCCCTCCCCTATTATTAAAAGTAAATATATATTGTTAGCCACCTTTCATCCAATCTAAATAAATACGGATCACTTTTTCTTTTTCCATCTCAAAAAACTCCTTTCAAAAATTCATCCCATTCTTAACGGGCATATCTATATAAACGAGCAAAATGCTCGGTATTTAAAATAAGGCTGACTCGCCAAACTTTGTTGCTTTTAAAATAGTATTGGGTAGGTTGATTGCAGCGAGAGGATGCTCACTTTCCGTGGGGCGGGCGATGAGCCTCCTCAGCGCGAAGCACCTGCGGGGTCTCATCTGTCCCGCTACTCCCACAGGAGTCTCGCATATCCGCACCAATCAACCTAATCAGTTTTGTTCAAAAACAACAATCTTTTAGAAAAGAGCCTAAAAATACAAAAAGACATCATGCGTAATCGCACGATGTCATAAAAAGACACAAAATAAACGCACGTCACTAAAGTAGTAACCTGCGTTAAATGTACATAATAAGGGTAGCTTTTCACAAGAAAGTTTAGCCCATATACAACTCTTGGCGGGTCACATAACAATATGAAATTTGATGAATAATATCGACTTTTAACATTTTCATTTTGTAACCCTCCATTTCTTGTAATTTAATTTACCTTTTTTATTGTATAATTTTCCATTTGTTTCTGTCAATGGATTTTCAAAAATAAATCCCTGTTCATTCCCCTGAAATATAATTTATTACACTTATATTCATCAGGCTGGAGTTTATGATAAGAAAGTTATACACTGAGCTTTAAAGATTAGTCCAGCTTCTTATTTTGTTCGGGTTTGTACAAAATACTTTTGGATCATTTATTCATATTTGCTAGAAATCCTCCAAGAAGGTCTTCAACACTTTCTGGCTCTTCTTGATCTTCTTCTGTTGCAGCGTGTTCCTGTCTAGCTTTTTCCCAATCAAAATTCATTAAATCATTATCCAGTTCATCATCAATAGCAAGAGGAACCTCATCCGGTTCCTCTTGTTCAACATCGATGCTTGATTCTGCTGGAATTATAAAGTTATCTTCTATTTCTTCTTGTTTTTCCTCTTGCAAATACAGTGCTTCATTAATATCCAAAGCATTACTATTAAGTGATGCCAAAATTGATGTTGCACGAATTGGATCAGCTAACAATTGATAGACAATACTCCCTAACATAGCTTCTGAATGGGAGTGTTTTAACCAATTTCTTTGGTCTTTATTTAATTGTTTTGGTAATGGAAGTGTTACCGTTTCTCTCTCTTTCGATAAAGAGCTATTAACACCCTCCAAAATAAACTCTGCCATTTTGCTAGAAAAGTTTCTTCTCTCTGTTTCTTTTAACTTTTGCAGCTGCTTTAGGATATGATCAGGTGTATCTGAAGGAAGACGGAAAGTAATTGCTTGTCCCCTTTGTATACTTGCTGAGCCCTTTTTATTCATAAGATCACCCTATTTTTGTACTGGTTGTTTCTCTACCTTTTTTGCATTTGTGTTTATATTATTATTCTTTCTTGCATAATCTGAAATTAATTTATAGTAAGCATTTGCCATCATCCAAATGCTTTCTTTTTCGTCTTCAAAAAACTCAATGTTATAACCATCTAAACTATTATTTAACATTTTAATATAGTCTTTTAATACCATTGCTCCACCGCCAATGAAGTAACAGATCTCCGTTTGGGAATTTTTCTGCCATACATTGCGTAAGTGGCGATATTGCTTCTTAGCCAACTCTAAAAGAATACGATCTGTAATATCATGAACACTTGTCCGACTTCCTTTAACCATGATATGGTTTCGGTCGTTTTTCCGTGTGATGATTTCAACAACATCTCTACGACTATCTAACTCTACTCCATGTTTTGTACGGATTTCTTCTCTTATCGATTCAAGGGCTTCAGAGACTCCAATATTAAACCCTTGAGCTTTATCATCATCTACATTGCGATTTTTAATAACAGCAACATCTGTTGATAATCCCCCAATATCTTGGATAAGGATTCTTTTATCAATAAGATCACGGTTAATAATATTTAACTCATTATCCATTACAAGATTGATATACGCTGCAAATCCTTCTGGATAAACCTTTACTTCATCAAACTTTATATTTACTTTAATACCTTGATATTTAGGGGTTACTAAAAATTCAACTTGATGAACAGAGCTTAATAGCTGTGAGCGATAGCCTACATCCTTACCTTCTTTCACTTCACGTAGAGGTAAACCAGTTCCAAGCGTGTAACTTGCATCAATTACATTGCCTGTTTTTTTGAAAATCTCAGAATTTTTTTCTCTCACTGCGTCTAATGCTAAAGAGGCAAAAAGCATAACTAAAGTCTGATCTTCTTCTGATTTACTGCTACCTGGATCAAGTTCATTTGGATTGTCACTTTTTGTTGCTAAATTCCCAACACGATAAATGACATTATTTTCTTTTAAAGCAGGGGAGTGAACTCGAATGTGAATACCATCCAAAGGATCTTTTTCGTTTAATTCTTCGATTCCAATGACTGGTCGATCTTCTGTATCTCTTGCAATTACATTTGGTATGTACAAGTTAAAATCTAATTTTCCAAATAATGCTTTTACGCAATCATTTCCAACGTCTATTGCTGCAATTCTACTAATACTCATCCAATCATTCCTTTCATATAAAATAAATAAAGAATATGAATAAACTTTATCTATTTAATTCAAGGGTAAAGCAGGGGAAGATAATCGTCAATATTACTTTAGTTGTGTTCAACTAGAAAACAAGTTTTCAAGTTTGTATACAAATAAACAAATGTGTTTACATCCTTATATTTCAATGAGTTTACAGGTTTGTATACACGTATACGTAATTGTAATCAAAAAGAAAACATTTCGTATACATGTATACATCGACGTAAACCTCTATTATCCCTTTCCTTTCGACACGGTTTTCTCTTTCTTTTTGCCCATATGCAAATAATGTCGCTAATTAAATGATTCTATTGTTTTTTAAGGATGCTAGACTTATCTAATATATTATAGATTTGACCAAGAATTTTTAAGAAAGCAGAAATTCCATTTGTCGAAGTATTATGAACCAAAGCTTCATATGAAATAAAGTTAGAATTGCTAAGCTTTTACGTACAAGTTATCCCCCACCCACTCTTTCAATCGATTCGTACTAGCTAGAGTGGGTTTTTCCGTGCGTTAATGTCGGCTATAGTAAACATGAAGTTCTTAAACGATTCATTGTTGGCTAAAGTTAACCTAAGAAGATATGAGAAGTTCAGTAGATATTTGAAGCTCAACACTAAAACAAAGAACAAAATATATTACTTTCTGATTTCTTAAAAGAAGTATTCCTTAATAACATGAATTCAATTTGCCGTATGACAGAAAGAGGAACTGACAAGTTGTTCGATTAAATTTGACACCACTACTTCTAACAGCAATTCAACTAATATGTATACAATCTTTAAAACAGACTCTGATAATGCTCACTTTTGATTTTGGCACTTTGTTAATTGAAATTGATACTTGAGAATCCTGCGGGAGGGGAAGCGTGAACTCCCGCGGAAAATGGAACACCTGCAACGGAAATGAACAGCCAAATTTAAAAGAGCCCTAAAATAAAGTGAAACTTTGTCAAATTCAGATTTCAAGTCTACTCTAATATTATGCATGTTAGTGCAACGTAATATTGGAAGTAGGATAGTTACAAAACTTAAATAATCCCTCGCAAATACCTTCATACAAAACCCTATATCAAACTTTATAACCCCTTAAAATGAAGAGAATACATTAAGTTTTCGTTAAACAAGAAAACATTGTTGCGTGATTTGTTTACAAAAAGGTGTACACGTATACATTTTTGTAAACAAATCATCAGAAAATGTATACATTCAACAATACCAACATGTGTACGGGTATGTACACATGTTTACACTTCTGTATACAATACGGTTACATTTTGTTTACTTGTATACAAAATTGCAAACACCGGTTTTTCGGATGCTTTACACATGGAAATACTGCTTATATCCTTTAAGTTCAACTCAACTAATATTGTTTCCTATAATAAGATTGACTCACTGCTATACTTAAGATTACCTATAGTGATTTGATTAACTTCTTTTGCTATTATCTAAAATATAATCACTTTAATTGCTTTAATAGCAGCTTTTCCCAAAGTCTCCAAGGGAGAATAAATTTCAAGATAACAGAGACTTTAACCCCCTCCCCTACCATATACCTTAAGCTCGTTTTTTTCTTTAGGGCAATACCGGCAATTAATTTAGCAACTAGTACTGGGTCACCAAATTTGTTTGTCCCTTTTTCAATATGCTGTTCAAGCTTTTTCATTTTTCCATAGTAAGGTGAATCTATTTTTAACGAATTCTCCGTTACCCGTTTACCTGATGACCAAATATTCGTTTGAAATGAACCCGGTTCTATAATTACAACGTCAATTCCAAATGGCTTCATCTCTAGTCGAAGCGATTCACTCCAGCCTTCTAACGCATGTTTCGAGGATACATATGGTGACAAGCCTGGGAATCCAACTCTACCACTTATACTACTAATAGTTATGATTCTTCCCTTACGTTGTTTTCTCATCATAGAGAGAACTGCTTGAGTGACACCGATAACCCCAAATACATTGGTCTCAAATTGTTCCCGATATTCTTCTACTGGTATCTCTTCTACAAAGCCTGCACCAGCATAACCTGCATTATTAACTAGGATATCAATCCTTCCAAGTTCCTCCATAAAGGTCTTCCAATTAGTAATTGAATGATTTGATGTAACATCTAACTCAAATAATTGGATTCTATCTTTCACTCCAAGACGTTCCGCCTGATTGACTAAAGGTAAACCTTTTTTCATATCACGCATTGTTGCAATAACGTGAAAACCTTTTTGGGCTAACTCCAACGATGTTAACAAACCAAAGCCGCTTGAAGCCCCCGTAACAACTGCAATTTGATTTTCCATACGCTCTCCCCCTCTACCCCATTTACAATTCAATATAATGAATTTTAGTCTGACCTTTCCATACTAAATGATGACAATTAAAGTCCTTCTTAACTTTTTACGTTTATCTATTAGTGTTAGAATACCATCCTCTTCTATTACATGGAAATTGAACTAGACAACATCAATTACTAACATTTTATGATAACAAAAGGCTCTTTTCTAAAAGATTGTTGCTTTTAAGACAAAAACTAATTCAGGTTGATTGGAGCGGATTGCGAGACTCCTGCGGGAGTAGCGGGACAGGTGAGACTCATGCAGGCGTTTACGCCGAGGAGGCTCACCGCCCGCCCCGCGGAAAGCGAGCATCTGAAGCGGAAATCAACCACGTCGCATTACCTGGTAAATAGCTACAAAGTTTGCGAAAACAGCCTAACAAAAACACCCCCAAGTCATAATGCGACCTGGGAGTGCTTACTTTTAGGAAGTTATACCTAACTTTAAACAGTGTCTATACCTATCTACCATCGAGCAGTTAGCATTTTACGTCTTGTATAAAATTCAACACCATCTGATCCATTCGCATGGAGATCTCCGTAGAAGGAATTTTTCCAGCCAGAGAATGGGAAGAAGGCCATAGGTGCAGGTACTCCAATATTGACACCAAGCATACCAACTTCGATGTTTTCTCTAAAGTAACGTACATTACTGCCATTAATCGTGAATAGGCATGCTCCATTTCCGAAATCAGATTGATTCGTTAACTCAATTGCCTCTTCAAGACTCTTAACACGTACAATTGAAAGCACTGGAGCAAAAATCTCATCCTTCCAAATTTTCATTGAAGGGTTAACGTTATCAAAGATTGTTGGTCCAATAAAGTATCCATTTCCATGGTATGCCTCATCTTTACGCCCATCCCGAACGAGTGTTGCACCTTCGTTTACTCCACTTTCAATATAGCTAACTGTCCTTTTTTTATGATCTTCGCGAATGACTGGTCCTAAAAATACATCTTCTTCAAGACCGTTGCCAATTTTAATTTCATCTGCCTTTTGATTAAGCTTTTGAATTAGAGGTTCAACAACATCGTCAACAGCTACTACAACTGAACATGCCATACACCTCTCACCTGCCGAGCCATAGGCGGCAGCAATAATCTCCTTTACTGCCGTATCTAAATTGGCATCTGGCATAACAATTGAGTGATTCTTTGCACCAGCTAAAGCTTGAACGCGCTTTCCATTTGCTGAAGCTGATTTATAGATATATTCTGCTACAGGCTGTGAACCAACAAATGAGATAGCTGGAACATCCTTATGATCAAGTAGTCCATTTACAACATCGTGAGCTCCATGAATGATATTTAGTACACCATCTGGTAATCCAGCTTCTTTAAATAAATCTGCCAATCGATTCGCTAATAATGGTGTTCTTTCAGAAGGCTTTAAAACAAATGTATTACCCATCGCAATTGCCAATGGGAACATCCAGCAAGGAACCATCATCGGGAAGTTAAATGGTGTTATTCCACCAATTACTCCAACAGGATAACGATACATACCAGATTCAATATTTGTAGCAATGTCTGGTAGCTGTTTTCCCATCATTAATGACGGGGCCCCAGCAGCAAATTCTACACACTCAATTCCCCTTAGGACCTCTCCATGAGCTTCCTTAAAGCTTTTTCCGTTTTCTAATGTAATTAATCTAGCGAGATCATCCCAGTTATCTACTAATAATTGTTGATATTTAAATAGAATACGTGCACGTTTTGGAACAGGTGTTTTACTCCACAATTTGAATGCTTCCTTCGCCGCCTTAACACCGGCATCTACATCTTCTTTTGTAGAGATTGGTACTTGTGCTAATTCCTCACCAGTAGCAGGATTAGATACAATTTGATAATCATCTGTTTTAGCGTCAATCCATTCACCATTAATATAATTCTTTAAAACTTGCGTAGTTGTTGTTGTCATAAAAATTCCCCTCTCTTATCATGCTCCATAAAAAAATATTTTTTAGAATATTGAATATAAAATAACCGCTAAAACCAATACAATTGTTGGTAGTACTACACTTAGCATAAAAATTGGTCCATACGAGCGTTTATGCGTTTCCCCGCATATAGCTCTTATCGTTGTCACAACATATCCATTATGTGGTAGTGAGTCAAGTCCTCCAGATGCCAACGCAGAAATTCGGTGCATTGCACCTGGATCAAGTCCTTGTGCTAAATATATCGGCGACAATATTGGCAATGCAATTCCTAATCCACCAGAAGCTGATCCTGTTATTCCACAAATAAGAGTTACTGCGATCGCTAATCCCATTAATGGTGGTCCAGGTATATTAACTAAAGTATCAACGACAGTATCAAACGCGGTAACTTGTGCGGCAACACTTCCAAACCCAACTACAGCACACGTATTCCCTACTGCAACCAAAGCATCTTGGGCACCTTTGGCAAGTGCACCCCAGAACTCTTGTAAAAAGTTAAACATTAATACACAGGCCATAAGAATTCCGGTAGCTAACGAAATTAATGCAGCTCCTGTTGAAGATGTAAAGTTAGAAATCGTATTAAGCATTGCAATTACGGTAACTAATGGTAACACCGCAAATATAATATTTGGATATTTTTTATCTATAGATCCCGTTTCTGGCCTTTGTGCCTCAAATTCTATACTTGCTGCCATTTCATCTGCTGTTTTTGACGATGTATCATTTGGCAGGGAGAAAACCTCTCCATTTTGAACAGCCTTTTTAACCATTCTCCCTAACCACCATCCACCAACAACCATAATAAGTAGCGCCATGATTACACCAATAACGCCACCCGCAGTCGGTTTTGTCCCAAAGAACTCAGTAGGAATCAAATTTTGGATCTCAGGAGAACCAGGAGCTGTCATCGTAAAGGATATTGATCCGAATACTAAAGCAACTGGAATAAATCGATGTGGCAAATTTGCTACTTTAAATAAAGAAACCGCAATTGGGTATACGGCAAAGCCAACTACAAATAAACTAACTCCTCCGTACGTCATAATTGCTGCAGCTGCAACCACTGCAAACACCGCTCGTGAAGGTCCGAGAGTATTCTTTACCCAATTTGCAATGCTATCTGCTGCCCGAGTTGCCTGCATGATTTTACCAAAAATGGCTCCTAATAAGAAAATTAAAAACCACGATGCAAAATAGGATGTGAATCCTGTCATATAATGCTCAGTCAAGGCAGTTTCTAGGTTCAAACCACCTGTAAGCGCAACCAATATTGCGCTAAATATAGCAGCAATTATGATATTAATACCCCTCATTGTTAAATAGATTAGTAGTATGAGTGAAGCTATCAATCCTAGCATTCCAATCATTTAATTTCCCCCTGTCCCCTGAACTACATTTACATAACCTTTTCTTCACTTGTGAATTGGTAATCAAAGCAATTATGATAGAGTTCTTCCAATTCTACTTGAGTTGGAACTCTAGGGTTATTAGCTGGACTTCCGCTATCTAAGGCATCTACTGCCATCTTACCAACAACACTCTCAAATGCTCCACGTTCAATTCCCCAACCTTT
The DNA here is from genome assembly GCF_014217835.1 of Metabacillus sp. KUDC1714. Taxonomy (NCBI): domain Bacteria; kingdom Bacillati; phylum Bacillota; class Bacilli; order Caryophanales; family Bacillaceae; genus Metabacillus; species Metabacillus elymi. The sequence goes on from NZ_CP055263.1 coordinate 1,875,752, forward strand.
AAGGTTTGGAATATTTAATTGCAAACAAAGATTTTTAACTGAAGTAACGGCTATTTCTGCTGCCTCTTCATTTGTTAGATTGATACTGTTAGGCTTAAATATACGCCCTAGATCAGCTAATCGGTTAATGCAAGCTTCTTTACTAAATTCTAAAACTGCAGGTAAAAGCATTGCATTTGAATATCCATGTGGGACATGAAATAATGCACCGATAGGTCTGGACATACCATGGACAAGGCATACCGAGGCATTTGTAAACGCCATACCCGCTTGTAGTGACCCTAAACTCATTGCCTCACGAGCATCAAGATCTTCCCCATTATTGTAAGCGGTTAAAATATTTTCTACTAATAACTTCATAGCAGATAACGCAATTGTGTCTGTCATTGGATGAGCACGTTTCGAAAGGTACGCCTCAATCGCATGGCTCAGAGCATCTACTCCTGTAGCTGCTGTAATATGCTGTGGAGATGTAATGGTCAATAATGGATCTACAATCGCTACATCTGGCATAAATGCAGGCTGCTTAATCATCATTTTCACGTCATTTAATGTACTGGTTATTACAGTTACATCTGTTGCTTCTGAACCAGTTCCAGCTGTTGTTGGAATTGCGATATGTGGAATTGGTGTGTTCTCTACAATTTTTTTATTTGCCCTATAATCACCAATATATCCATCATTTGTAGCTAAGACAGCAATTGCTTTCGCAGTATCAATACAGCTCCCTCCACCAATAGAAATCACAACATCACATTTTTTCTTTTTTAATAGCTCTAAAGATTCAGCGACATATTGATCTGTCGGTTCAGAATCAACACCTAAATAAATCTCACTATTCACTCCCTCTTTTTGAAGGTAGCTTTGACATTGACTTACAAGCCCGAGCTGATTCATCACTTTATCACTAACAATGAGTGCCTTTTCCCCTCTAAGTGCACTTTCTGTTCCTACATTTTTAAAAGCTTCCCGCCCGTATAAAATTGTTTGTGGTGTACGAAAAACAGCAAATTTATCCACTTGGCTAATCACTCCTTTTTTCTATATACATATACAAAGCAAGAAGTGTGCCAACTTTATCATCTTGTAAAATTAACATATAACCTACAAAAACTGTAGTAAACACACTACAACTGTAGTTATTTTGTAGTGATATCACTACACTACAATCAAGTAACATTATATTTTTTTAACTTTTGATAAAGCGTTGTTCGATGAATGCCTAATAGTTCAGCAGTTTTTGATTTATTCCCACCAGCAGTTTTCAACGCCTTAATAATCAATTCCTTTTCTCGTTCGTTCTCATACATTTTTGCCTCTTCCATTAATCCCTTACTAATTAAAGGCTTCCTTTCTTCAATTACACCCTTTTCAAACCCTCTCATAGATTCAGACAAATGCATTAACTCAATAATAGGTCCATCTACTAGAGTAACAAGACTCTCGATTGAGTTCAGCATTTCACGAATATTACCTCTCCATTCATATTGCATAAATGCCGAAATAGCTTCCTGTGTGAAGGATTTTGTTTTTATCCTGTATTTATCACAAATTTCTTTTATATAATATGAAAGAAGGATCGGTATATCTTGCCTCCGTTCGCGAAGAGCGGGGATATGTAAGTGAATAATGTTAAGTCGATAGAACAAATCCTCACGAAATTCTCCTTTGTCTACCATCTCCTTGAGGTTCCGGTTCGTGGCTGTAATAATTCTTACATTTATTTGATATTTTTTAATACCTCCAACGCGTTCCGCTTCTCTCTCTTGTAAAACACGTAAAAGTTTTGTTTGCATCATTAACGGCATCTCACCTATTTCATCTAAAAAAATCGTCCCATTATCAGCCAATTCAAATTTCCCTGGTTTTCCACCCTTCTTTGCCCCGGAAAAGGCACCTTCTTCATATCCAAATAACTCTGATTCAAATAAATGCTCAGGGATCGCTCCACAATTCACACTTATAAACGGCCCTGTTGCAAACGGACTTAAATGGTGTATGCTTTTGGCAAACATTTCTTTCCCTGTACCACTTTCTCCTGTAATTAAGACCGTTGCTGCCGTCCTTGCAGCCCTTCTTGCTAACCTTTTAACTGTTGTCATCGCATCACTTACACCAATTATTTGATCAAGTGTCATACGACTATCTTGTTCTTTATTTAAGGTAAATGGCCTTTCTTCAGTTTGATCTTTAATATGATTCTCCTGTAAGCGTTCATAAATTTTATATATCTCTGTAACTCCTTCAAAAATGAGCATCCCTATTGCACCAACAACTTTTCCATCTTTAATAATAGGAATGCGATGAACAACCATATCTTGTCCTTGTATGTTTTGGACAACACCTCGTTCAGGAATGGCTGTTTTTACTGTTAAATGAAGATTGGTATTATCGATGACTTCCGTAACATGCCGACCAATTGCATCATCTCTTCTTATTCCTGTAAAACGACTATAAGCCTCGTTAAATTCTTGTAAAATACCATTCTCGTCAACAACTGCAATTCCTTCATATGCACTCTCTAAGATAACATTCAGTACCTCTGCACTATTTTGCTTTTGTTGCAGCCTATAAATATACTTTGAAAAACCATCTAGAATATCTCTCTTTGTCAAAATGCCAATGAGCATTCCAGAGGTATCGATGACAGGTAATTGGTTATATGGCATTGAAAAAACACTAAAAATTGAGTCAAATTGATTAATAACAGCATAATTTCGCTTTAATATACTACTTTCAACTAATTCATTCTCTTGTCCATTTACAAAATAATAAAGCGCCTGTCTCAATGTTACGATACCAATGAATTGAAGATCTTCAGTAACAATTGGAAGACCGTCTACCCTATTCTCTATCATCATCTCCGCTGCTTCCCTTAATGTTTGACCTTCCTTAATACAAAAGGGACTTGGCGTCATCCAGTTTTTTACCTGAAGTAAATTTTCGAGATTCAATTCGTCTCTGCCTTTATGGATTAGATCATGTATAGCCATATACATCCCTCATTTCATAAGTAAATTGTACTGCTTGCACCGTATTGACAGTAACGATAATATTTAAAGCGGTTTCAAAAAGAGAAATATAAGAGGTATCTTTAATTCTACTTTTTATTATTATAGCAAAACTTCTCAAACAATTGGTAACATAGGCAATGTTCCTATTATTCTAAAAAAATATCATTAATATGCCAAAATACCTAATCAATCTAAAAAATTCAGTAATTTAAACGAAATAATTATTTTTTGACAACATCAACCCATAAAAGTATTATAGTAGAAGAATAAAGGAGGTTGTATGATGTCAGACTTAAATAAACAGAAAATTGTGGCAAGTGTTCCTCAAAAAGGATTTTTTGGACATCCTAAAGGATTATTCACTCTTTTCTTTACTGAGTTTTGGGAGCGTTTCTCATATTATGGAATGAGAGCAATTCTTGTATTTTATATGTACTATGAAGTATCAAAGGGTGGATTAGGTCTAGATGAAAATATGGCTCTTGCCATCATGTCGATCTATGGATCACTAGTGTATATGTCCGGAATAATTGGTGGTTGGCTTGCGGACAGAATATTCGGTACGTCCAAGGCTATATTTTACGGTGGAATATTGATCATGTTTGGCCATATCGTATTGGCAATTCCTGGAAGCGTAACCATGTTTTTTGTCTCTATGGTTCTTATTGTACTTGGTACAGGGCTATTGAAGCCAAACGTTTCAAGTGTTGTAGGTGAGATTTACAGTGAAGAAGACAACCGTCGCGATGCTGGGTTTAGCATATTCTATATGGGGATTAACCTTGGAGGTTTCCTGGCTCCATTAATTGTAGGAGAAGTAGGATTGAAGCATAATTTCCACTTAGGCTTTGCTATTGCTGCTGTTGGTATGTTTTTAGGTTTATTAGTCTTCATTTTTACAAAGAAAAAAAATCTTGGCCTTGCGGGTACTGTTGTAGCAAATCCACTTTCACAAACTGAAAAGAAAAAAGTCTATTCTATTTTTGGACTAGCTACTGTACTTATAGCTATCTTAATTGCTGTTACAATTCCACTAGGCATTTTAACATTTGAAACCTTTATAGCACTTATAGGAATTTTGGGTATTCTTATCCCAACAATCTATTTCTTTGTTATGTACCGTAGTCCTAAAACAACAGCAGTAGAGCGATCTAGGATACTAGCTTATATTCCGCTATTTATTGCTTCTGTTATGTTCTGGGCGATTCAAGAACAAGGCTCAACCATTCTTGCCCATTATGCTGATAAACGTACAGATTTAGAGTTCGCAGGCTTTACAATTTCTCCTGCATGGTTCCAATCATTAAATCCGTTATTTATTATCATTTTAGCGCCAGTATTTGCTTGGCTTTGGGTGAAACTAGGAAATCGCCAGCCCTCTGTTCCTAAGAAGTTCTCATTAGGATTATTATTTGCAGGTTTGTCATTCCTTGTCATCCTGTTGCCAGGATACTTGACGGGTTCAGATTCATTAGTCAACCCATTATGGCTTGTTCTTAGCTATTTCATTGTCGTACTTGGAGAACTATGCTTATCACCAGTAGGACTTTCAGCTACTACAAAATTAGCACCTGCAGCATTCTCAGCTCAGACGATGAGTTTATGGTTCTTATCAAATGCTGCTGCACAGGCCATTAATGCACAAATTGTTAAATTCTATACACCTGAAACAGAAATGGTTTACTTTGGTGTCATTGGAGGAGTAGCAATTCTTCTCAGCATCCTTCTTTTTGCCCTATCACCTAAAATTCAGGGCTTTATGAAAGGTGTACGTTAAATTTTATTGCTTGTTCGTTACGAGCATTCGCTTATATCCTCCGGAATCCTGTGTGAATATCCAGTTACACAAGGTTCCGGGGGGTTTTTTATTTCCATTGATCATGATAACAACAGTTATATAACGTAACTAATACATAACCCGATTGATAAAAGGATTCCAAATACAGTATTTGTCTGGGCAGTTGCCTTCATTGCTAATATCATCTGTGCAGGAGAATGAGCACCTGCCAAAAAGCCCTTTAATGCTTGAACTGGCTTAGGAAAGCTTAGAAAAACAAGTAATAGCCAAGGACTCACAAATTCAACTAGTACTAACCCAGTAACCCAAACATATGAAACTAAAAACATTGCTCCTAGTAAATAAACGGCCTTTTTTCTCCCAATTAAAATAGCTAACGTCCTTCTTCCTCCTTTAATGTCTTCTTCGATATCTCTAATATTATTTGATAAATTAATTGCCCCTACTAAAATTCCGATTGGAATAGATAAAAGGATACTTTGAACATTAAGAGTACCTGTTTGAATATAGAAGGAAATTAAAATAAAGATTGACCCCATACAAAGTCCTGACAAGAGTTCTCCAAATGGAGTATATGCGATAGGCAAAGGACCACCGGTATATAAATAGCCTATTAACATACCTATTCCTCCAATAAGAGCTAACCACCAGCTACTGTTCATACATATATATATACCTAATAATAGAGCAATTCCATATGAACCCAATGCCAGCTTTAAAACCGTTTTCGGCTTCATTCCGTGACGTACGATGGCACCACCAATTCCAACAGAGTCCTCAGTGTCTAATCCACGTTTGAAATCATAATATTCATTAAACAGATTTGTAGCAATTTGGAGCCATAAACAAGATAAGAGCATTGTTACAAAAAGACTTGCATCAAGGTCTATATAAAACATAGCTAAAACTGTACCAATTAATACTGGTACAAATGATGCGGTTAATGTATGAGGACGGGTTAATTGCCACAAAATTTTACCTCTACTTAATGATTCTTTTCGATTACCATTTTTTGTCTCCACATAAAACTTCCTTTCTAAAAAGTCCTTTTCATCTAGTTATAACTAAATATACGTACTATTTAATTACTGGTTTATTCAATTAACTAAAACTTCTCTAGATGTTCATTAATTCATACATAAACATTATACATGATTAATTTCCCAAGCAATGAAAAAGAGCATCTGCAACTACAGATACTCTTTAATAATGTAATCTTTTTTACTGATCTATATCCTATCTTTTCAATGTACCTGCTTTTCAAAAAGGATGTGACGTTCATTCATTTTTGCAATTCTGTACAATAAAAAGACGCATAAAACAATGAGAGTGAAACCAATTAAAAGGATAATCGTTGGATTGAAAAAAAATAACCCGCTTACCTGACTAAGTAATAGACCGATAATTGGCAAGACCGTAGCCCCTCCTATTTGTTGTGCTTCTTGAAAACCCTTTACCCGTGCAGATATAAGAACATTAAGTAATATCGTCAGTGCTGTAAGTGAAGGAACAATCCAACAAACAAACAACAGCCAATCCACCGTCAAAAAGAGAAAACGCTCAAATTGACCATAAGTAAGGATATTAATGAAACATGAGCATAATAGAAAACCTCCAAGCGAAATACTCATCGATGGGATAAAGGCTGCAAGCATTTTACCAATAAACAAATCCTTGATCCCAATTGGAGCAAATAACAAGCTTTCTAATGTCCGTCTCTCTTTTTCTCCGACAAAACTGTTGGCAGCTATCATCATCGAAGTAATAACTGGTACAAGCAGATACATAGACGGAAGCATGTAATTTACGAATAAATAAATCGCCTGTCCCTCTTTAGTCGGAAGACTCCTTATTAACTCCCCATCATCCCCTGGTATTGTCCCTACTAAACTCATCATTTGATCAATCTCGTTTAGAAATGAAAGATTATTAGATTGAAGAAGATAAACAAGAATACCTGGCATTATAACACATAGCATTATTGGTAAAATCAACATTGGAAGTAATATCTGCTTAATTGCAAGGATCGATTTTATATCTTTTTTGCAATGATCCACACCATTCCTTTATTCATTGTTCCTCCTCCTCACTTCAAAGTAAATTGACTCCAAGCTTATATTTTCAATGGTTGTTGAATGTATCCAGGTTTCCTTTAAGATCTCATTTAATAAAGGTGATATCTCATTTTTTGAAGGAAGAGTAAAGATAATTGCAGTTTCATTCACTCGTTCTGCTGGGTACCCAAAATATGCAGTTGAATCCAATTTGAGTCCTGTTTCTACCCTTAACAAAATGTCTGTTAAAAAGTCTTTCTCTAATTGTTGCCTCGTTCCCTGTGCTAGTACAGTTCCCTTCTCCATAAATACATATGAGTGGCAAATATCCTCCAACTGCCGAAGAACATGAGAACAAATTATTATTGTTATTTGCTCCGTTTTATTCAGTTTTGTTAAATACTTCATAACATCCCTTATTCCATCAGGATCAAGGCCGTTTGTTGGTTCGTCCAGAAATAAAAGCTTCGGCTTATGAAGCAATGCTTTCGCTAATGCAAGTCGCTTCTTCATTCCTGTGCTATATGTTCCAACTTTCTTTTTACGATGGGCATAAAGATCAAAGTCTTTAAGCAATTCATTCACTCGTTTTACCGCTTTCCTGACTCCATAAATTTGCGAGAAAAATAATAGATTATCTTCCCCGCTCATTTCGTGATAGAGTCCTGCACCCTCTGTGACAATACCACTCATTTGACGGATTACATTTCCATCATTTAAAGGGTTAAACCCGTTAATTTCCATAGTTCCTTGCTCCGGCTGAATTACACCGTTCAACAGCCTGATCATCGTCGTTTTCCCAGAGCCATTTGGGCCCAGTAGCCCAACAATACTCCCTTTCTTCACCGTGAAACTCATCCCTGATAATACAGCCTGTGAACCAAAATGCTTATGAATATTGTTTACAGTTATCAACTGTTACACCTCCACTTTTCCTCTTATGCTTATATGACGATACGAACCTAACTATCGTTTTTATAAATAGGAAATGTTCGCTGCCTTATTCAGACTAGGATAGAGGAGTCGATACACAATCATTTATAAACCTAATATAAAATACCCCCTACAATTGGATTTATCCTAAAGTAGGGGGTATTTTTTTAGACCATGAATTTTATCCATATTACATCACTATCTTTCGATTTCTAACATTAGTATCATTCAATCCTACTGATCCTTTTTCGATATGGTCTAATCACAAAGAAATAATAAAACAAACTCGGCCATGGAAATTGGATCAATCCCCATATTCCCCAAAACCAGGAGTATGCCCCCTTTTTCTTTGCATCTATAAATAAAAGAATACCCTGAGTAAGAAGGATAGGTGCTACAAGAAAAATCACCACTAATACTTCAGTATCCATTGTCAAAACATGGTCACCTCATTTCGGCGCTTCATTCTTCGTTTTTTTTCAAGCTTAAAAATAATCGGAATTAAGAGCAATGCAAACCCTTGAATCCATATAAAAACTGTCATCATTTTAAAGGCAATTGTTGAATATGAAATTAGAATAAGTAGAGCTGTTACTAAAAATGCTATCATTTCCCGTTTATAAGCTTTTTTCCGTTCAGCTTTAAATGTCTTTATAGAATGCATTAATTGATCAGCTTCAGGAATTTCCGGTTCTTGCATTGCCTCTACCTTTTGCAAATCCCCAACTAAATGGCTGATCCATTCATCTTCATTGTTCTCTTTCATCACCACAACTCCTTTCTTATTCGCTTTAGTCCATTGTGAACACGAGTTTTCACTGTTCCTTCTTTAAGATTGAGCATCTTTGCAATTTCTGGATATGTGAATCCATAGTAATGTCTTAGTAAAATAGGAGTACGAATATCTGGTTCTAGTCTTGCAAACAACTCCAGATAGATCGTCCATTCCTGTCCATTTATCATGACATTCCATTTCATTTTTTGTTTTACGTCATCCCTAACTTTTTCATAACGCCTTTTATCTCTTACTTCCTTTCGTTTTTGATCAATAAATAACCTAGATGCTATGGAAATAAGCCATGTTGAATATTTTGATTCTCCCTTAAAGCTTTGAAGGTGGACATATGCCTTTAGCATTGTTTCTTGAATAAGATCCTCCGCCTGATCAGGGTGAAGGGTTAGTTTAATTAAATATTTATATAAGAACCTATAATTCATCTGAAACAGTTCCGTAAACGCCTCATCGTCCCCACGTTTTGCGTCGTTAACTAGTTTGCTCTCTTCTACCTGATCCAATCGATGACAAGCCCCCTTTCTGTTTGTTCTATCTATTTGACGTTTGGATTCCTTTAATCGTTCATTTTAAATTATTTTTTCATAATAAATTCACATAACCTATGATACATCTAAAACAGCTAACTAAAATCTTTAAAATAAACGTGATAAAAGTCACATCTTTACCACTGGGTAAAAAGTATGATAAATAAATAAATCTTTTTTAAGGGGCTAGGCTAGCTATGAAGAGAACTCTAACATGGAGATTAGGATTAATCATTATTGGTGTTATTTTTTCAACATTAATCATTACTTCTATTACAACATATAATACAGCTTATAATAGTCTATATGAAGCAGCCGGGGTTGAGGCTTATGGATGTGCAAATATTACAACAGGTCTATTAGAAGCAAGGGATCTAGAAGATTTGCTAAATGGTGAACGCACTATAGAAATTGGAAAAAAGTTAAACTGGACAGTTAATCACAAAGAAATCTTTGAGAGTCAATATATCCTTAGCTTAGATGGGGAAATACTTGCTCTTGATGACCATTTAATAAAACAAGGGTTCTCTGTTGGCGATCAATTTCAAACGGATAAAGAAGCCATTCAAATGTTAATTGAAATGAAACATTCTACTTACTCAGAAATCTATGAGTTTGGTGGAATGAAGCGAATTTCAGGGTATGCGCCTATCTTTAAAGATCATGATCCTTCTAAAGAAATAATAGCCATTAGTGTTATTGATTTTAATGCGGATATTGTTAAAGAACGGACATGGACTGTTGTAAAGGATGGCCTATTATTAGGGTTTATTCCGTTAATAATCGCTGCTATCTTTACATTGTATCTTATTAGAAAAAAGACAAAGCCAATCTCTATACTGATTGAACGGACAAGAATGATTGCAAATGGCGATATTACCGTATACGAAAATAATATTACAAGCAAAGATGAAGTAGGAGATTTGGCTCAAAACCTTGAAGAAATGTCTACTAATTTAAGAGAGATTATTTCAACAATAAAGACTACTTCAAATGATCTCGTTTCAAATGTAAGTGATACATCTCTATCAATGAATGAAATAAGCCTAGCGCTTGGCCACGTATCAACAAATATGGATGAGGTTGCCTCTAGAACCTCAAAGAGTGCAGAAATGACAACAGAGGCTTCAAATGCTTTAATGACATTATCAAAGCTCATTCATTCATCTAAAGAGAAGGCTGACATTAGTGTTGAAAGTGCTGAACATACAATGACAACCGCACAGCAAGGGATACAAAAGGTACATGAAATTGTAGAACGGATGAATGTTATCAAAAAATCAACTCTTGATACACAGCAAATCATTGGAACACTAAGCACCTATACAACGGAAATTCAACAAATTACAGAAGCAATCACAACCATTGCTTCACAAACAAACCTCTTAGCGCTTAATGCAACAATTGAAGCAGCACGTGCAGGCGAGCATGGAAAAGGGTTTGCTGTCGTTGCTGATGAAGTTCGAAAATTAGCTGAGCAATCAAATAAGGAAGCTTCAGAAGTGGATAAGCTCGTTTCAAAAATCACAACAAGCATTACAAATACAGTAGGATGCATTGAAGAAAGTCGTAAACATGTCGAACAGGGGGAACAAACTGTAAATGAAACAGGAGAAGCACTTGAAAACATTAGATTTGCCGTGAAAAACATAGTTGAAGAGATCAAAGGACTCTCTTCCTTGACACATGATGAGGCGAATACATCCGAACAAATTGTTCAGCTTGTCATTCATCTAGAAGAAGCGAATGAACATATGTCTATGAATGCACAAGAGGTATCAGCTGCAACAGAAGAAACAACTGCTTCTATAGAAGAGGTTGCATTCCGTTCAACTGTCATTAATAAAATGTCTAATCAATTAAATACGATTGTAAATAGATTTAAACTATAATTAAATATTGCGAAAGAAGATGACTTAGCACTGTCATCTTCTTTTTATTGCCTTTCTAAAATTTCCTTTAAAACCACTGCTTGATTATGCCTCTGATCTTTTGCAGAATAAATTAATGTTACATTTCTATACTCTGCTACTAGACTCTTTAATTCTTCTAGTTGTAATCCTTTTTCTTTTTCATTCATTAGCTCCTCTTTATATCTCTCCTTAAATTCACAAAATTTTTCCGGATCATGATGAAACCACTTACGCAATTGAGTTGATGGAGCTACTTGTTCCATCCAACAGTCAACTTTTACTTTTTCCTTTGAAAGACCTCTTGGCCATAATCTATCTACAAGCACACGGACACCATCATCTTTACCCACTTCATCATAAATACGTTTGATTGTAACTGGCATACTATAATAACTCCTTTATTTATTTTGTTACTTTACTATCTACCTTTAACTTTAGAACTAAATTCAAGCGAGACTGTACAATTATTTTCCCATAAAAAAGCTATATTTATTGTATTTGTTTGAGAAACTTGATTTCTTTATAACATTCCTCAAGTTTCCACATATTCATTTAGGGTGTTGACTTCTATTCAAAGCAGCGTATAATGTAGAATCGTTAATATTTCGTACCACGAAATATTAACTAAGGTAAATGGTTGAAGTCACGAGTAATGTACATAACCCTTCATTGAAGCTCTGTACGCATGTTTAGTAAAATACACAACGCGCTACTAGGCACTGGTGTTGGATGCCACAGCGTTATCCATAGTACAAGAATTTTCATTTCTTAAACGATAAGAAAAGGCTAAGCAATAGAAGTTTTCAACATATTTATGAAGAAAATGTAAAAACATATTGAAGATGCTAGTACAAATATTGCTAACTACACCATTTCATTCTTTTTAAAAATATACTTAAAGGAGAGGATAAAAAAATGACCAACGATGCGAACGTTTCTGGCCAGCAAATAAAAAAGGGCGCCATTCTTACAGTTATGCTTTTAGGTTCATTTGTAGCTATTTTAAACCAAACGTTAATGAATGTGGCCTTACCAGAAATGATGAAAGACTTGGATATGTCTGCAAATACAGCACAGTGGTTAACGACAGGATATATGCTTGTGAATGGAGTGTTAATCCCTGTTACAGCCTTTTTGATTGAACGATTTACGACGAGACAGCTCTTTTTGACCTCAATGGGGTTATTTTCAGCTGGTACGTTCATTTGTGCGATTGCCCCTGATTTCACAATTCTTTTAACTGGGAGAGTTGTGCAGGCAGCAGGTGCAGGGATACTTATGCCATTATTAATGATCGTTATATTAACAATCTTCCCAATTGCCAAGCGCGGTCAAGCCATGGGGCTAATAGGATTAGCGATGACCTTTGCACCTGCTATTGGTCCAACACTTTCAGGTTGGATTGTCCAAAATTATTCATGGAGAGTATTATTCTATATCGTATTACCAATTGCTATTATCGATTTTCTTATAGCTATAGTCTTTCTCAAAAATGTAACGAAACAAACATATCCTAAGATTGATATTACGGGAATCATTCTTTCTACATTAGGTTTCGGAGGATTATTATATGGATTTAGTAGTGCTGGTAACTCAGGTTGGACTAGTGTAGAAGTCATTTCAGCCATTATTATTGGTATTATTACTCTTTCCTTATTTATTTGGCGTCAAATGACTGTAAAAAATCCTATGTTGGAATTTAGAGTGTTTCGATATAATATGTTTACACTTACAACGATCATTAATGCCATAATCACAATGGCCATGTTTGCTGGAATGATTCTAGTGCCAATTTATTTACAAAATATCCGCGGATTTACGCCACTTGAATCAGGGTTGCTATTGTTGCCTGGGGCGATTTTAATGGGAATTATGTCTCCGATTACAGGGTGGATTTTTGATAAAGTTGGTGCAAGATGGCTCTCTGTTATTGGTTTAGCAATCACTACCGTTACAACATGGGAATTCAGTGAACTGACAGATTCGACCACATATACATTTTTATTAGTCATATATACTGCTCGTATGTTCGGTATGTCAATGTTAATGATGCCAATTATGACAGCAGGGTTAAATCAGCTTCCACAACGATTAAATGCACATGGAACAGCTATGTCTAACACATTTAAGCAAATTTCCGGTGCACTTGGTACAGCCTTTCTTGTTACAGTGATGTCCAACCAGACAGAGAAACACGCAACTGAAATGGCAACAGCAGCTGGTGTAACACCTGAAGCTACAGAGCAAATGGGATATATTTTAAAAGAAGCAACTATCCAAGGAATCAATGATGCATTTGTCGTGGCAACTTACTTATCATTAATAGCTGTAATCCTTGCATTCTTTATTAAGAGAGTGGGACCAGCAGAAGAAGACGAAAAGCAAGAAGTGGTTAAAGAAAAAAGACCACAAAAGGTGGCACTAAATGAAGGTTAGGATTCACTGAAAAAAGGGTAACCCCAAAAAGTCTTAAACAGAGACTTTTGGGGTTACCCTTTTCCTTTAAATAAACATACCTGCTATTGCTGCACTTAATAAGGAAGCTAACATTCCTGCTGCTACTGCACGGAGACCTAATCTTGCAATATCAGGGCGGCGATTTGGTGCTAGTTCACCTAAGCCACCAAGAAGAATTGCCATAGAACTTAGATTTGCAAAGCCACATAGTGCAAAGCTTACAACCATTACTGTTTTATCAGACAATTGGTCGATTTGTGGTGCAAATGCTGAATAAGCAACAAACTCATTTAATACTAACTTTTGTCCAATAAAGCTACCTGCGGTAACTGCTTCTGACCAAGGTACACCCACAGCAAAAGCAATCGGAGAGAACAGGATTCCTAAAATTCCCTCAAGTGATAGTGTTTCAAAACCAAATATTCCACCTATACCGCTTAAAATCCCATTAACTAAAGCAATTAATGCAATAAATGCTAATAACATCGCTCCAACATTTAATGCAAGCTTTAACCCGTCGCTTGCACCACGAGCTGCTGCATCAATAACATTTACTGAATCTGTATCTTTGGAGATTTCAAAACCTGAGTCGGATGATCGCTCTGTCTCTGGCATCATTATTTTTGCCATAATTAATCCTGCAGGTGCCGCCATAAAGCTTGCAGCAAGTAGATATTCAAGTGGTACACCTAAAAGTGCATAACCAACAAGTACAGACCCTGCGACAGAAGCAAGTCCACCCGTCATTACTGCAAAAAGTTCAGACTTCGTCATTTTAGCTAAATATGGTCGGATAACAAGTGGTGCTTCCGTTTGACCAACAAAAATATTTGCTGCCGCTGATATTGATTCTGACTGACTCGTGCCTAGAAGCTTTGATAAACCACCACCAATGATTTTTATAAACCATTGCATAATGCCTAAATAATATAAGACTGAAATTAATGATGAAAAGAAAATAATTACTGTTAACACTTGAAAAGCGAATACTACCCCAAATTCTCCGCCACTTGCAAGTGGACCAAAAAGAAATGAAATTCCTTCATTTGCATAATTAATAATATCCTGGACCCTTAAAGTGAACCACTCCAGCCCAGTTCTTCCCGCTTCCCACTTCAACACGATAAATGCAAAAATAATCTGGATCGCTAAGCCACCAATTATAGTTCTAAAATTAATCGCTTTCTTTCCATTGGATAAAAGAAATGCAATACACAAAACAACTAAAATACCGAATATTCCCCATAATAAATTCATTATTGTCACCTCTTAGATGTATCAAATTTGGTTAAGTACTAAGAATAAGTGCTTACCATTACTTAATAGGATTTAGTTGTCGGTCATCAGACAACCATTTGATCTTACCAAACCCTACTTGAAATATAAATGGATGTTTTGTGAATCCATTAAGAAAACACCAAAATCATACTTATGTATTATATTTACCTGTATAAAGCAGTACATTCATAAAAAGAACAAAGTCCTTTTTATTTACCGAAATGATTTTTATTTCTAAACTAGTCTTTTATCATTAATTGAGTATCTAAGGAACAAATTTAAATACAAGGCACCGTTAAACTTGGTTGTTGATTTCCGCTGTAATCATTCACTCCAATCAACAACGTACCAAAATCAATAGTGAGCATTAACAGACCTAAATACAAAAAAACTAACCCAACGTTATAAGTAAAGGTTAGCCTTTTGTAACTGATTCAATTCCTACCTCGCTCAAATCGTGGATAACCGATTAAAATTGAGATCACTCCACATACTCCAATTAATAATGGATAAAATGAAAATTGTAAAATACTTACTGGTGATATATTTGCAACTCCTGCAGCTACAAGTAATTGTGCTCCATATGGGATTAAACCTTGAATACAGCACGAAAAAACATCTAACAGGCTTGCTGATTTACGTGGATCAATCTCATACTTATCAGCAATATTTTTAGCAAGCGGGCCAGTGATGATAATGGAAATCGTGTTATTTGCTGTTGAAAGATCTGTTAAACCAACAAGTCCAGCAATACTAAATTCAGCCCCTCTTTTTGATTTAATATTGCGTGTCACTTTATAAAGAAGATAATCAATACCTCCATTATGTTTAATCACTTCCACCATGCCTGCAATTAATATGGCTAGGAAAGAGATCTCATACATCCCTG
The DNA here is from genome assembly GCF_014217835.1 of Metabacillus sp. KUDC1714. Lineage (NCBI taxonomy): Bacteria > Bacillati > Bacillota > Bacilli > Caryophanales > Bacillaceae > Metabacillus > Metabacillus elymi. The sequence continues at coordinate 1,891,408 of NZ_CP055263.1, forward strand.
ACATCCCATTACCTATTTGTTGAATGATATCCATTAAGCGGTAACTACCATCTGCTAACCCAATAACTCCTGAAAAAACAACTCCAATGAAAAGAACGAGGAATACATTGACCCCTGCTAGCGCTGTGATAAGCACAAAGATATATGGTAAAATTTTAACCCAACTATATGAATGCTGTGTGACAACTGCTTGTTCTCCGATTGTTAAAAACCCCAGAATAACACAAGCAATTATTGCCGCCGGTAAGACAATGAAAAAGTTCACTTTAAACTTATCTTTCATTTTTGTACCTTGTGTGCGCACTGCAGCAATCGTTGTATCAGAAATAAAAGACAAATTATCACCAAACATCGCACCACCAATAACCGCAGCCATTGAAAGTGCTAGTGAAATATCAGTCTGCTCACTAATACCAACGCCTATTGGTGCAAGTGCTACAATTGTTCCCATACTTGTACCCATAGATAGAGATATAAAACACGCGATAATGAATATACCCACCATTAATAAGTTTTGTGGTACAACTGATAATGCAAGATTTACAGTTGAATCAACCGCACCCATTCCCTTTGCTACTTCTGAAAAAGCACCAGCTAAAAGGAAAATAATGACCATTAACATAATATTTGTGTCACCGGCACCCTTACAAAAGATCTCAACCTTCTGATTGAAAGACTCTTTTCGATTCATTGCTAAAGCGACAGCTGCTGCAATCGTAATCGCCACTATAACAGGAAACTTATAAAAATCTCCTGTTACGATTCCAGAGCCAATAAAGATTATTAAAAACACGACAAAAGGCAAAAGAGCCCATGGATTCCCTTTTCTGTCTGTACTCATGATGAACACCTCACTAATTTTTTACAAAACACCTTTTTCATCCACTCTGTCATCCTATATGTGGGGAAAATAAAAAACCTCTTCTTTTCAAACAAATAGAAGAGGCCTTATTATAATAAAACACCCTTCTCATCTTTCAAGCGTTTTCGCTTGCTGGATTTGGCACAGCACTCATCTTGAGCCTGCTGCCGAGACTTCATTGGGCCAGTCCCTCTGTCTCTCTATATAAGAAGATCATCATATTTATTTTTTTATTAAAAACATAAATAAGAGTACAACATTTATATTCTTTTCGCAAGAGTATAAAAAAATTATTACTCCCTTCAACAAGGATGTTAACCACCAAGATTAAAAAGAATAGATGGAATTACCTTGTCCACTTTAAAAGGTCAAATCAGGGGACTGTCCCTCACAACATTAAAGCTGTGAAGTGGTGAGGGACTGTCCCCCTTTCCTCACTTACATACGATCACTTCACGGATAAACGACCCTTTTTTAGCGATAGCTCGATCAATAATGGAAAATCCTGCGTTTCTTAAAACCTCATCAATCGGTTCGATCGTTACCACTACCACTTTCTTTGCAAATCTCCGCGCACTCTCGAGCATTTCCAGTTTTTCTACATCTGTTATGACAGAACACAAGTTGTAAGGTAAATCAATAATCGCTACATCATAGTCATTAGTTATATCTCTGATATCTGCTAAATTTACTTCTCCAGTTAGACCAAAGTGTTCGATGTTTTCTCGTGCCCCATTCAGGATTAGGTAATTTCGGTCACTTCCTACTATATCAATCCCCATTGATCGGGCTTCAACTAGTACTGTCCCAATCCCACAGCATGGGTCGATTGCCTTTATTCCACTTGGATTTGGAATGGCAATATTAACTACCGCCCTTGCAACACGAGTATTGAGAGCAGTGGAATAACCATGAGGCTTCTTTTGATGTTTGAGCCAAACCGCCTCACTTTTAGCGTAGTCACCGAATACCCATCGTCCATTTACATTCATGACCCCAAACAATCGATCTGGATTATGGAAATCCGCTTCACCTTTGACATGCAATCCAATCTCTCGCTCTACTGAACGTCGTCTCTCAAAGCCTTCTTTTTCAGTTTTTGCAAGCCCTCCATTTTTCACATAAATAACTTTAAATGTCTCCTCGACTAATTGTAGAGATTTTACCTTTTTGACAAGGTCCTGAAGGCTTTCCCCCTCATATCTCACTTCAATTCTTTCCTTAATAAACGGGCTTCGCGTGGGATTAACCTTCACTGGGCTTTCCAATACTCTAGACTTAGACTCTTTTCCAAAAAAAGAGCGCATTTCCAAAGCACACAAAGAACTTTCGTCATCAGGATAGGAGTAAGTATATACATAATTCATTTTTGGGTCTTTATTGTCCAATTAATTTTCATCCTTTAATAATCTATTTCAGCTTCACTTCATGCGATATTAATTGATTATCACAATCGTTACCTGTTCATTTCTTGTTTCATTATAACAAGAAGTGAACCTTTGCCAAAACGTTCACTGTTGATTTTGGCACTTTGTTGGTTAGGGCGTAAGACGGGAGTCCGCTTCAGGACCGCTTTAACATTTAATACGAAGATATGGTTATTAACCAGTTATTTAGGCAACCATATTTTAGGGTACTTACACATCTTCCTTGTTATTATTTATAATTCTTATATAAATCAAGAGCATTTTATTTTTCTAAAAATACCGGTTTATTGAGAAATCTAGATAATAATTGAAAATTTAAGTTTTACCACCAAAATCAATTTAGATCGTTTTAGAAATACCTTGCATTTCACAAGACCTACCAGTGTTGATACACAAAAGTGATTTAAATATCTTCCGAAGATTGAGTATTATCCTTGACAAAATAATGAGGTTTATATAATAATTAATTTTGAATTAGAATTATTATTTATAACTAATAAAAACTAAGAAGAAATTATAATTAGTTATTGGTTATTTATAGTTTTGACTATCTGTCCAAAACTAGCTATTAAAAAATTCTCAAATACACACTAGGAGGAACATTTACTATGTCTCTAATTGGAAAAGAAGTACAACCATTCAACGCACAAGCTTATTATAACGGAGATTTTATCCAAGTTACTGAGGAAAACCTAAAAGGAAAGTGGAGCGTAGTTTGCTTTTATCCAGCAGACTTTACATTCGTATGCCCTACTGAGCTTGAAGACCTTCAAAATCAATACGCAACGCTAAAAGAACTTGGAGTTGAGGTATACTCTGTTTCAACTGATACTCATTTTACACATAAAGCATGGCATGATCACTCAGAAGCAATTGGCAAAATCGAATATGTTATGATTGGTGACCCTTCACAAAAAATCTCTCGCAACTTCGATGTATTAAACGAAGAAGAAGGTCTTGCTGATCGTGGAACTTTCATCATCGATCCAGACGGTATCGTTCAAGCTGTTGAAATCAATGCGGGTGGAATTGGCCGTGATGCAAGTACGCTTGTTAATAAAATTAAAGCAGCACAATATGTACGCAACAATCCAGGTGAAGTTTGCCCGGCAAAATGGCAAGAAGGTTCTGCAACATTAAAGCCAAGCCTTGACCTTGTAGGGAAAATTTAAGGAGTAAGAGATTAATGATACTAGATGCAGATATTAAAGCACAATTAGCCCAATATCTTGAACTGATGGAAGGTAATGTGCTTCTCAAAGTTAGCGCAGGATCTGATGACGTTTCACGTGACATGTTGGCTTTAGTCGATGAATTAGCCACTATGTCATCAAAAATTAAAGTTGAGAACTCAGAATTACCAAAAACACCAAGCTTTAGTGTGAACCGTATCGGCGAAGACACTGGGGTAACTTTTGCTGGTATCCCTCTTGGACACGAATTTACTTCATTAGTACTTGCTTTACTGCAAGTGAGTGGAAGAGCTCCAAAGGTTGAACAAAACGTAATTGATCAAATTAAAAGTATTAAAGGTGAATATCACTTTGAATCTTACATCAGCCTAAGCTGTCACAACTGCCCTGATGTTGTACAAGCTCTGAACTTGATGAGCATTTTAAACCCTGGCATTACCCACACAATGATTGATGGTGCAGCGTTTAAAGAAGAGGTTGAAAGCAAAGGCATCATGGCTGTACCAACAGTGTTCCTCAATGGAGATTCCTTCGGTAGTGGTCGTATGTCACTAGAGGAGATCCTTGCTAAGGTAGGTAGTACTCCAAATGCTTCAGAGTTTGCCGATAAGGATCCATTTGATGTGCTTGTTGTTGGAGGCGGACCAGCGGGTGCGAGTGCAGCAATCTATGCAGCACGCAAAGGCATTCGTACAGGTATTGTCGCTGAACGCTTTGGCGGTCAAATCATGGACACGGTGGGCATTGAAAACTTTATTAGTATGAAATACACTGAAGGTCCTAAACTTGCTGCAAGCCTTGAAGAACATGTGAAAGAGTACGACATTGATGTCATGAACTTGCAGCGTGCCAAACGCTTAGAAAAGAATGACCTCATTGAAATTGAATTGGAAAATGGTGCAGTTCTTAAAAGTAAAACCGTGATCCTTTCAACAGGTGCTCGTTGGCGAAATGTTGGTGTACCTGGCGAAGCTGAATTTAAGAATAAAGGTGTAGCATACTGTCCTCACTGTGATGGTCCATTGTTTGCTGGAAAACACGTTGCTGTTATTGGTGGCGGTAATTCTGGTATTGAAGCGGCAATTGATCTTGCAGGAATTGTGAAGCATGTTACAGTTCTCGAATTTATGCCAGAACTTAAAGCTGATTCTGTTCTACAAGAACGTTTATACAGTCTGCCTAATGTAACGGTCCTAAAAAATGTTCAAACAAAAGAAATTACCGGTACCGACAAGGTAAACGGTGTTACCTATATTGATCGTGAAACAGGGGCTGAGCAGCATATTGAATTAGCTGGAGTATTTGTTCAAATCGGTTTAGTACCAAATACCGATTGGTTAGGTGAAACGATTGAACGTACGAGAATCGGTGAGATTGTAGTAGATAATCACGGAGCAACAAACATTCCAGGAGTATTTGCTGCAGGTGACTGCACGAATAATCCATATAAGCAAATCATTATTTCGATGGGATCAGGCGCGACTGCATCATTAGGTGCATTTGACTATCTTATCCGTAATTAATAATAATTTAGAAAGTCACTTATCTCACTATAGATAAGTGACTTTCTTCTTTTTAAGACCTTTTTTTCTACTAGTTTATGATTTTGGGACTTACTTAGTTCAACTACTTATCAATAAGTAGGTTCTTGCTAAGTTACAAAGAGACCCTCAGGATAACTTCATCATCTTTAGCCACATATATTTGTCACATTTTTCTTCAACTCCCCTTCTAGGTGTTTTTCATTCATTTTTATTACTATCTAAATCCAAACTTAAGTTTTTAGTCTATGTATCACCATTCGTTTTTTGTCAAACATTATATGATATAGATTTCATAAAAGGGCTTGCAAAACTTAAAATCTTAGATATAATACTTGTATACAAGTATACTTGGATGAAAGCAAGAGGTGAGTTTATGACTGAATCTAGCGAATTTCTATACCCTGCAAAATGGCTTGCAAAAGCTTCTGCTGGTACTCGGGTAACATCTGAGCTTAGAATGAGAATTATTTCAGGTATGATTGAAAGCGGAACCATTTTATCTGAAAATAAATTAGCTGCAGATTTTACTGTAAGTCGGTCACCCGTTCGTGAAGCGTTAAAAATACTTGCTTCCGAAAATATGATACGTTTAGAAAGAATGGGTGCAGTTGTCATTGGTATAACCCAAAAAGAGATTAAGGAAATTTATGATGTACGTTTACTTATAGAATCGTTTGTATTTGAACGGCTTGTAAAGATGGACATAAATGAATTAGTAATGGAACTTAGTAAAATACTTGAAATGATGAAGGTCGCGATAAAATACCAGGATGCCGATGAATTCGCATATCAGGATGTCCTATTCCATGAAACAATTATAAAAGCAATTAATCATTCCTATATCCAAATGATTTGGGATAATTTAAAACCTGTTATGGAAGGCTTCATTCTTTTATCCATGCGCGTCCGTTTTAAAGAAAAGTATGAAGACTTTACACGGATTTTGAAAAATCATGAGCTGTATATTGAAGCGATAAAAACAAAAGATAGGGCCCGAATGGTTGAGTCCTTACACCAAAACTTTGATGATGTTCAAGGAAAAGTAGAAGACCTATGGATGTCACAACAAATGTTATCTAAAGGAGTAGAGCATGAAAATGACTAGCTATATGTTAGGTATAGATATCGGTACCACGAGTACGAAAGCAGTTTTATTCACGAAAAAAGGTGAAGTCATCGGACAAGAGAATATAGGATACCCTCTTTACACACCGGATATTTCAACAGCTGAACAAGATCCAGAGCAAATTTTTCAGGCTGTTTTGCAAGCCGTTTCAAATATTATGAAAGCCCATCCACAGAAAAAGCCATCGTTTATTTCATTTAGCAGTGCGATGCATAGTGTTATCGCCATGGATAAAAATGATCAGCCGCTAACGCCATGTATTACCTGGGCTGATAATCGGAGTGAAGCTTGGGCACATAAAATAAAGGATGAACTGAATGGACATGAAATCTACAAGCGCACTGGGACACCGATTCACCCTATGTCCCCTCTCACCAAAATTGCTTGGATTGTAAATGAACGTCCTGAAATCGCTAACAAAACGAAAAAATATATTGGAATTAAAGAATATATCTTTCATAAATTTTTTAAACAATATGTTGTCGATCATTCCCTTGCTTCAGCGATGGGCATGATGAATCTTCAAACATTGGATTGGGATAAAGAGGCGTTGAAGGTTGCAGGTGTGACTCAAGCGCATTTATCTGAGCTTGTTCCTACTACAAAGGTCTTTAACAACTGCGATCCAGATTTAGCACAGCAAATTGGGATCGATTCCACAACATCATTTGTTATCGGTGCGAGTGACGGAGTGCTTTCCAACCTAGGTGTAAACGCTATAAAAAAAGGTGAAATTGCGATCACAATCGGGACAAGCGGTGCAATTCGAACCATTATTGATCAGCCACAAACTGATGAAAAGGAACGGATTTTTTGCTATTGTCTCACAGAAAAGCATTGGGTAATTGGCGGACCGGTAAACAATGGTGGGATGGTCCTGCGCTGGATTAGAGATGAATTTGCCTCTTCAGAAATAGAAACAGCGAAACGTCTAGGAATTGACCCATATGAAGTATTAACGAAAATTGCTGAACGTGTACGACCAGGCGCCGATGGATTATTATTTCATCCATATTTAGCCGGTGAACGCGCTCCGCTATGGAATCCGGATGTGCGTGGCTCCTTTTTCGGCTTAACGATGTCACATAAGAAAGAACATATGATTCGAGCAGCACTAGAAGGAGTTATATATAATTTATACACTGTGTTTTTAGCCTTAACCGAATGCATGGACGGTCCAGTAACACGGATTCAGGCAACTGGAGGTTTCGCAAGATCTGATGTTTGGCGACAAATGATGTCCGATATATTTGAATCTGAAGTAGTCGTTCCAGAAAGCTACGAAAGTTCTTGCCTAGGAGCATGTATTTTAGGACTATATGCAATTGGAGAAATCGATTCCTTTGAGATTGTTACTGAAATGATTGGCAGCACTTACGCACACACACCAAACGAAGCTGCCTCAAAAGAGTACAGGGAGCTGCTTCCAATTTTTATTAACCTATCAAGAGTCTTAACAGAGGATTATTCTCGAATTGCAAATTACCAAAGAAGTTTAATTAATAACAACTAGATAAAACGGGAGTAGGAGGAATTATCATGCCTTTAGTTATAGTCGCAATAGGGATCGTAGCCTTACTGATCTTAATCATGGGCTTAAAATTAAACACGTTTATTTCGTTAATCATTGTATCATTTGGGGTTGCTTTAGCACTTGGCATGCCACTGGAGCAAATTGTTAAAACAATTGAAGCAGGATTGGGTGGAACACTTGGTCATTTGGCCCTAATATTTGGACTTGGAGCAATGTTAGGTAAGTTAATTGCCGATTCTGGCGGTGCTCAACGGATTGCGATGACCCTTGTAAACAAATTTGGAGAAAAAAATATTCAATGGGCTGTCGTCGTAGCATCATTCATTATCGGTATTGCATTATTTTTTGAAGTAGGATTAGTGTTATTAATTCCAATTGTATTTGCCATTTCGAAAGAATTGAGAATTTCAATCTTGTATCTAGGTATTCCAATGGTTGCTGCTTTATCAGTAACACATGGTTTCTTACCGCCACACCCAGGACCAACCGTTATTGCTGGTGAATATGGTGCAAATCTTGGTGAGGTTTTACTTTACGGATTCATTATCGCGGTTCCAACGGTTATTTTAGCAGGACCAATCTTTACAAAGCTGGCTAAAAAGCTTGTACCTGAATCATTTTCTAAAACAGGCAGTATTTCTTCTTTAGGAGAACAAAAAGTATTTAAGCTTGAAGACACACCTGGTTTTGGGATCAGTGTTTTTACTGCAATGCTTCCTGTTATTTTAATGTCAATCGCTACGATTATTACACTGCTTCAAAAAACTTTAGGTTTTGAAGATAATAGTATACTTGCCATTATTCGCTTTATTGGTGATGCATCTACTTCTATGTTAATTTCCTTATTAGTTGCAGTCTATACGATGGGAATAGCAAGAAAGATTCCAATAAAAGAAGTCATGGAGTCTTGTACACAAGCAATCTTGCATATTGGGATGATGCTCTTAATTATCGGGGGCGGCGGAGCCTTCAAACAAGTATTAATTGATGGCGGTGTTGGTGACTATGTCGCTGAATTATTTAAAGATACGACACTATCACCAATCCTGCTAGCATGGATCATCGCTGCCATCTTGCGTATTGCTTTAGGGTCTGCCACTGTTGCAGCTTTAACGACTGCTGGATTGGTAATTCCAATGTTAGGTCAAGCTGACGTGAACCTAGCCTTAGTAGTACTAGCAACAGGAGCAGGAAGCTTAATTGCTTCACATGTTAATGATGCCGGTTTCTGGATGTTTAAAGAGTATTTTGGTCTAAGCATGAAAGAAACATTTGCTACATGGACATTACTTGAAACCATTATTTCAGTAGCTGGATTAGTGTTTATCCTTTTACTAAGTTTATTCGTATAAGCCATTTTTCTAAGAGCTAAAGTCCAACAAGATTTATAACGAAAAGAAGGCCTTTACAGGCAGTAAGTCCCCTACTTGTTCTCTTAGTATATTCTAAGTCTTTTAAGTAAGGGATTTACTGCCTATTAATCTGAATTAAAAGGAGCAAGAATAAATGTTTAATACAATTGGTGTTATTGGTTTAGGAGTTATGGGCAGTAATATCGCTCTAAACATGAATAGTAAAGGTGAAAAAGTGGCCGTCTATAATTATACAAGGGATTTAACCGATCAACTTGTTCAAAAAAGTAAAGGACAAGCAATCAATCCTTATTACGAAGTTCAAGACTTTGTTCAATCATTAAAAACGCCTAGAAAGATCTTTCTCATGGTCACTGCAGGCAAAGCAATCGATTCTGTAATAGATTCATTAATCCCTTTTCTCGAAGCTGGAGATATTATCATGGACGGCGGTAACTCCCATTACGAAGATACTGAACGTAGATATGATGAGTTAAAAACTAAAGGAATCGATTATTTAGGAATTGGTATTTCCGGTGGCGAGGTCGGTGCTCTAAAAGGGCCTTCTATTATGCCTGGTGGCGATAAAGATGCATATGAAAAGGTAGCGCCTATTCTTACAAAAATAGCAGCACAGGTTGAAAATACCCCTTGCTGTGTTTATATTGGTCCTAAAGGTGCAGGCCACTTTGTGAAAATGGTACATAACGGCATCGAGTATGCGGATATGCAATTAATCGCAGAAGCTTATACGTTTTTAAGGGAAAGATTGCATTTATCGGTTAATGAAATTGCTGATATCTTTGAAACATGGAATCAGGGTGAACTGAAAAGCTATTTAATTCAAATTACAGCAGAGATTTTAAAGAAACAAGATGAAGAAACGGGCTTACCAATAATAGATGTTATCCTTGATAAAGTTGGTCAAAAAGGCACGGGTAAATGGACGAGCATTCAAGCAATTAATAATGGGACCCCATCATCCATTATTACAGAGTCATTGTTTGCACGTTATATCTCCTCTTTAAAAGAGGAAAGAGTCTTTGCGGAAACGATTTTGGATGGTCCAGAGATGAAACAGGAAAGTTTAGATAAAGAATTATGGATTGAATATATTAAACAAGCATTATATATGGGTAAGGTTTGTGCTTATACACAAGGATTCACACAATATAAAATGACTTCTGAACTTTACAGCTGGGATCTACCTTTAAAAGATATTGCCCTTATTTTCCGTGGCGGCTGTATCATTCGTGCTGAATTTTTAAACGTCATTAGTGAAGCATTTCAAGCACAAGCGAATCTTAATAATTTGCTAACTGCCCCATATTTCGCGAAAAAGGTTAAGGAATATCAAATGGGCTTACGGAAGGTTGTCTGTGAGGGCATCAATTCTGGCATCTCATTTCCATGCTTAAGTGCTTCACTGACTTATTACGATAGCTACCGTACAGGCAAATCAAATGCAAGCTTACTGCAAGCACAACGTGACTATTTTGGTGCTCATACGTATGAGAGAAATGATATGGAAGGTCTATTTCACACAAAATGGTAAGAACAAAAGCGCAAGCGCCTTGATCAGCCTCGGGCAATAAGATGATTTAGAATAGAAGGCGTTCTTTGCCTTCAATTCTAAATTAGCTAGACCCTAGAGGGGCTAGGCGCTGGAGCTGGATGTCGTGCGCTTATCCACAGTTTAAGAATTTTATCATTTCCTAAATGATAATAAAGAAGGCAGTCCAAAGGATTTGTAACCCTTTTGGACTGCCTCTTTTTTTCTCTCAAATTTCTTCTAATATTATCTCCTACTTTATAAGCCTTTTGCAATATTATCTACAAGACTTCATTATTTTTGTGTTATAAACAAAATTTCAAAAGAAATTAGTTTTTTTTGGAAAAGATCCAAAGTTTCCAAATATGCGGAATTAAGAAATAGCTTTTATGTATGATTACTTATCCCCTTTTAAATATAATATCTTTTTCTAAAATAAGGCATCCTAATAATAAGAAAAGAGTTTTGGTGAATAAACAGCTTATTATATATGTGTCGAAGGGAGATCTATTCGTGAAACTGTACCAAGTTAGAAAAGGACAATTTGTCTATTATAACAATGAATTACACAAGGTCTATGGGGTGAAACCGATTTATAAAAAATCCGTTCATCTTATAAGATTGAGGGATTTAACACAGGATTTAACCAATGCTGTAAGCGTTGAAAGATACAAACCAAAGGAGTTTGACAGCTTTATTTTCAATCATAAAGCTTATACGCTCAAAAAAGATCGAAAAGCTGAAGAAGGAGATTATATTTTAATTCATAATCCAATGCCTGATTCCCTGGACACTTATTCGTTAAACGAAATCGAAATGGTTGAAGAAGTTGATAAACACGGAGTCATCACTAGTAATTCTCACGGGGTCAAGCATAATGAATATCTATTAATGGTACCCGGTCGCGCTACTAACTGCCACCCTATTGATTATCAAAATACTGAAAACGTCGAAACTCAAAGCATAGATGATATTGGGTTCAACAATTTCAGTAATCCTAACAATGAACTATTGCCAACCATAGGGGATGTATACAAAATGCTTGAAAGTGATACATCATTTGAAGCAATGGTGGTTGCAACTACAAACCAGACAGTTATCCTTGGAAGTGGTTTAGAGTTAACCCAGGAAGAGTTGATGAACAAAGATAAGTGGGAATTTTTATATAATCTCCTTGATAAGTGATTGTCCCCTTTTCATGCTTGAAAAGTAAACCCTTTTGATAACGTTTTTAAAACTTATTTATCTTACATCAAACTTTACTAGGAGGTTTCTATGGATAGTAAAAAAAATAAAGGAAAAGGTGTCTTTATTATCTCTTTATTACTTACCCTTATTTTTATTTTTTGGGGAGTCTTTTTTACTGATAATCTCACCAAAGTTACCAATTTGATTTATAATGGTTCGATTGATTACCTCGGATGGGTATATCTTGGTGCTACCCTATTCTTCGTGGTATTCTCCATATATTTACTTTTTTCTAAATACGGTGATATTCGACTAGGTAAAAAAACTGACCGCCCAGATTTTAATACAGCATCTTGGCTTGCCATGCTGTTTGGTGCTGGTATGGGGATTGGAATTGTGTACTGGAGTGTTGCTGAACCTGTAACTCACTATACTTCTCCTCCCTATGGAGAACCCTTTACAGTTGACGCAGCCAATACTGCCATGAAATATACATTCTTCCATTGGGGTCTGGACCCTTGGGCCATTTATACTGTAATCGGTTTAGCACTTGCCTTTTTTCAGTATAACAAAAAGTTGCCTGCAGCAATTAGTTCGGCGTTCCAACCGATACTTGGAGATAGAATTTACGGACCGATAGGAAAAACGATTGATATACTGTCGATCTTCGCAACAGTCTTTGGTATCGCAACATCCTTAGGCCTTGGTGCTATGCAGGTTACTGCCGGAATGCATGACATATTCGGCGTTCCCAATGAGTTATTTGTACAGTTGATAGTCATTGCTGTAGCAACAGTCCTTTTTATCACTTCAATCAATACAGGCTTAGAGAAAGGAATCCAATATCTATCTAATGCTGCTATGATCTTATCTTTTGCCATCATGTTACTAATCTTGGTTGTTGGTCCTACCATGACTATTATTAAAGTCTTCTTTAATACCACCGGGATTTATATTAGTGACTTTATCCATATGAGCTTAAGGTTAAGGCCATTTGGTGAGGGAGAATGGATTGCATCATGGACGCTATTTTATTGGGCATGGTGGATTGCATGGGCACCTTTCGTCGGCATGTTTATTGCCCGGGTTTCCAAAGGAAGAACAGTCAGGGAGTTTGTTATTGGCGTGTTGGTTGTTCCTACACTCGGAACATGTCTCTGGATGTCCATATTTGGGGGCTCAGCGCTTGATATTGTTCAAAAAACGGGTAACAATGATCTGGCAAAAAATATTACCGAAAACGTATCATTGTCTATTTTTACATTCTTTGATTATCTTCCATTAAGTTCTGTATTAAGTATTTTGGGGTTTGCTGTCGTAGCCATTTATTATATAACTGTTGCAGATACAGCCACCTTTGTATTGGGAATGCTAAGTGAAGGTGGAACATTAAACCCTTCAAATAAAATTAAAATGACATGGGGTGTCATTCAATCTGCTTTGGCTGCTGTATTACTTTTAGCTGGCGGTTTGAATGTATTGCAAACAGCTTCCATCGCCGCCGCTCTACCTTTTGCCATTATCATGGTCATCATGTGCTTCTCCTTACTAAAAGGTTTAAAAAGTGAAGTCGAAGTACAAAAAGGGAATAAAAGAAGTATGCATCAGTCTTAAATGTTTATTAAAACAAAAAATCTTCCTGATAGTGTCATTAATCAGGGAGTTTTTGTTTTAATTCATGATTTATATCTTTATGAGATTTGTTTTTCTATAAAATTCCTTACATTCTATCTTCTCGCTATTCGAGGGACGTGGTGCCTGTCCCCCCGTCCCTATCTTATTTTAATAGAAGTAACTGTTTTTGATTTTTTAGCTACATTAGCAAATTTATTCAACAACTTCTTATCGATTTCCTGGAGACTATTTTTCTTTTCCTTCTTTTTAGACGTCATATGTCTTCTCTCCCATTCGGTTCATGTTTATATTTCTATTAGTTTATACAAAAACTTATTAGTTTAAACGTTCTACCACTTCTCTCTATTGAATAGACTAGTAATATAACAAATAAGTATTTTTTAAAAAGGAATAAATAGAATGGGTTTTTGATGCTTAATCCATTGAAATAGTAATCGTTCAGAAGGTTTCTTAAGCTGAAGTAGAAAAGATAGAGAATTTAATTACGTTAATTTAGAAGGTAGGGAAATAGTATGAGTAAGTCCTATTCTGATCAAAGATTATATACAATATATGAAGAAGAGCTTAATGAATTAACATATAATCCTACAGGTCTTTTTGACAAACTACTACATCATTTATTACGAAAGTTTTCCCAAACTATCGACCTTAAATATACATTTACTGTTCCTGTTTCAGAATTTCTTCGAGGCGAGCTTTTTTGTGAGGACGTTTCTGAAGTGATTGAAAAACCATTTACACAAACAAATTTAATCAGTATTCTTTTGGATGATTTCCTCCATCAGGCACAACACAAAAGGAATCTTTCTGATTTATACCGAGACTTACACTCAGGCATTCAGCACCCCATCGAAATCTTTCATTACAGTGGAGAGCATGAAATTCTACATATCAATCATGAGACACAAAGAAACAAAGTGATAGACTGTATAATCAATAGAAAAAAAGCGTTAAGGCTTGAAGTCATACTAAGTGATTTAGCAAACTTAGAACCAGAAGTAACATTCAGCGTAAATGATGTCTTACAATTCATATATTGTCATTTTATTCAAAAATACAAAAATGGTACATTAACGAATGAATTAAAAAGCATCGTAAAAAGATTAGCTTAAAAAATTAAATGAACACCCTCTTTGTTAAACTGCTAGTGAACAGTAAATGAGAGGGTTTCCAAAAAGGAATCTGTTTAGGAAACCCTCTGACCTTAGACTCTTTTATTTGGTTTCCCCTCAAACAAACCTATTAAAACTTATAATACGGTTCTCCAATTTAACTCTAAATGAGGTTTCCTCCTCTACTTTATTTAATATCTAAAAATACTCTTATTCGATTAGTTGCTCTTAATGTTTTTTACCTGTCATTTCCATTAATTTAATAAAACTTTGTAAATCTACAAATATCGACAGAATTCATCCTATTCTATTTAGTAGAATTGTAGTTAAAGTTTAATATTACTGTAAAATAATTGTAAACTTTTAATAAAGGGCAAAGAATACAGTCTAATGTTATCGAGTGTGTGTATGGGGGGAATATTTTTGGAAAACGCTGTAGAACAATCAGTTGTAGAAACTGATTACTCACGGAAAAAATCAGTTAAATGGTATAAAACTTGGAAGTTTATTACAACAATTATCATTATTGCACTCATATTAGTGACAATGAGCTATTATCAGGCGTCCCATTTTAATACAGGTATTACGATTAATGGCGTAAAAGTAAATGGCCTGACTGCTGATCAGGCTCTAAAAAGTATACAAACATCAGTTTTAAAGAACGATGTCTATGTTGGAAAACAACTAATTTTAGACGGAAAAGATATGAAGATGGGATTTACTGCAAGTGATCTGCCAGCAGTAAAAAAATTATTAAAAGGCCAGTGGACATTTTTTCCTTCCTTCAAGGAAAAAAATTATTCCTTAATGCCAAGCAAACAGGACCAGTATCGTAGCGAAGTGCTGAAAACTGAACTAGAACAAAAACTCATCTCAATGAATCAAAATTTAAAAGCACCTAAAGATGCACAGGCATATCTGGAGGAAGGAAAAATTATCGTTTCAAAGAGTATTGATGGTAAACAATATGATGTTACCAGTCTTTTAAAGGATTTCGAAACCCAGGGCTATACTAGTAAAATCCTTCTGAGCCCTGCATACCTACGCCCAATTAAGGAGGATAGTCAAATTGTAAAAAATGAAGAGAAAAAGCTAAACGAACTCCTTCAACAAACCGTTGAATATAAGGTACAGGATCAAATTTATTCATTAAAGGCAAGCGAATTAATTAAAAATGCTACTGTGTCAAAGGATTTGAAAGTTTCAATAGACCCAGGCAATATTAAAAATAAAATAGCTGAAATTAATGAATCTCAATCCACATTAGGTAAAAATTTCAGCTTTAAGACCCATTCAGGGTCAGTCATTTCAGTTAAAGGACAGGGTTATGGCTGGGCACTTAATGTAGCTAAAGAAACCTCACTGATTCAAGAAGCACTTGAAAAAGGAGAAAAATCGGTTTCTGCTTCAAATATTTACGGAAATGGCTGGAGCAATGAGGGCTATGGTTATGAAACAACAACAAACAATGGTATTGGTGACACTTATGCTGAAGTATCGATTGCAGAACAACGAATTTGGATCTACAGAGATGGAAAATTAGTAGTAACAACTAATGTAGTTACTGGAAAACATAGTACACAAGAGGATACATCAAAAGGAGTTTGGTATATCCTCTATAAACGAACACCTTACACTCTAACGGGAAGTTCTTCAGGTAATCCTAATTATTCAATTGAAGTAGATTATTGGGCACCATTTACAAACAGTGGACAAGGCTTCCACGACGCTGGTTGGCGAAAAAACTGGGCAAGCAATGCCTATCTTACTGCAGGATCAGGTGGATGTGTCAACGTATCCCCTAGTGTAATGAAATCTGTGTATGATAATCTCAGTGTCTACCAGCCAGTTGTTGTCTATTAGAAAATAAAACTCAGGAATCGTTAATGATTCCTGAGTTTTTATTATTTATCTATTGAAAACACAGCTGATCTTTAAGTAATGCACACAATTTCGTTTATTGCTAGCACTCCTCGCTTCAAACTCCTTTCAATCTTCCTTTGAAAAAACACTTAGAAAATTACTGCTCTTGTTGAGCTTTTCCCTATAATATAAATTGTTTTTCACCTATTATTTAACAATCATTCATCGGAATTTTTTACAGCTCTCATGGATGCCGCAATGTTTCTTGCTGTTCTTTCCATGTAATGTGCAGCATGTTCAAACGCATCTGGAAGTTTTACAATACCTGGTACTATACTGAAAAGGGCATCAATTCCGTGTTCATACACTACATCGCTGTCTTCTGATAATGATCCCGCAAGTCCTATTACAGGCACACCATATTTTTTAGCTGCTTTTGCCACGCCGATTGGAGTTTTCCCATAAATAGTTTGACTATCAATCCGACCTTCACCCGTAATAACAAGGTCTGCATCTTTGACTACTTCTTCAAAGTTTACAGCATCCAAGACTATTTGGATCCCTCTTTTTAAGTCTCCATTAAGAAAAGCAAGCAGACTTGCTCCAAGGCCCCCAGCTGCACCGACGCCCTCTATATCTCGAAAGGATTTCCCAAGTACTCTTTCTGCGACGTCAGCAAAGTGGGACAGGTTCTTATCAAGCAAATCTATCATCTCAGGTGTGGCACCCTTTTGAGGACCGAAAATTGCTGAAGCACCTCTAGGTCCTGTTAAAGGATTATCAACGTCACAGGCTACTTCAATTTGAACATCTTTCAATCTGTCGTCAAGACCGGCCAAGTCTATTGTAACAATTTGTGAGAGGGCACCGCCTCCGAAACCAATATCGTTTCCTAATTCATCTAGTAGTCTTATCCCCAATGCTTGGACCATTCCGGCTCCCCCATCGTTTGTAGCACTGCCACCAAGCCCGATGATAATATGATTTACACCAAAATCAAGTGCAGCTGATATTAATTCTCCTGTTCCTTTTGTCGAGGTGACTAACGGGTTTCTATTTTCGGCAGGTACAAGATGCAAACCTGAGGCAGCAGCCATTTCTATAACAGCTGTCTCCCCGTCTCCAATTAATCCAAAGAATGCTTTAACTGGTTCACCCAAGGGGCCAGTTACGATTCTTTCCTCAATTTTACCGTTTGTAGCATCTACGAGTGACTGTACGGTTCCCTCACCGCCATCTGCCATCGGCATTTTACTGTACCTAGCATTTGGAAAAACCAATTTGAAGCCTCTCTCAATTGCATTGGCAGCCTCCAGAGCCGATAAACTTTCCTTAAAAGAGTCCGGGGCAATTACAATTTTCATAGTTTTCCATCTCCTTTCTAATAATCGTTATTTAAGTTCGATAAAACCAGCATAAGATTTGCCGACCCTATGTTCTCCACAGAATCTACGATATATCGCACGACCGAGCGTTAGCTTTTCTAGGACATCTTAGTGTTTATTCGAGCTTAGTTAGCTGTTTGTTCTTTTTTTCTATTTTTTTGCCGTGCATTCTTAACCAAATAACTTAAAGACTCCGAATATGAGAGTTGAAATAATTGCAAGTGTTAAACCGACTAAAGACTCGTATGGCATCAATTTTAATCGTTCCTTAATGTCCATATTGACACTTCCAGCTGTAGCGTGGAAAAAGCTTCCGTGCGGTAAGTGGTCTAATACTGTTGCACCTGCATGAATCATTGCCGCTCCAGCTAATGCTGATACACCCAATCCTAAAATTGTGCCACTGAAAACGCTGCTCGCTACTGCTGTACCAGCTGTAGTTGAAGCAGTTGCAGCTGACATGAAAATCCCAGACATAGGCGCCAATAAATAAGCTGGCAGACCTGAAGCACTTAACGAATTTATAATGATATCTTTCAAGGCAGAGTTAGCAATAATTCCTGCTAATGTACCAGTACCTAATAGCATAATGGCTACGCCGGACATTTTGCTCAGACCAGAAACGGCATAATCATTAATTTTCCTTGTCTTTTTCATTGCAATTGCGCCAATAATTCCTCCAACTGGCAGAGCAACCATTGGATCAATGTTGATATCAAATAATGGTCGCAAGGCGAGCATTATAATTGTGACTAGCGGTGCGATCAATGCTGTTATGAAAATAGGAACCTCTGTATTATCCGTCATTTCAATATCTTTGCTTAACACTTCAGAGCCTTTATTTACAAGTCTTTTCGCAAAGAAATACGTAACAGCCAGTCCGAAAATGGCCGGGATGATTCCTGCAACCATAATGGATGTTAGTGGAACGCCAAATGCGTCAGAAGCAGCAATAGCATTCGGGTTTGGTGACATAATATTCCCTGCTTTTCCGCCACCAATCATCGCTAGTAATATAGCTGTTTTTGAAAGATGTGCACGTTTAGCAATTGCCAAAGCAATCGGTGATACGGTAATAACAGCTACGTCTACGAACACCCCAACCGCTGTTAAGATCATCGTTGCAACAGATAATGCCAGCAACGCACGTGTTTCCCCAAATTTTTTGACAATCGTTTCCGCAATCGATGAAGCAGCCCCTGATTCAATTAAGACCCCAGCCAGGATACCCGCAGCCATAATTCGCAATACTGCCGGAATGATTCCTTTGGCCCCTTCCATCATTAAGGTAACTGTATTTGTAATATCTACGCCGCCAATCAACCCGCCGATTAAAGCTCCGGCAACCATCCCATATGCTGGCGGGACTTTTTTTAAGATTAGTATAATCGCAATGATTAAGGCACTAACGGCTCCTAGAGCGCTTACAGTAACATCCATGCTGATTCCCCCACAGTGCTTGTTTTGTGTTATGTTTATATTGTAAGCGTTTGCTTGTGTGATTACATTGTGAAAGATGATAAAATATTAGCTTAAAAAAATCACATTAATTGTGCATATGCACAATCAACTAATATCATGCAGCAGCTTTGCCATATACAATTCAATTAAATCTTTTATATTTCGTGGATCTTTGCCTGTCAATTCTGAAATTTTCTCAAGACGGTACCTTAGGGTATTCCGATGGATAAACAAACTTTCTGCAATCTTGTTCAATTCTCCCCCCTCCCTTATATAGGCTTCCAGCGTATCGGCCAGTTCTCCCTTCTTACCTTGATCTAGCAGCTGATGGTAATAGGAAAAGATACTTTTATCTTCATACTGGACCAATTTTGCCAGCATTATTTCTAATTGGTAATCGTCGAATTGATAGAAGCTCGTATCAGGCTGTAGCTTGTTGCCTACCATAATTGCTCTTTTCGCCTGATAGAATGAAGATTTTAATTCTTTTATGTTTTCGGCCAGACCTCCACTTCCAATAAGGACCTTGCCGCCTGATACTTTTAGCAATCGTTTTAATAACGGTGGTAAATCCCTTTCGGACTCGTTAACAGCTGCTGCTTTAAGAATGACTATTTCATCGTTAAAAGTAACACCGATTAAATCAGCCTTACCAATTTCATACTGAACTGACCTAATTAGTTGATTAGAGATTTCTGTATAATCTCGTTTTTCGATGACGATAGCAACTCTTGGATGTTCTAAATTAATCCCAAGAAATCCGGCACGTTCTTTTATTGATTCCTCATTCAATCCTTCTTCTGAAATAAGCTGATTCACAATCTCACTTTGAAGTCTTTGCTTCCATTGCACCCTCTCAAGCAAA
Source organism: Metabacillus sp. KUDC1714 (assembly GCF_014217835.1). Lineage (NCBI taxonomy): Bacteria > Bacillati > Bacillota > Bacilli > Caryophanales > Bacillaceae > Metabacillus > Metabacillus elymi. The sequence continues at coordinate 1,911,507 of NZ_CP055263.1, forward strand.
AACGACTGCTCCAAAACTAGTTCTGCCGCCATTTTTACAAGCTGGGCATAATTCCGAATTTGCTCTGGCTCCCCTGTAATACCCACAACACCAACAATTTGATTACTAAAGCGTATAGGTAAATTGATTCCAGGTCTAGAACCCTTCATTGTCACAGCCCTAAAACTATCTATTTCAACACTTTCTCCTTTTTTAAGGACGAGAAGAGCACCAGCATGGAGTTGATTAATCCTTTCGCTATCTCCGGATCCTATGATAACTCCCTCACCATTCATAACATTTATATTTCTATTTAAAATTTTCATTGTACGCTCAACAATTTCCTGAGCCAGTTCATAGGTTAAAAATTGCATGCTTGTTTACCTGCCTTCCTGCTCTTTCATTAAAACATCATATTTACTTATGATAGGGTTTCCTTGACTTATCTAAATGAGGTATCGAGTTTTCCTAGTGATCTAGCCTTTTAAAATAATTATAAATCTTTTCTAGTTTTTTCATTTGATTTCCATTTGGATTTTCCATATTCCCAAATTCAAAGAACTTCACTTTCTTGATTCCCACAAAATTAATAATGCTTTTTTCATTAGAACTTTATGTACTATCAAGAGCTTCATCGATTGATAGTTAATTTACTCCAATTATCTCTAATCGATGAGGCTCAATATTTTTTCAAGAATCTTATTTAAAAGTATTATATCGTACTGTATATAATTGTATTAGGGATTGAAAAGACCTTCCACCTTATGGTATTATTTATTTTGTAATCGGTTTCATTTCAACTTATACAATCTCCCTATTAGGATGTATATGTGAAAGGAAATTCACTTTTTAACTTCTAGTTTGCTATGAAAATAGTATAGATACGTCTATTAAAAGATAGAAACTTTAAGAACCCCTACTTCGCTATGTCGACTATCTATTACTTGGTCATAGGCATACCTATTACTTCAAGTTTTTTTACCTCTTAGTTATATCATACCTTTTAGTTTTTGAGATCTAAAATGAAACGGGTTTCATTTTATTTCCTTTTCTTGAAGAAAATTATATCCATTCCTTAAAAAGATAAGTAGATTCGTTTATATACTTTTTTATACTGTCTTCATCTATAAAAACAAGTTAACTATATTACCGTTCGCTAAAGGAGGTGGTAAATAAAAATCACTCAAATTACTTTAGGTCGACTAGTTTTAAGTTAAAAAGAGTAGTTGAAAGGAGAAAATAATGACAAAAAATAAAAAATTAAAATTTCCATTGGCTTTATCACTAAGTTTTTTATTACTTGGCTCAACGGTTAGTAACGCAAAAGAAAACAATTTAGCAGTTCCTAATAGCAATATCGCTCAAGAAATTGATATAAATGTAGAAAAGAAATATCAGGAAATTGATGGATTCGGCGCTTCTGGTGCTTGGGCTTTAGATCCAATTGGTTCCGAATGGTCAGAAGAAAACAAAAACAAAGTTGCCGATTTACTATTCTCACAAGATAAAGGAATTGGTTTATCGCTATGGCGTTTTAATATTGGCGCAGGTAGTGAATTGACAGATAAAGAAATTATTACAGATCGCTTTAGGAGAACAGAAAGTTTTAAAACAGCAGAACAGGAACCTTATGATTGGGATAAACAAGCTGGTCAGCAATGGTTTCTCCAAGCGGCAAAAGAACGAGGTGTTGAAGAATTTATTGCATTTGTGAATAGTCCGCCTGTATGGATGACAAAGAATGGACATGGGCAACCTGACCCTAGTGTAGGTAGCACAAATTTAAAAGAAGAAAATATTGATGAATATGCAAAATTTTTAGCTGATGTATTAGAACATTTTGAACAAGAACAATTGCCGTTTAACTATATAAGTCCGATTAATGAGCCTACATGGGATTGGAACTATGCTGGGCAAGAAGGAAATCGTTACAATATAGAGGATATGAAGCAAGTAATAAGAGCATTAAATAATGAACTAAAAAACCGAGACATTGAAACTGAAATTGACGCACCAGAAGCTGTAGAATATACATCATTACTTGATGACGATATATACTCTGAATTTACAGGTAGCGATAGCCAATATAGTAGTGGAAATGCTAGCGGTACATATCCAGGGAAGTACCGAGAATATATTAAAGAATTCTTAGGGGACCCCGAAATCAGTGAGATGATTGGAAACAAAATTAGTGCACATGCATATTGGTCTGATTACTTTTCAGGAGAGGATCGACTAATTCCGTTAAGAAAATCCGTACGGGAAAATATAGATCGATATAATACTAATGCAAAGATTTGGATGTCAGAGTACTGCATTTTGGGAGGTCATGGACATGGTCGAGACCTATCGATACAAACTGCACTCGATGTTGCTCGAGTCATTCATTATGACATGGTGGAAACACAAGCCTCAGCATGGCAATGGTGGCTATCTGTATCACCATATGATTACAAGGATGGTTTGATCTATACGGATTACTTAAATCCAGGGGATGAAGAAACAATCATCGAATCTAAGTTACTATGGGCGTTAGGTAATTACAGTCGGTTTGTTAGACCAGGGGCATATAGAGTCGACTTACAAGGAGCTAACGATAAGGATGGCCTAATGGGTTCAGCGTATTATCACGAGGAAGATACTCAGCTCTCTATTGTACTTGTAAATAACAGTAATGAAACAAAACCGGTGAATGTTAATGTAGATGATCTACCAGGAAATAAAGGAGCTATACAATTCAAACCATATGTGACTTCTGAAAACTATGACCTAGAACAGCTAAACTTGTTCCCTGCCAATAAAACATTTAATGTACCACCTAGATCTATCGTCACATTAGTAGCTCAATAATATAAATAGGTCAGATTAAAAAATTTCACAATATAATGGAGAATGCCGGTTAAGAATTAGATAAATCCGGCATTCTCTTTATTATTTTCTTTAATGGCTTGTTCAAATACAATTAATATATTTTCTAAAGATTGTTCCTTAGTATAGATGTATATTGAACCCCTTGAAAAATGTCTATTGTCCAGTAGTTTTATTGATTTTCATATACTAATTTTAATCCTCAGAAGGTCTCCATTTTTTTGAAATCTCTTCAATATGATGAGGTGCTGTTCTACAACATCCTCCAATTATACGCGCCCCTGCATGGTACCATTCTTTAGATTCATATTCGAGTCCGTTACATGATTCTTGACCATGCCATGTTTTAGTTTCTGGATTATAGGTTTCACCAGAGTTCGGATAAACAATAATCGGTTTTTTGGTATTAGCACTTAACACGTTGATGGATTCTGTGACAAATGATACTGGTACACAATTGATACCAATTGCAACAATTTGCTTACTGTCCTCAAACACTCTCGAACACTCCTCGAGCAATGTACCGTCACTTATCGCTTTCTCATTTTTCAAAGAAAAAGTTAGCCAAGCATATGTTTCTGGAAATTCCTTTAATAATGAATCTAATACTTTTGCTTCTTGCAGGGAAGGAATCGTTTCAAATGCTAATAGATCAGCACCTGCATCAATCAACGCTGACATTCTTGAACGATGAAATTCTGCTAATGTTTCATCTGTAACACCATAATTTCCTACATACTCTGAACCATCTGCAAGGTAAGCCCCATAAGGACCAATGGATGCAGCAACCAATGGCTTTGGTCTAATCGTTTGCATCTCTTCCTTCCAAAAATCATCTCTTGCTCTTCTTGCAAGTAATACCGTTTTCTTAATTAACTCCAAAGCTTCTTTTTCTTGGATACCACGCATGGAAAAACCATCGATAGTAGCTTGGTAGCTTGCAGTTATCGCACAGTCTGCTCCAGCACGAAAATAGTCTGAATGAACCTGATAAATCAATTCTGGATTTTCAAGTAAAACACGTGCAGACCAAAGGGGATCGTCCAATTCACACCCATGCTGCTCAAGCTCTGTAGCTAGAGCACCGTCCAGAATCATGATTGAATGATCGCGTAAAATAGCGTTAATTGGGTTGATTTTGTTCGACATATTCTACTCTCCTTTTCTTTAAAATTTGTGTTATATAATAACTTCCATAGCAAAACAAAATAAATGGAATGCAACAATACAGCGCAATGCGTTGTGTAGGATCAAATGCAATTCCAATACATGAAGCAAGGCAAAGTATAAACGAAACGATTGGTACTAGAGGATATAATGGTGCACGATAGACCAAGTCCTTTTCTGAATTTCCTTCTTTTATAAATTGTTTGCGAAATAGAAACTGTGAAGCACTAATACTCATCCAAACTGCAACCACGGCTAGCCCCGAAATGGATACAAGCACTATGTATACAGTATCTGGTGCAATAATACTTGATAACAAAGCTAAACCACCGCCTAACATGCTGAAAATGATTGCATATATAGGCACACCTCGTTTTGTCAATTTTGCAAAAATTGGTGATATAGTCTTCTTATCTGCAAGTGACCAAAGCATTCTAGAAGATGCATATAGACCTGAGTTTGCAGCAGATAAAATAGCTGTTAAAATAACAAAGTTCATAATATCCGCTGCATATGGCACACCAATTCGTTCAAGAACTGCAACAAAGGGGCTCTCTAATACTCCTGCATCCGAGATAGGCAATAACGCAGATAATACAACGATAGTTCCTACAAAAAAGATCACCAATCTCCATAATGTTGTACGAATTGCCTTTGGAATCGTTTTTTCTGGATCTGAAGTTTCTCCTGCTGCAATTCCTATTAATTCAGTTCCCGAGAATGCAAAATTCACTGCAAGCATCGTCATTATAATTACAAAAGCACCATTAGGAAATAAACCTGCACTCACAAAATTGGTAAAGAATGGTGCTGGTTGCGAATTAGTCATTGGAATAAAACCTACCATTGCTGCTACTCCTAAAATAATAAAGATCACAATTGCTATTACCTTTATAGATGCAAACCAGAATTCGGATTCAGCGAAAAGCTTAACAGTCAGAGCATTCAATACAAAGATCACAATTGCGAATAGAACACTCCATATCCAAACATTGATTGATGGAAACCATCGCTGCATTAGCAATCCTGCAGCCGTAAATTCCGAACCTAATGCAACAGTCCAGGTTAGCCAATATAACCAAGCTACTGTATACCCTGTCCCTGGACCAATGTATTTGGTTGCATAGCTATGAAACGCACCTGTCTCAGGCATATGTACTGAAAGTTCACCTAAACAAAGCATGACTAGATAAACCACTAATGCTCCAATTAAATATGAGAGAATTGTGCCGATTGGACCAGCCTGTTGAATCGTATAACCAGAACTTAAGAATAATCCAGTTCCAATCACTCCACCAAGCGATAGCATTACTAAATGTCGTGCTTGCATTTTTCTTTGAAATTCTTGTTTACTTTCGTTCTCCATTCATACTCTCCTTTATCTTACATCCAGAAAAAATCAAAAAAGCACTCTGAAAATAGAGTGCTTTACTGACAAATAAAAACTTAGGCTCTTATCTATCAAGGATTCATCACCCGCTGGAGTTAGCACAGTGTCTTAGTAGACCTGTTGCTGAGGTTTCATAGGGCCAGTCCCTCCACCTCTCTGGATAAGAAATAATTTTTTTAACCTTATCAACCTATGAAAAAATTGTCAATACACTTCTGTATAGTTAGAGAATTTCGAATATTTATAATAATCACAGCTGGCAAAGTAAAAAAATATAATTGAAGAATAGATCATTAAATCATTTCATTTTAAATTGGGATTAAACAGAGGGTAACTAATGAAGATTCAAACGATCTTTCGTAAAAAAGGACGACCCAACTTGCTACACAACGCATATATCTAACCTTGAATCAATGGAAGGTGTCGGTTGGATCTTTGTATCGATATCTCCACTCCGCCTACCTTGTTTTCACATTGAATTTTTGATCATTTATTCTTTGCTATATTATGAAACAGATTTCATAAATTCTAGATAAGTTATGTTAAAAACCTATTTACTTTCATTAATAAAGCCAATTTCCATGTCACTCCCCAAACCGCATTTACTTATACTTATGGTACGGTTCATCCTAACGATTCTAAATGAAGTACTTTAAAGCTCTTAAATGTTATGAGCTTTCTCATGTTGAAGCAGCCATTCCTTCCTCCATAGACCTCCTGCATAACCGGTTAATTTCCCATTTGAACCGATTATTCTGTGACAAGGGATCACAATGCTTAACCTGTTTTTCCCATTTGCACTCCCTACTGCTCTTATCGCCTTTTTATTTTCAATGGAAACAGCTATATCCTTATAAGATCCCGTTTTAGCGTAAGGTATTTTTGTTAAAGCATTCCATACTGTTTTTTGAAAGTCAGTCCCTTCAAATTGATATGGGAATGTAAATTCTTGGCGATGGCCCTTAAAGTATTCGTCAAGTTGGTTGTAGCATTCTGTTAAAACTGGAAGTGTTTCAGCTTGTAATAAATTCTCTTTTTTATTCCCTTCAGAAAACAGTATAGAACTGATGGCTTCATGAGTACTGATTATTTCTATCACGCCAATCGGTGATTCATAGTCTAATTTATATATTTTTGTCATATAAGGACCTCCATAGATAAAAGGTAGCATACGCCTGCCAACCTTCCCAATTTGCTGCATATTCCTCTATTTCTTCTATAGTCGGTTTCTCCTTAAGACTTAATAGATTCTTTAAGGCATTATGAAGACCTACATCCGCAATTGGAAAGGAGGAGGTTTGGTGTAAGCATTTCATCATCACATAATCTGCCGTCCATGCTCCGATACCTCTTATCAAGATTAATGATTTTTGTATTTGATGATAATCTTGTTTCTGAAGCAATAATTTTTTTGTTAATTTGCCACTTTTCATTTCTTTAGCAATGCCAATGATATATTCAGCCTTCCTAGTAGTAAATTGAAGTTTCCTTAAATCATCTATATCTAAGGATGCAATTTTTTCAAATGATGGGAATAACCAAAACCTTTGTCCTTCGAAAATTATAAATTCGCCAAATTGTTCAACAAACCGTTGCTTTAATGTGTAAGCAAATGGTAAATTAATTTGCTGTCCCATTATTGCCCATACTAGCGCTTCAAATAAATCTGGAATGCACATAATCCTTAAGCCAAAATATTTATGCGCAAGTTTCTTTAAAATTTTATCCTTACTAGCCATTTGATAAAATATTTCTAAATCATGAGCCAAATCAAACCATTCCCAAATATACTCTCCCACTTTTTTACGATGGAGAATAGATGGAGTCCTGATTGGAAATTCAACATTTATGCAATTATTGATATATTCTATTTTACATAAAATCAAAGAGTCTTTAATTTTTATTAGTTTATATACAGCTCCCTCTTTAATTTGATGAAGCACTTCCTGATTAGACCTTCCTAATAAAATTAAACACTCTTCAAAATTAAATTCCTCAGGAGGATAAATCTCCAAATAAGATTCATGATCAATCCAATTCATTTAGGAATTCCTTTCGATATTCACTAGGTGAACAGTTTTTTAAGCTTCGAAACACTTTATAAAAGTTGGAAGGACTCTGGAATCCTACCTCATAACAAATCTCTAAGTTTGTCATAGCTGTGCATTTAAGAAGATGGGCTGCTTTATCGATGCGTATTTTTTCTAAATAAGTACGCGGAGTCTCAGAGGTTTCTTGTTTAAATAAGCGTTCCAAATAAAAGGGACTTAAGCCTACTTGATCCGCTATGTCTTTTAGCATCAAATTTTGTTTATAATGGTTGACTAGGAAGGTAATGATCCTTCTGACAATCTCAATATGCGGGGATTGTTCAACTTCTGGCTGACATCTTTTGCAAGGACGAAAACCAGCTTCTTCAACTCCATTGATATCATGGTAGAATTCTACATTTACTTTTTTTGGCTTCCTTGATCTGCATGAAGGACGGCAATATATTTTAGTTGTTTTTACTGCCGTAAAAAATAGACCATCGTATTTACGATCACAAGCGATGATTTTGTCCCACATCTCTTCAAATGAAAGATTGATATTAATCACCATGTCATTCCACTATCCTTTCTGCACTTGTACTAGTTCTCATACAAATGGGAAGTATCCATAAACTCTAGTAATTCACCAGCACTTTTTCTAAATAAGCAATCACTTTATCAGATAGGGCATTTCCAAAACTAAATCGTCTCACACCTAATTCTTTAAGCTTATTACAATTTGTTAGTCCAGGTAAAGATAATACATTCAGTGGAGCACTAATATTCATTGTGATTTTGTTAATCTCATCCTCTTCTATTAATCCAGGAATAAAAATCCCACTAGCACCACTTTCAACGTACGCCTTTGCTCGTTCAATTGTTTCCAAAAGAGGATTTTGCCTTTGAAAGTAAGTATCAGTTCTTGCGTTAATATAAAAATTTCTATAACCATTATTTTCTAACGCTGCTCTTATATTACTTAAAAGGTCACAATGCTTAGATATCTCTTTTAACCCTTTTGGTTTTTTGAGTGAATCCTCAATATTGATGCCAGCTACCCCAGCATCTGCCGTCTTTAACACATTATCAACAATTGTTTGCATATCTTCCCCCTACCTTGCTTCAATATCAGCAGAAACTGGAATTTTCACATTATCTGCTATGGTTTTAATGATTCCCAAATGTCTATCAAAATCAATCATTTCTCCATCTGCAAATCCTAGTGAGTTAGCGATACCCCAACTTGTCGTACCAATTGCTTTGAATCCTGCTTTTTGAAGCATTAAGGCTGAAAGTAAATCCCAGGTGTTGCCTAGAAATAATATATCCTTTGAAAAGTGCATCTCATTGAATTCCTGAATCTTGTTCACTTTATTTCCTCCTAATGTTTATTGGACTCATTTTAACAAGTAATTGATCTCCATTTCGTCCTCATTCTTGCTCATATGGTCTGTTTTAAAAACAAAAAAAGTGAAGCTATATTCTGCTTCACTTCTAAAGTCTATGTTCTCTATACTTGTGATAAGGTCACTGTATCGTTTTAAACCTGCAGTAAAAAAGGAACATTAAATATCATATTTTACTAGAATGTCACTTCTTCCCCATACCCAATAATGACAACCTCAGTTTTTTGTTGGTTTGATAAATAATCTTTGAGTTCATGATCTTTTCCAATCATATTTCCCACAACTGGAAATGCCTGTAATAATCCATTTAAAGATTCTAGTGATACTGCTGTGTTTTCACTAGGAAATGTATGACTTGGGATTACAAATTTAACATCTAATAAGTGTTCCACTGCATAAGCTGCTTCTTTTGGGCCCATTGTAAATTGACCTGAAGAAGAAAGAATCGCAATAGATGGTTGATATAAATCTTGAATTAGTTTCATATCCGTCATAATCATTGTATCGCCAGAATGATACAACGTATGATCATCCTCAAAATCTAATATATACCCTGCTGATTCTCCGGCATAAATGGGGCTTCCTTCTAATTCACCATAGCTAGATGAGTGACGAGCAGGTACCATAGTAGCTTTTATGTCACCGAAATTTAAAGATCCACCAAAATTTATAGGATAAACATTTTCAAAACCCTTTTGACCTAAAATCAGTGCTAATTCATATTGTGCTAATACTAAACAACTCGAGTTAGCTTTTCTTAATTTTTCAAGTCCGCTTGTATGATCAAAGTGTCCATGTGTTAATAACACTCCATTAATCTTGGACAAAAATTCTTCTGTTTGATACTCACTTGGACAACCTGGGTTCATATCAAAAAATGGGTCGACTAAATACCGATTTCCCTTTTTAGTTGTAAATACATACATCGCATGACCTAAACGTAATATTTTCATAGAAAAGCCCGCTATAAAAAATAATTAAACCTACATACTATGTATATAAAATTCGTTGTATATTCATGTCTCCCCTCTTTGTTCAAGGCTATAGTACTAGAAACCATTCAAAAAGGATTTCCCCATCTGAAGCAAATCCTTTTTGAATGAGCTATTTCTAATCATGTAAAAAAGTTTAAAGCATCTATTAATGACCTCATTTACTTATGATACGGTTCCCCCCGATTAATCCTAAAGGCCCGATAAACCTGTTCCACCAAAATCAACCTCATTAGTTGATGTGGAAACGTCATCTTTGAAAATGATAGTTTGTCATTGGCCCGTTTCATAACAGTATGGCTTAAACCGAGTGAGCCACCAATGACAAAGGCAATTTTACTTTTTCCATATGTAGCTAGCTGATCTAGATCCTTTGCGAGCTGTTCTGAGGATTTCATTTTTCCTTCTATTGCTAAAGCAATGACATGTGTGTCATCACTTATTTTGCTTAGTATCCTCTCTCCCTCTTTTTCCTTTACTTGCTCCATTTCCGTTTCACTTAGGTTTTCAGGAGCCTTTTCATCAGGTAGTTCTATTACTTCTATCTTTGCATAAGCTGAAAGACGTTTTAAGTATTCATCAATCCCTTGCTTTAAATACTTTTCTTTCAGCTTGCCAATTGTCACAATTGAAATATTCACATATGTTCCCCATTTCAAGCTCTAGTTCTTTCTAATATGGTTATCCACAATCACGATCTAGTTATCCACAATTAACAACCGAATATTAGTTCCCCACTATATATATAGCTGGGTTTGTACACATTTCACAACTTGTGGATAACTTGCTATTATTATCTATTTTTTCGATTTCTGGAGCTAATTCCTTTTCATCTACATACATATCAATCGCTAATTCAATATGATCTTCACAACAATACATGTAACTTCCTCCTTATCCACATGTGGATGTTCTGTTATAGTTTTACCATGTTTATATTTTATCCACAAACTAAATTCTATTCTCTTGGAGTATTTATCCACAACTTAAAAAAAGAGAGCTATTGATCAGCTCCCTAGTACATCTTGTTCCCCTAATTTCATCTTTCCAGTTTGCTTTTCTCCGCCTCGATAATACGTGAATTCAACCGTGTTTCCTACCTCTTGCTTATATAGGATTTTTCTTAGCTCAATAATGTCTTTCACTTCTTGACCGGCGAATTCAGTTATCACATCAAGCTCCTGTAGACCAGCTTGAGCTGCTGGTGAAATTGGTTCAACACTCATAACAACGATTCCTGATTCAATATCTTTAGGTAGCTTTAATGTTTGCTCCCAATGATAACTCGAAACTTCATTTAATGATCTCATGGCAATTCCCATATATGGGCGTCTTACTTCGCTATATGTTTCAAGGTCATCAATAATTGGAATTGCAAGATTTGCTGGAATTGCTAGGCCAATTCCTTCTACTGCTGATTGAGCAATTTTCATTGAGTTAATCCCGATCACTTTCCCATCGATATTAATAAGTGCACCACCGCTATTACCTGGGTTTATTGCCGCATCTGTTTGGATAACCTCTGCATTCCAATCCACTTGACCATCACCATTTGAATCGATTGGAATGGCTCTTTCTGTACCAGAGATAATCCCTTGTGTAACAGATCCAGAAAATTGTAAACCTAATGGATTTCCTATCGCAATGACTGGTTCACCTGGTTTTACCTTATCCGAGTCTCCAAATTGAGCAACTTGTTTGATCTTTTCACTATCTACACGTAATACAGCTAAATCAGTTAATTCATCGCTTCCTAGGATCTCAGCGGGAACCCTTGTACCATCACTTAAACTAATCTCAACTTGTGACGCACCTGCAATAACATGGTGGTTTGTTACAACAAAAGCATTTTTGCCGTCTTTTTTGTAAATGACGCCTGATCCTGTTCCTGCTTCACCTGTTTCATTCCAAAAGCCTGCCTCTTGAAGATTTACAACTCCAACAACTGCATCTGAGACCTCATCAACTATACCTGTAATAGCCGTGTTTACCTCAACAGATACATTTTTAACCTCGCCAGTTGAAGCTATACCATCTTCTTGTTGATCCACTTCTCCGCTAAGATCCATATCATAAGGTAAAAAATTGAAATTTGATAAAGCAGGTAAAGCAAATAACATTAGTAATCCACCTAAAATGGCTCCTACCAATCCTGCTAAAAACCATCCGCCGCGATTTCCCTTTTGTCTTTTAGAATTATAGTTTTCATAATCTTGATCATAATAGCCCACAACTATCACCATCCCTTTCCATACTGCTGCATGAATAGTGTGTATACCTAATCAACATTATTCTCTTGTCTAATTAAAATTAACCAAGATGATTTTATTTTATTGCTCAAAAATTAGACAGAGGCACACTGAAAAGGTGTCCATCTTTCCAAACTCTTTATTACTATTGTAATTTACTATTAATCATTATCTTCACAATCATTCTTATATTGCTACAAGCGGTGTCGGGGTAGTTGGATCTGTGTCATATAAATCAAATTGCTCTCCTGTGATAAAGCCTTTACTTGCCAACGTTTGCTGAACAGACATTCGAGCTAAATCTTTCATATTGTTATCTTTACTTAAATGAGCTAAATAAATTCGTTTGGTTGCATCTCCGATTACATCCATCATCGCTATTGCAGCATCCTCATTCGATACGTGACCAACGTCGCTTAAAATCCGTCGTTTTATGCTCCAAGGATAATGGCCCATTTGGAGCATAGAAACGTCATGATTGCTTTCAAAAACAAAAGCATCCGCATTTCGGATTGTTCCCTTCATTTTGTCACTTACATAACCAGTATCGGTAATTAAAGCTAGCTTTTTCCCTTGATGATTAAAAGCAAAAAACATTGGTTCAGCTGCATCATGTGATACACCAAAGGACTCAATATCCAGTGAACCAAATGTTTTAACTGTTCCTGTTTGAAACACAAATTTTTGCTCTGTTGAAATTTCTCCAATTAAACCATCCATAGCTTGCCATGTTTTCTCATTTGCATATATTGGCAACTTATGTTTTCTAGCAAGTACGCCCAGACCCTTTATATGATCACTATGCTCATGTGTCACTAAAATACCTGATAGCTTTTTGATGTCTCGTCCTATTTGCTCAAATAAGTTTTGCATTTGCTTACCACTTAATCCTGCATCCACTAAAAATGATTGATTTTCAGTCTCAACATAGATTGCATTCCCCGTACTTCCGCTTGCAAGGACACTAAACTGCAAGCTCATAAATATTCACTCCTTTATTCCCTATTCTGCTGATTGTAAAACTTCTCCCTCTAAGGCATTAACGTAATACTCTTCTCTCTTTTCTTCATCCGTTTCAACAATAATATGCCAAGTTGGTGCTAATATTTGTTGATTTGTAAGTGGAATATGTGTGTAATATCCATATTGGATCTGTATGATTTTACTCTTAGACTTTAAATAGTTTTTGTTATATAAAGCTTCAATTGCCTTTATAGCAGGAACAGCAGCTTCCTTTTCTTCAATCTCTTTTATATCTACAAGCATGGACTGTTCGTATGCGAATATCTCATCTTCCTCATTTACATAAAGGATCACCATTGCAATGTGATCATCATCTTTGTTTTGAAAAATATTTTTATCTTTGTACTGTTGAATACAGATAATTGTATTAGATATTTCATCCCTATACCAGTAGTGATAAAGCTCTCCAGAGAGAATGTTTTCTTTTAAGAACTGATTTACTTTGCTCTTTAGATTTACTTCAGGCAAAGAAAAAGGATCCTTAAGCTCCATATTTAATGTTCTAAAGGACTCTCCACTTAAATTACTATTTGTTAAAATTAATGTTTGATTTTTTAGTTTACTGACCTCTTCTAGAGTAAAGTCCTTACTTTTACCTGTAATATAAAAACCTTTATCTACATCTTCTGGCAACTTATTATATACTATATCTTCTGCAGCTAACTGATCCTCTATTGATGTCTTTTGAATAACCGCATAATCTCTTTTACCACGTAATTCATAGAACTCAATCGCCAAAAAGATATCTAATATAAGGAATGCAAGAATAAAAATGGTTTTAGTTTTACTCCAATCCATTTTCATCCCCCCCAGGCTGTTCTACGACCTCAGTCATTTTTATTAGAGTTCCATTCATCATTTCTATACACCAGACAGGGGCTACCTTTACAGTTTGCTGACTATCTGATCCTCCAAGCTCATACGCTATAAAAATGTTATTAATTTGTGTCTTATCTAACTGTTGATTCTTATTTATAATTTCTTCTACTTTTCTTCCCGACATTAAAGTTAAAGAATTACTTGAAAGAGGTGACATAATTAGCTCATACAAAGGGCGCTCATAGATCGCAATTTCATTTTGACCCCATCTTTGTGAAATCATTGTAGGGCCATACTGATTTTCCATTGATCTAATGACTGGTATTGAATGAATAGACATAATAAATTTTACTTCCTGATCACTTTCCTGTATGTCAAATAATACATAATTATCTGTCCACCCACCATGATCATTTAAAAATTTAATACTTTGCTCAATAAGAAAATTCGCTTCAACAGGATTTGTATCCTTTAAAGTTGGATTCACATATTTAACCATGTGTGTAGTTGGATAAATATTAAGCTCCCTAGTTCCATCGGTATATCTATTTTTAGAAATACTAACATCTTGTTTAACAATTTGCGGATTAACAAACAAAGCCTCTTTAAATTTTTCCCCTTCTATTTCTTCGGTGAAATATTGATAGCTTTCTAATTCCACTTGATTTTCCGGAAGCATAATTTCGTTACCTTGTCCTGTTTCATAAGAAAAATATGGCTGAAACTCTTCTCTTTTATTATATAGCTCTCCAACAAAGTGACTTGCTTTAGATTGATTAACTGTTGTTTCAACAACTTTCATTTTATCATAAGAAACGAAATAAACCTTTTGCACTTCGCTATCGTTCTCAACGTTTAATAAAATACGATCAAATTCAATGGTCTGGTTTATATCCTTTTCCCAATCTACCATTGATTGAAAGGTTGCCATTGGGATTTCATCATAGAATCTAAGTTCTAGCTTAGCTTCTCCATTTCCATGGATTAGACTTTGGAGTTTTTCCTTTGTATAGGTTGTAGACTGGTTTCTTTCGTTGCTATATTCCCAGTCTTGCATTTCATTCCAAAGACTTAACATACTACTCGTATCATTAATACTACTGTAATGGTTTTCTGCTGCGTGAAAAAATAATTGTTGTGGTTTGATTACTTCATAAAAGTCCATTGTTACTTCACTAATCGGTACACTCTCATAAAATCCATTATTTTGAAAGTTATCGTAAGATGGTTGGAGACTCCATATGTTCCAAGTGAAAAATAAACTGATGACTATTAATGCAATTAGTGCGGCACTTTTTATCGATTCTTTATTCATTCCCACTCATCCTCTTGTTCCGGGTCATAAGGTAATGTAAAGTATACCGTTGTACCTTGTCCTTCTTTACTTAACGCCCAAATATCGCCACCATGTGCAAATACCATTTCTTTTGCAATCGCTAAGCCCAATCCCGTTCCACCTAGCTTACGAGTTCTGGCTTTATCAACACGGTAAAATCGATCGAAGATTTTATTTACGCTTTCCTGGGGTATTCCTACACCCTCATCCTTCACACGTATTTGAAGTTCAGATGGTAATATATCAATAGTAAAGGTAACTTTCCCGCCCTCAGGTGAGTACTTCAGTGCGTTGGAAATAATATTATCTAAAACTTGGGTAATTTTATCGGTATCTATATCGACATAAAGTGCATCATTTGGAATATTTCTAACAAACGATACATGCCCTGATTTCGTCATTTCAAAACGATCGATAATTTTATTAAAGAAATCCGTAAAATTAATCCAATCCTTATTTAAACGATAATCTGTGCGATCAAGTTTTGATAATTGTAGCAGATCATTTACTAGTCTAATCATTCGCTCTGTCTCTGTTTGCGTAACATTTAGAAACTGAGGTGCAATTTCTTTGTCCATCCATGCCCCGTCAGCTAATGCCTCAAGGTAACTTCTCATCGTTGTTAATGGTGTTCGTAGCTCATGGGACACATTAGCAACAAATTCTCTTCTTTCCTGTTCAATCTTTTCCTGCTCCGTAATATCATATAATACAGCAATAAGCCCATCTACTCTTCCTGACTCTTTTTGGATCACAGAAAAACTTACCCGTACTATAAACGGTCTTTCCTTTGTACTTGAATCTAGAATTAATGACTCTTGCTCATCGATAAGACTTTCAAAAGAATAATTGTCTTCAATCCTTAATAGGTCAGTAATGTTGACATTTTTTAACGTTCCACGTGAAACATTTAACATTTCTAATGCAGGATTGTTTATAAGAATTACTTGTCCATTGCGATCTGTTGCAATAACACCGTCTGTCATATGAGCAATAACAGAAGCGAGTTTTTTCCTTTCTCCCTCAGTCATAGCTTGAGCTTCTTCCAGTTTTTCAGTTAAGTAATTAAAAGTAGCCGCTAATTGACCGATTTCATCTTCTCCATACACTTTAACTTTACGAGAATAGTTACCATTTGCCAATTCGATTGCCTGTTTTCGCATATCTGTCATTGGTCTTGTAATTGTTCTGGCAAGAAAAATTCCTAATGCAGCCGTTATACATAAGGATAAACCTGTACCCGTTGCAAATATCTTATTAATAATTCGCATTTGGGCAAATACTTCTTCCATTGAAGCAACCATATAAACGGCACCAACTGTTTTATCACTAAAGTTATTTTCTTTAATAGGAAAAGTCATGACAACAACACGTTGACGTGTTTCTTGATCAAAATGGAAACTGCTATTACTATCCTCAATCCCAACTAATGTACGAAGTACCATAGCCTCTGTTGTTTTTTTTCCTACAATATCTTGGTTTGTACTTGAGGTAGCAATAACATTTTTATTTTTATCAATGACACGAACCTCGAGGATTTCATCTGTCTCGAAATCCCTAATAATTGTTGTGATTTCATCAGCTGGTGTCCTTCCATCCTCGTATTCCTTTGGATCTCGAGACATTTCCTGTTCAATATTATAAACAAGTAAACTTACACGTTTTGTTAATGATGCATTAAAATTTTCCTTTAATGACGTTTCTAGTTCTTTTACAAAGTAAATGCCGATAATTTGCATTGCCAGCATAATAAGAAGAACATATACCATGACAAATTTGAAATGAATCGAGCGAAAAAAACCTACCTTCTTCATTTCATTACTCCTGTTCGGAGTTTCGTAAATAATAGCCCACTCCACGTCTTGTTACAATCCATGTTGGATGACTTGGATTATCTTCTATTTTTTCTCTTAAACGTCTTACTGTAACATCTACTGTTCTGACGTCACCGAAATAATCATAGCCCCAAACTGTTTGTAGTAAATGTTCCCGAGTCATAACCTGACCAGTATGTTGTGCTAAATAATGTAGGAGTTCAAATTCTCGATGGGTTAATTCAATAGTTTCTCCTCGCTTTGACACAACATATGCATCAGGGTGGATGACAAGAGATCCAATACTTATTTCATTTGTTGCCCCTTTAGGTTCAGTGTTCTCAATTGTCTGCTGGCGGCGTAAATTAGCTTTGACACGCGCTAGTAACTCCCGCGTACTAAATGGTTTTGTTACATAATCATCTGCACCTAGCTCAAGACCAAGAACCTTATCTATTTCAGAATCCTTAGCAGTTAACATGATAATTGGCATGTCATGCTTCTTTCTAACCTCTCTACAAACCTCCATACCATCTCGATTAGGAAGCATAATATCTAATAGTAAAAGATCTGGATTTATTTCCTCAACCATTTCTAGCGCTTGGTTGCCATCATAGGCACAATATACGGTATATCCTTCTTTTTTTAAGTTAAATTGCAAAATATCAGCAATTGGTTTTTCATCGTCAACGACTAAAATCTTTTTTTCCAATGCTCTCGCCCCTTTAAGTTACGTGTAATCTACATAATTTAAATGTAACATTTTCACAGAAGAGAATCATCTTTTTTAAAGACGAACCTGTGAACCATGTGAAAAATAATAGAAAAACATTAATGTATTTTATTTAGGATAAGTCTCAGTTAAACAACAAGGTTGATAAAAATAGGAGTTAAAAGTACGTTATAGATAACTTCGTGTTTATAAAACTTTTTTATGGGTAGTAGGTAAGTAATACTTACTTTAATCAAAAAAGGGACTGACTAAAATTGTCAGACCCTTTGTATCATTTTTTTAAGTAATCCATTGGATTTTTTAAATTACCATTATCATAAACTTCAAAGTGAAGATGCACACCGGTTGAATGACCGGTTGTACCCATTACGCCAATTTTTTGCCCTTGAGATACAACTTGTCCAACTGAGACAGAAATTGAATCTAAGTGTGCGTAAATCGTTTTTAAACCGTTATTATGGTTAATAACCACTTTGTTTCCATAACCACCATTAAAGCCTGCAGATTCAACTGTACCATTATCTGCTGCTTTAATTGTACGATCACTTGGTCTAGCTATATCTATTCCTTTATGAAGCTTTCCCCAGCGTTGGCCTAAGCCACTGGATATATAGCCACCAACTGCTGGCCATGCTAGACTACCAGTACCTCTAGAAGGAATAATCTTTGTACCCTTTAAAATAATTTCTTTAACAGGTTCTTTTAAGATTTCTTCACTAGCAGTTTCTCGTTTTACCTCTGAGCTATTTTCTTTGAAAATAACATAGTTTACCAGTCTTTCACCATCTACACCTTTTTGGGTTATCTTTTGTTCGCCCTTTGGCAGTGAGGAATCTTCTTTAACCTCTGTTTCAAAGGAAATGCTTTCTTTCTTTAGCATCTCTTGCTTTTCACTCACTTTAACGAAAGGCTTTAAAACCGTTACGGTCACCTCTTCACCAGGTTTAATTACTGTATCTTTTTTAAGTCCAGTATTTAAGTCTAATAGTTGCTCTAACGTTAAATCATGTTTAGATGCAATACTACCTAATACATCATTCTCCTGAATCATGTATTTCTTCTCCTCAAGTGTACCTTTTTTTAAAAGAATAACGCCTTGATCAACAGTTAATACTTTGTCTGGAGAAACTTTTTTCGTTTCAAGTGAAACTTTCTCAGAAAATGTTACGTCTAATATACGTGACTGCCCTTCTTTTAATGAGTCTAAAGGAAGATTAGTAGCTTGTCTCGCCTCAATATCATTAAGTACATCTTTAGTTACATATTGCAGCTTATACTCAGTTAATACAGATTCAGCATCTGCTTTACTATTAAAATTAGCAACAGACTGATCGTTAATCATTAATTCAGTAGATTCAACAACAACATCAAGCTCTTTATCTAAGTTTAATAATGTCTCATTATTATTAAAGACTGGGCGAAACATTTGTTCAGGAATAATTTCTATATCTTCAACTGTTAAATTTAAATTCTCATATGTGGCTTTTTGCTCTTCTAATTTTTTCTTAGACAGATCATCGATCAACACTTCATTATCAACAGTGCCCATGTAGTCTTCACCTAAGTAGATATGATAAACAGTTGATAAGGATGTTTCTGCAGAAGCAGATTCTACTCCTAATGTTAGGGTAGTTGCTAATGCAATCCCCATTGTGAATTTATTTATAAATGAATATTTTTTTATGAGATGATTTCCTACTAATCTATTAGAACGCTTAAACACTGATTTTTCCCCCTAAATCTTTACTACAAGAAACTCAGGAAGCCCCTTACATAGGAATTTTGTTTTAAATCGACAAAATTCTCGTCATTATCCACCTTATAAAGGTAACATATTATTTGTAAACAGCCTTAAAATCCGACAAATTGTAACAGTATTGTATTATTACATACATATTTTACTTATTCCTGTCATTTCCTGTAGATTTGAAGGGAGGAAATGGGCATATTATAGTTACCACAAAATAGCTTGTTCTTTACCTAATAAACTTTTAAAAAAATAAAAGCATGATTCTATTGAATCATGCTTTTGGAGTGGCTCGGGACGGAATCGAACCGCCGACACATGGATTTTCAGTCCATTGCTCTACCAACTGAGCTACCGAGCCATACTGGGTTTACGGCTTCCGCTAAACTTCGAATCTCTGCGTCAGCTCTTTCACTCACATCCTCACGTATTTACATACGCTCCGGTGATCGTTCAATCGCTTCCTTGATCTTCTCGTTTATCAAAACCCTTTTACTTAAGAAAAGTAACTTAAGATAATGGCGGTCCGGACGGGACTCGAACCCGCGACCTCCTGCGTGACAGGCAGGCATTCTAACCAACTGAACTACCGGACCTAATTGTAATTCTACTATATATAAAGTGACCCGTACGGGATTCGAACCCGTGTTACCGCCGTGAAAGGGCGGTGTCTTAACCGCTTGACCAACGGGCCAAAGTAACATGTAGTAAAAATGGTGAGCCATGAAGGACTCGAACCTTCGACCCTCTGATTAAAAGTCAGATGCTCTACCAACTGAGCTAATGGCTCATTATAGAAATGAGTAGATATTACATTGTTTTAGTGCTTGTACTGCTGTGACTCATTATTCAATGAATAAGATATTAAATCTTCTAACAGGACGTGATCTATCATACCATATCACTTCTAAATAAAACAATACATTTTTTTATTTAATTTGTAATATTTTCTTTGATGTTAAAAGGGAATCGACATTCTTCGATTCCCCTCTATACAATGACTAATGTTTATTTAACTATATACACTGCGAATAACATTCGTTTGAGTTCTGTCCGGTCCCACAGAGAAGATCGATAATGGAATACCAGTAAGCTGTGAAATACGCTCGATATAATGTCTAGCGTTAGCAGGTAGTTCACTTAGATTGCGAACACCTGTAATATCTTCTGTCCAGCCTGGTAGTTCTTCGTATACTGGTTCACATTCTGCAAGAACTTTTAAACTAGCAGGATACTCGTTAATTGTCTCACCTTTATGCTTATATGCTACGCAAATTTTTAATGTTTCAATGCCAGTTAACACGTCAATTGAGTTTAGTGAAAGGTCTGTTAATCCACTTACTCTTCTTGCATGACGAACAACAACACTATCAAACCATCCAACACGACGTGGACGTCCAGTTGTTGTACCATATTCACGTCCAACTTCACGAATTTGGTTGCCAATTTCATTGTTTAATTCAGTAGGAAAAGGACCGTCACCTACACGAGTTGTATATGCCTTAGATACACCAACAACATGGTTTATCTTAGTTGGACCTACTCCAGAACCAATTGTAACTCCTCCAGCAACAGGGTTAGAAGATGTAACAAAAGGATATGTACCTTGATCAATATCAAGCATTACACCTTGAGCACCTTCAAAAAGAACACGACGCCCCTCATCCAAAGCATCATTTAGAACAACTGATGTATCTAAAACATACTTTTTAAATTGTTGGCCATATTCATAGTACTCATCTAAAATTTCTTCCACAGTGAAGCCTTCTACTTCATAAAACTTTTCTAACATGCGGTTCTTTTCTTCTAAAGCACGAACAAGCTTCTCTTCGAAAACATCACGCTCAAGTAAATCAGAAATACGGATCCCTACGCGAGCTGCCTTATCCATGTAGGCTGGTCCGATTCCTTTTTTAGTTGTACCAATTTTATTTGCGCCTTTTCGTTCTTCCTCTACCTCATCTAATTTAAGGTGGTAAGGTAAAATGACATGCGCACGATTGCTAATACGTAAATTATCTGTTGTAATTCCACGCTCATGTAAATAAGCAAGTTCTGTAACAAGTGCTTTCGGATCTACAACCATACCATTACCAATCACACAGATTTTATCTTTATAAAAAATCCCAGATGGAATTAAGTGAAGTTTATAAGTCTCTCCACCAAATTTAATTGTATGACCTGCGTTATTTCCACCTTGATAACGAGCAATAACCTCTGCATTTTCAGAAAGGAAATCAGTAATCTTTCCTTTCCCTTCATCTCCCCATTGAGTTCCAACAACTACTACTGAAGACATTCCGTGCACCTCCGTAATTTCGCACTTAATTTCGCACTAATCAAACATGTTTATTTTATCAATCACTATGAAGAAAGTCAATGAAAATACGAACATTTATAAATCCACGAGATGTATTCGTTCGTATATTCCTCTTTGTCTATTGTAATAAAAAACAATATATTCCTTCATTACTCTTTATTTACGATTACTTTTATCATATCCCAATATAGAATGATTAACTCTAAAAGGAACATAAAAAAAGAAGACCGCATGGATACGATCTTCTCTTATGCACCTTGTGGTACACCTTCGTCATCAAAACGCCGCTCTAGATTAACGAATTTGTTATATTCTTTTACAAAGGCTAATGACACGGTACCAACCGGACCATTACGCTGTTTAGCAATGATAATTTCAATGATATTTTTATTCTCAGATTCTTTATCATAATAGTCATCACGGTATAGGAAGGCCACAATATCAGCATCCTGCTCAATACTCCCAGATTCACGGATATCTGACATCATTGGACGTTTATCTTGACGTTGTTCAACTCCACGTGATAGCTGAGATAAAGCAATAACAGGAACCTTTAGCTCACGAGCTAATTCCTTAAGAGTTCTGGAAATTTCCGATACCTCTTGTTGGCGGTTATCACTACGACCACTACCTTGGATTAATTGTAAGTAATCGATCAATACCATACCTAAACCAGCCTCTTGTTTTAAACGGCGACATTTTGCACGGATTTCACTTACACGTATACCAGGTGTATCATCAATATATATTCCAGAATTTGAAAGGCTTCCCATTGCCATGGTTAATTTACCCCAATCCTCAGGGGTTAATGAACCTGTTCTAAGTCGTTGGGCATCTATATTACCTTCAGCACAAAGCATCCTCATGACAAGCTGATCTGCACCCATCTCCAGACTAAAGATTGCAACGTTTTCGTCAGTTTTTGTCGCAACGTTTTGCGCAATATTTAATGCAAATGCTGTTTTACCAACAGATGGACGTGCTGCTACAATAATGAGATCATTTCGTTGGAAGCCTGCTGTCATTTTATCTAGCTCCATGAAACCTGTTGGGATACCAGTAACATCCCCTTTACGATCATGAAGCAATTCAATGTTATCATATGTTTGGACAAGAACATCTTTAATATTTTGAAAGGCACCAGCATTCTTACGCTGTGCAACCTCCATAATTGTTTTTTCAGCCTCATTTAAAAGAACTTCAACTTCATCTTCCCGGCTATACCCATCTTGGGCAATTCCAGTAGCAGTACGGATAAGACGACGTAAAATTGACTTTTCTTCTACTAATTTCCCGTAATATTCAATATTAGCTGCAGTAGGTACTGAATTTGCTAAATCACTTAAATATGAAACCCCGCCCACTTCTTCTAAAAGATTCGCGTCTGCTAATTCTGAGGTTACCGTTACTAAATCGACTGGCTCACCTTTATCGGATAAATCAAGCATTGCATTATAAATTTTTTGATGTGATGCACGATAAAAATCTTCAGGAATTAAAAGTTCTGATGCTAATGTTAAAGAAGATGGTTGCAGAAATATTGCGCCTAATACGGCCTGTTCTGCTTCTATATTTTGTGGTGGAATACGATCACCAATTACTTCGTTTATGATGACCACCGTCCTTTTATTTTAATAATTGCTAGGAAGCTATCAATGATTCAATCTCATATAATTAGAAACTCTTAAGTACTAAGCATAAAAAAAATGTGGCTAAGCTTCAAGATAAATTTCACTCTTTCCACAAAACCACTTATATTTCCAACATTTACTGTTCAGTTACATGCACCTTTACTGTTGCTGATACTTCAGGGTGCAACTTAACAGGTACATTTGTAAATCCAAGGGCACGAATTGCATCAGGTAGGTCGATTTTGCGCTTATCCAACTTGATACTATGGCTCTTTTTAAGTTCATCTGCTATTTGCTTACTAGTAATTGAACCAAATAGACGCCCACCTTCACCTGATTTAGCACTTAATTGTACAGTTAGTTCCTCTAACACCTTTTTAAGTTCTTGCATTTGCTCTAATTCTTCAATTGCTTCTTTCTCTTGTTTCTTCTTTTGTGCATTTAAAGAGCTTACATTAGCATTTGATGCTTCAACTGCAAGTCCTTGTTTAAGTAAGAAGTTTTGCGCGTAGCCATCCGCAACATTTTTGACTTCACCTTTTTTCCCTTTTCCTTTTACATCTTTTAAAAATATTACCTTCATGATTTGGTTCCTCCTTCAAGATAATCTTCTAGTGCTGATTTCAGTCTTTCTTCTGTTTCTTTAAGCGTGTAATTCTGAAGCTGTGTCGCAGCATTTGTTAAATGACCTCCGCCATCAAGTGCTTCCATAATGAGCTGAACATTAATGTCACCTAATGACCTGGCACTAATGCTAATACTAGCTTCATTCCGCCTTGCAATAACAAAGGAAGCTGAAACTCCATTCATTGTTAAAAGCGTATCAGCCGTTTGAGCAATGATAACCTGTTCAAAAAATTCATTGTCATCTGCAATTGTAATCGCAATTCCTTCTTTGTAGATTGACGCGTTTTGAATAAGTCTAGCACGCTTCACATAGTTCTCGATATCTTCTTTCATAAACTTTTGAACTAGTACTGTATCAGCGCCCTTAGCTCTTAAGTATGAGGCTGCATCAAACGTACGTGAACCTGTACGAAGAGTAAAACTTTTTGTATCAACGATAATACCTGCTAATAAAGCAGTTGCTTCAACCATGTTCATTTTAAGACGCTTTGGCTGGTACTCTAATAGCTCTGTTACTAATTCAGCTGTAGACGATGCGTAAGGCTCCATATAAACAAGGATTGGGTCCTTTATAAACTCCTCACCCCGTCTATGATGATCAATGACAATAACATGCTCACTTCTAGATAGTAACCTTTCATCAATGACCATTGACGGCTTATGGGTATCTACGACAATAAGTAATGTTTCATCTGTCATAATCTCTAGTGCTTGCTCTGGTGTGATAAATCTCGACCAGAGCTCTGGATGCTGCTTTAGCTCAATCAGTAATTGTTCTACACCAGAATCAAGTGCATCTGGGTCTAAGACGATAAACCCCTCTTTTCCATTTACTTGTGCAACCTTTAAGATTCCAATAGCAGAACCAATGGCATCCATATCAGGAAACTTATGTCCCATTATCATCACTTTATCACTTTCAGAGACAATTTCTTTTAATGCATGGGATATAACACGGGCACGTACTCTCGTGCGCTTTTCCATTGGGTTGGTTTTACCACCGAAGAACTTTACTTTACCGCTTGTTTGTTTTATAGCAACCTGGTCTCCACCACGTCCAAGGGCTAAATCTTGACCAGATTGAGCTAAATCAGCTAGCTCCTGCAACGAAGATACACCTGTACCAATCCCTATACTTAATGTTAATGATACATTATGGATCGTTGTTTTCTCTCTAACTTCATCTAAAATGGAGAATTTCGTTTTTTCTAACTTAGTTAAAATATTTTCATTTAACACACCTAAAAAACGTTCTGAGGAAACTCTTTTTAAAAATACACCATAATCCTTAGCCCACTTATTTAATAAGGCTGTTACTTCACTATTTATTGCACTCTTAGCCTGATCATCCATCCCTTGTGTCACTTCATCATAATTATCTAAAAAGATAAATGCTAAGGCTGTACGCTCATTCTCATACTGCCGCTCAATTTCTATTTGTTCTGTAACATCAAAGAAATATAATAAACGTTCATTTCGTTTAATAATGACTTTAAATTTTCGATCATGTAAGGTAATCGTTTCTGAATCAACTTCTTGTTTTATTAATGGGACTAATGCATCAGCTACATCAAATAGGGATCTACCCACTAATGTATCTACGTCAAAGCAAGAAGTTAAAAATGGATTCGTCCACTCTATATGATATTGATCATTAAATAACATAATCCCAATCGGCATCTCCATTAAAGCTTCTTCGCCGACCTTTTTCAATCGATATGAAAGCGTTGTAATATAACCTTCCATTTCTAATTGAAAGTCTAAAACAGCTTTCCTTAGAAGGTAAAGTGAAACACTTAAGAAAATAGATACCAGGATACCGATTATCCAATTATAAAAAAATAGAACCAGGACAGCTATAACTGTTAAGCCAATTAATGAATAAATAGAATATCGGATTAATGTCTTTTCATTTAAATTTGGCATTCGTTTCTCATCAACTCCTCTCAGGCAGTGAATCCTATTTTACTTTTTTGTTATTTTGTCACGGAGAGGGAAGCATAAATCAATTATACCTAAGATTCTAATAAGATAAAGAAATATTGGTAAGAGCAATGAAGCAATTACAGCGATTACTGGTATAGCCTTTGATAAGCCCTTCTTATATGAATAATAATATATGAACGAGTAGCCTTGAATTAGGACACAGAATTGTAAAATATAATATAAGTTTATCAACGCCATAAAATAGAAGCTATCTTTATCAAGTTTTATCATAATTAACACTGATACGATTAAATAATACCAGATTAAGCTTATTGGCAAGCGCCAATCCCTAAATGGTTTTAAAGGAGATACTTCAACCTTCAAGCGCTTAAGTACTGGTATTGCTACAAGGTGGCTAAAGAGAGAAAATAGGATACCTAAGGTTACAAACATAGTTGGTGTTAATATATGTATCAGATCCAAACCCTTTTCCAGCTGTTCAAATTGTTGCTCTACATTTGTATTAGCGTCAAGAGCAGTAATGATTGACTTTGATTGCTCTATTGATTCTTCAAGTAAACCGATAGAAATTTTTATAAAATCAAGCTTAAGGAATAGTATTGCTCCTATATAAGTTATAACAAAACTAAATGTATAAGCTAAGCTTCCTCCTATTAATGCACCTATCGGACTTTTCCTTTTATAAAAATAACCCATTGTTAAGCCACTCAAACCAAAAATAAAAGCGATTAAGATATTTGTTACTGACCCAAAGAGGATCGATAGAATACAACCCGCGATTAACATCATGATCGATAGGGGAATACCATGTCTAATTGTAAATAGCATAAAGGGTAATGGGAGGACTAAGTGTAAGATCGTCCCTATGATTGGTGCATATAGAGCAAAAAGCATTAAAACTAAGAATATCGCTAAAATAAGTGCACCTTCTGTTATTACACGAACTTTACTCACATTTTCACCTCTTTAAAGGGATCATATTATATTTTAGACTACCTTCATCACGGAATCAAACTTCTAAACGACCATCTTAACACCTTTTTTCAGAATGGTTATTTACCCAATTAAAGGAAGCATTATTAGTAGGGTAGGCAATCTAGGTCTGCCCATTTAATAGATGAAAAAAGCACAGAAAGGATACAATCCTTATCTGTGCTTTTTCATTTATTATTCACCAGAAACGTATGGTAATAAAGCCATTTGACGAGCTCTCTTAATAGCTACAGTCAATTTACGTTGGTATTTTGCACTTGTACCTGTTACACGACGAGGTAAGATTTTACCACGCTCAGATACGAATTTTTTAAGTAAATCAACATCTTTATAATCGATGTGTGTGATACCGTTAGATGTGAAGAAACACACCTTACGACGTTTCGCACGTCCACCTTTACGTCCACCTGCCATTTTCTAGTTCCTCCCTTCTGATTATATTACGGTCATATATTTATAATTAAAACGGTAAGTCATCATCAGATATATCAATAGGCTTTCCATCGTTTGCAAATGGATCGTCATCAAAGCTTGTACGACCTTGATTACGTTGATTTTGATCTGAACCGAATGGGTTTTGATTACCAGAGTTTTCTGAATACCCACCAAAGTTATTATTATTGTTATTGTTGCTGTTGTAGTTATTGTTGCCTCCGCCGCTCGCACCTCTAGGCTCAAGGAATTGGACACTTTCTGCAACAACCTCTGTTACATATACACGTTTCCCGCTTTGATCCTCATAGCTACGTGATTGCAAACGACCGTCAACACCTGCTAAGCTTCCTTTTTTAAGAAAGTTTGCAACATTTTCGGCTTGCTTTCGCCAAATCACACAGTTTAGAAAGTCAGCTTCTCTTTCACCTTGTTGGTTTGTAAACGTACGGTTTACTGCTAAAGTAAATGTAGCAACAGCTACTCCGCTTGGTGTGTAACGCAAATCTGGATCTTTTGTTAGTCTTCCGACTAGTACAACTCGATTCAACATCAGAACCATCCTTTTTTGAATATCTTTTCAAACATTAATTATTTATCTTCTTTTTTAATAACGATATGGCGAATGATATCTTCGCTGATTTTCGCTAAACGATCAAATTCTTGAATAGCAGCAGCTTCAGAGTTAACTTGAAGAAGCATGTAGTAGCCATCACGGAAATCATTGATTTCGTAAGCCAAACGGCGTTTGCCCCACTCTTTTGATTCGTTTAATTCCGCACCATTATCAGATAAAACGCTGTTGAAACGCTCAACTAGAGCTTTCTTAGCTTCATCTTCAATATTTGGGCGGATGATGTACATAACCTCGTACTTTTTCATCATCTTACACCTCCTTTTGGTCTAAACGGCCCATTATAGGGCAAGGAGCAATTAAAATAAATTACTCACAATTAGGTATTATAGCAAATGATACTGAAATGCGCAAGCGCCTTGATTAGCTCCGACAAGCATAAGACGCTCTTGAATAGAAGGTGTTCTTTACCTTCAATTCAAGAGTGGCTTATGACTCGAGGAGCTAGGCGCTGGAGCTGGACACCAAGAAATGCGCAAGCGCCTTGATTAGGAGCTTGCGCTAGTCACAAACTAAATATGGAATAAATAATTTTAAATAAATAGTATTAGCAAGAAATCTTATACATTAAAGCGGAAATGGATAACATCTCCATCTTGTACAATGTATTCTTTACCTTCTAGACGGACTTTTCCTGCTTCACGTGCAGCACCCATTGTCTTTGCTGCTAATAGGTCATCATATGAAACTGTTTCAGCACGGATAAATCCTCTTTCAAAGTCTGTATGGATAATAGCAGCACATTGAGGAGCTTTCATTCCTTTTTTAAATGTCCAAGCACGAACCTCTTGTTCACCTGCTGTAAAATAAGTAGCCAGACCAAGAAGATTGTAAGAAGCTTTAATTAACTGATCAAGTCCAGACTCTTCAATTCCAAGCTCTTCAAGAAACATTTCCTTTTCTTCACCTTCAAGTTCAGCAATCTCTGATTCAATTTTTGCACATACAACAATTACTTCAGCATTTTCAGCTGCCGCAAATTCACGAACCAGTCCTACATATTCATTGTCTGAAGGATCTGCAACTTCCTCCTCACTAACATTTGCTACATATAGAATAGGTTTAAATGTTAATAAATGAAGTTGCTTCACATATTTCAATTGCTCTTCTGTTAATTCCACAGAACGAGCTGGCTTTTCACTTTCAAACGCTTCTTTAAGCTTTACTAGGATTTCATGTTCAAAGACAGCTGTTTTTTCTTTCTGCTTTGCTAACTTAGCTACACGATCAATACGTTTATCAACTGTTTCCAAATCCGCTAATATCAACTCTAGATTAATTGTTTCGATATCCGAAATTGGGTCAACTTTACCAGATACATGAGTAATATTATCATCTGCAAAACAACGCACAACATGACAAATTGCATCTACCTGACGGATATGGGAAAGAAACTTATTACCTAATCCCTCTCCTTTACTTGCACCTTTAACAATTCCAGCAATATCAGTAAATTCAAATGCGGTTGGTACGGTTTTTTTAGGTTTTACAAGTTCTGTTAGCCTTTGTAAACGCTCATCAGGTACTTCTACAATCCCGACATTAGGATCAATTGTACAAAATGGATAGTTTGCTGACTCAGCACCAGCTTGTGTAATTGCGTTAAATAATGTTGATTTTCCGACGTTTGGAAGACCTACAATTCCTGCAGTTAATGCCATATTTCCACTCCTCTATCATTAAACAAAAAAATTTGTCCGAATTCTAACCAATCTTCAACAATTATAGATAGTAAACACATAAAAAACAAGCAGGTCTCTCATTTATAGTGAAACAATATAAGAAAAGCGCAAGCGCCTTGCTCAGCCCCGACAAGCATAAGACGCAAGTGAATAGAAGACGTTCTTTGTCTTCAATTCACTTGTGGCTTATGACCTCGAGGGGCTAGGCGCTGGAGCTGGACACCAAAACTAAGTACAAACTTATATGCATTCTTACCTTACTAGAAAGGAGAACCTATAAACGGCTCTCCTTTGCATCAATTATCATTCATTTTCTCGATGTTTACTAAACAATCATATAAAATACTACCTAATCCATTATCAGAATTATCATCAGGTGTTAGCAAGTTTACAGAACCGCCAAACTTATGCCACTGTCCTTCATCAACATTTATTGTTCTAGGATGGGCCCTTTTCAAGACCCTTACAATTCCTGAAAGACTTCCTCTGTCATTGAAAATTCTGACAGAATCTCCATCTGTCATATCCTTCTCACTTGCAATATCCTCTGATATTTCAATTTTAACAATTTGTAGAGTCTTTATCAGAATATAATGCTGTGAATGATTAGAGCGTAACGGGTGAATTGTTAAGAGCTGATATGGATACTTTTTTGCTAACAATGAGTTTGTAAGGCTAGACTCTTTTGGAGGCAAATATTGTGGTTTTCCTACATACCCCTTTTTCTCAGCAATGGATGAAGTAAATTCAAATTTCCCACTTGGAGTCAAAAATTTCTTTGTCTCCCAAGGTACAAAGCGCACAGGTAATGGCAGTCTCTTTTCCTCTTTCAACCTTTCAACTGTTATACCATGCTGTTTTAAATGTGATAGTCCTATCTCTAAATACTCAGTTCTAGTAAACTGAAACTCTTCTCCAAAACCTAAACGATTTGCTAATTCAGTCCAAATCCACAAATCAGATTTTGCTTCTCCAGGTGGTTTAACTAACTGATCTCCATAATTCACATAATGGTGGTACATTGACGAATAATAGATATCTTCTTCCTCAAATACGGTTGTTGTTGGGAGTACATAGTCAGCCAGTTCAGCAGTATCTGTTAAAAAGTGGTCAACAACCACAAGTAAATTAACCGATTCGAAAGCTTTCTTGACCTTTGCAGAATTTGGGACCTGTGCAAGAGGGTTCCCACACGTCACAAAAATCATTTTAATGCCTGGATTTTCAGCACCTAAAATTCCTTCAGCCTGTTCCATCATTGAAAAGTGCCTTGTTACCGTTTTTTTATGTGGCAAGGTAAGTCCACTCTTATTAAAGCTGTTACCAACTTGCAGATTCCCAAAGTTAACTCCACCACCTGGGACTCCTACATTTCCACTTACTGCAGCAAGTGCATCTATTAATCTAATTGTATTTCCGCCATTTGCATATCTTTGCATTCCGAGACCTAAATAAGTAGAAGTTGGGCCATCGCAATAAACGGTAGCTAAATATCTAATGTCTTCATAGGAAATTTCAGCCTTTGCCAAAACATCCTCCATCTTGATACTATCCAGTAAGCAAAAAAGGTCATGAAAACCAATTGTGTGGTCCTTAATAAACTGTTGGTCATGCCTATTTTCATCTACCAAAACCTTCATAATGCCAATCGCTACTAATCCATCCATTCCTGGCTTTACCGAAATATAATTATCCGCTATTTTAGCAGTTGCATTGTAAATGGGATCTATAACGGTAATAGTTGTGCCGCCTTTTTTAGCTTCTTGTAAGTATTGAAATAAATGCATGTTTGTTCTAGCTACATTTCTTCCCCATATGACAATATGCTTGCTATGAAAAATATCATCTGGGGCATGACTAAAAGAGCTACCAAAATCCCAGGTTTGAGCTTCAATACCAGAACCCCAGCAAATGCTACCAACTAAATTTGTGACACCGCCATAACAATGAAAGAAACGCTGATCAAGATTCTTCAGCAAGCCATTATTCGCATAATCATGACTATGCAGTACAGCTGTTGATCCATAGATCTCCTTGATCTCACTCATTTTGTCTGCTACTTCATTGAGAGCTTGCTCCCATGGAATTTCAATAAACTGACCATTTACTTTTTTTAATGGCGTTGTTAACCGTTCCTTTGAATTTGTTTTCGTTTCTAGCATTCTTCCTCTACCACAAATTTTTCCTTTGGTAATTGGATGGTCTTTATCGCCTTCAACCTTAGTCACTTTTCCATTCTCAACAGTTACCTCTAAACCACAACTATCCCAACAGTTTAAAGGACATGATGATTTAAATACCTGCTTCATTTCCTATTCCCCTCAACTTACTCATCCGACTCTTCGTGTTTAACAAGTATCTTTTTCATTTTTCTAGAGAATTCCTTTCGAGGGATTAAAACACTATGCTCACAGCCCTCACATTTAATTCTTACATCCATTCCCATTCGAATGATTTTCCAGCGGTTTGTCCCACATGGATGCTGCTTCTTCATTTCTACAATATCCTTTAAACCAAATTCCTTTTCTAGCATATTTTAACCTCCGCTCTTAACTTACTTGTTCTTTTCTGTTATACATAACCATTCGAGGATATGGAATTTCAATACCATGTTCATCTAAACGCATTTTAATATCTTTTCGAAGCATTCTTGCAATATGGAAATGGCGCATTGGTTCAACTTCACAAACAACACGTAAAATAATCTCTGATGCACCCAAGGTTTGAATACCAAGTAGTTCAGGAGGAGTAACAATGTCCTCATATTTATCTGGAATTTCTGTTAAAAGATCTTGAATTACACGTTCGGCTTCTGGTATATCTGTCTCAAACGAGATGCTTACATCAACTACAGCCATACTATTATGAATAGAGAAGTTTGTTACTTCAACAATACTCCCATTTGGAATAATATGAAGTTCTCCTGTCCAATTCTTTATTTTCGTTGTTCTAAGTCCAATTTCTTCAACAGTCCCCTCAAAAGCAGCAACTCTAATATGGTCCCCAACAGAAAACTGATCTTCAAATATTATAAAAAATCCTGTAATAATATCCTTCACAAGACTTTGTGCGCCAAAACCTACAGCAAGTCCTACAATCCCAGCACCAGCAAGCAATGCACCCACATTAATGCTTACAGCCTCTAGGATCATAATGATGGCAATGAAATAAACAACATATGTTAGGATATTTTCTAATAACTTTGAAAGGGTATTTTCTCTTCTCTCTGAAATACGAATTGGTGATTTCCCGCGGAATAAAAAGATCTTACTAATCGCAAGTTTTCCAATTCGGATAAAAATGGTCGAGACAATAGTAATCAGAACGATCTTTAATAAACCTTCTCCAATATTAACCCATAGTTTACCATCTGTAATGTACTCCAAAACTTCATTCCACAAATTTTCAATAGTATTCAACCTTTTCACCTTTTTCTAAAAGTACTATTTACCTCTTTAAAATATATAATTTTTCATAGACTATTATACTCTATGTCTAAACCACTTAAGAAGTAGAGAATAGCCTAAATTCCCAATAAACTTTTTCCAAATGGAACTCATAGATACAGGATATTATATCAGTTAAATTCCATATAAGATTATTTTATACCAAAAAGAGGCCGACTCTGGCAAAGATAATCCCTTTGTTCAATCATTCAATAACCGGGATATCTTTATGAGTCAGCCTCAATTTATTTTCGGAATTTTTATTCTGTTTTATAACGGTTCAGTATTGGAAAAAGCAAAATTGTTATAAGGAGATAAAGGTTAATTAATCCGTATAAAGGGTATAAAATAGCAACGAGGTTTGCAAAGCCAAAGCTTGTAAATGGAATCATCAACAAGACTAAGATTAGGGCCATCAACCAGTACGGTAGATTTGTAACCTCCTTAAACCGTGAAGCAATTCCTAATATCCCTGAAACCGCAGTGGTATAAATTGCAAACCAAAGCATGACAGACATAAAAAGAAAAATTGCAAACGGTGACCCTTTTAATACTGCAAATAATGGTATTTCATATTCAGCTAGATAATCAGCCATTTGAACTAATGTTTCATTGTAAATAAATGAAATCCCCCCCAAAACAATGCCACTACCTATGCTAGCTATTTTTGCTTCCTTCAGACTTTTAATTTCTTTTCCAATTGCAGATAAAACGGCAATTAGCGGTAATATATTTAACGAAGTAAAGGTAAAGGCTGAAGGCCAGTTATATTGCTTAGTTAAATCTAAAACCCATGAATGATGATTATAGTGGTTAAACGACAACAATGCATAAAACAACCCCAATACTAACAAAGGAATGATTACAACATTTAACCTAATAATGCCATTTATATTTCCAACAAATAGAAGCACTAATAATACTGAAAAGAAGATGACTCCTCCCCAATATGGGACTAAAAAGGCTTCGAGTGTAGCACCACCGCCTGCAATCATCACGATTGTTGTACTAAAGAGGTAGACGACAATTAAAACATCATAAACGTAAGAGAGTTTTCTACCTACCAATTTCTCCAAAACTGGAAAAAAGTGATGTGTCTTCTCTTCATAACTAATTTTCATAATGACATAGACAGCTATGATAAAAATAAAAGCAAAAATACAGATAGCTAGTCCGCTTTCAAAGCCAAAAAATTGCCATATTTCTCTCCCTGATGCATACCCTGCCCCAATAATAGTTCCTAAAATCAAAAACATCCATTTTAAACCTGACTTCATTTTCCCATCACCTCATAAGGCTGTCCTAATTGCAACGAAGATGTATAGAAATGAACATTCTTCCGTATACTGTTACTACTATGATGTGGGAGTGAAATCTATGAATCTAAAAACAGGACTTTTTCAATCAGATAAAAAGCTTGAACGCGTTTATTATGAAGAACAGCAAGCAATTCAACTCTTATCAAGTCAGATTATCGATAACCTTCCAAAATTATTTATAAAGCCTATTGTTATTGTATGTATAGGAACAGATCGATCTACTGGAGACTCTTTAGGTCCTCTTGTAGGTTTTAACATACAAAGGGAATTATCACATTTCCACGTCTACGGTACATTGAAAGATCCTGTACATGCTGTTAATTTAGAAGAAACATTGGAGTTTATTAAAGAAAAACATAGAAATCCATTTATAATTGCCATTGACGCATGCTTAGGGCGATTAAAAAGCGTTGGCTATATTCAAGTTGCTGAAGGGTCTATAAAGCCTGGTGCTGGGGTAAATAAGGAGTTACCAGCTGTTGGTAATATGCATATAACAGGCATTGTAAATGTTAGTGGGTTTATGGAATTCTTTGTTTTGCAAAATACTCGCTTACATCTAGTAATGAGCATGGCTGATATTATATCAAAGGGGTTAATTGAAGCGGAGAAGCAATACTTAGAAAAACGACTCTCCATACGTCGTGACTGGTTAGCTGATCGAGATTCTGCGATTAACTAATTCATTCAGAAACTTATTGTCATACAACCTAAATAAAAAACACTGCACTTCTCTCATGCAGTGTAAAAATAATTCTTTAATAATGATATTGTATTAAAACAATTATGGTAACAATTAAAATACTTGGGAGTAAATTCGCCACTCTGATTTGTTTAATTCCTAGCATATTAATACCAATTGCCAAAATTAACACACCACCTGTTGCAGTGAGTTCAGCAATTAACAAATTCAAAAGTGAGTCTGATAGAAATTGATGAATGACATTTGCTAATAGCGCTATGCCTCCTTGATATAAAAAGACAGGAAGAGCTGAAAATAATACACCTATTCCAAGCGTGCTCGCTAACACAATGCTTGTGAATCCATCAATCATCGACTTTGTTAAAAGAACAGAATGATCTTGTCTTAGGCCACTATCGAGTGATCCAACTATAGCCATTGCACCAACAACAAAAATTAATGTTGCCGTAACAAAGCCTTGAGCAATATTTCCACTTTGAGACTTACCTATTTTTTGTTCAAGAGTAGTTCCTATTCGATGTAGGTAGTCCTCTATCCTTAGCCACTCACCAACTAATGAACCTACTATCAAACTAACAATTACAATGAAAAAATTGTCACTTTTTAGTGCCATATCAATACCAAGGATTACAACCGAAAGGCCGATTGCAATCATAACTGTTTGTTTCATTTGATCAGGTATTTTTCTAAGTAATAAACCAATAAATGTCCCTACTATTATTCCTACTGCATTTACAACACTTCCAAATAACACCAAAATAGCTCCACCTTTCTTTAATATGTAAACATCAAATGTGTGTTGGGGGAACCTGGAAATTTATAAGAAATTAACGTACAATATCCTATTTAAAGTTATAGCTAGTTTACAACTGCTTTTTCACTTTACAAGAATAGTAATTTTCTAAACAAAAAAAGACTGACTCATTTTAGAGCCAGTTAAGAAAAAGAACAGCCTCTTAGGATGACTGTTGTGCCTGCAATAATTCTAAAATGCGGTCTAAATCATCCTGAGAGAAAAATTCAATTTCAATTTTTCCTTTTTTCTTTTGTTTCTTAATCGTAACAGATGTACCAAAATACTCTTGTAAATAGGATTCCCGTTCTTTTATAAAAACATCTTTTTCTGGTTTTTTCTTTTTGGTTTCACGTGAAACATTATTTAATTGTTGAACAATTAATTCTACCTGTCGAACATTCAAATGTTCACGAATAATTTTTTCTATAAGTGAGTTGAGCTTGTCTTTATTCTTAAGTCCAAGAAGCGTCCGTCCATGTCCCATTGAAAGCTTACCGTCTGATATGAGTTGTTGAATCGGCTTTGGTAAGCTAAGAAGTCTAACATGGTTTGCAATATGTGGTCGGCTTTTCCCTAGGCGTTTGGCTAATGCCTCTTGAGTAAAGTTTAGCTGCTCCATTAGCGTCTGGTATGCTTGTGCCTCTTCAATTGGTGTTAGATCCTCACGCTGCAAATTCTCTAAAAGAGCTAACTCCATCATTTGTTGTTCTGATAAATCTCTTATTACCGCTGGAATAGCAGTTAGTTTGGCCTCTGTTGCAGCACGAAACCGTCGTTCACCAACTACAATTTCAAAGCCCTTTATACTTTTACGGACAACAATTGGTTGTAAAATACCGTGCTGTAAAATGGAGTCCTTTAATTCATTGATCGATTCCTGTTCAAAGGTTTTACGTGGCTGATATGGGTTAGGACGTATTTCTTTTAGCTTGATTTCTTGAATAGTTTCTTCTTGTCCTACCTTCATTTCTGGAAAAAAGGCATTTAGTCCCTTTCCTACATTAAGCCCTTTACCTAAACCTCTAGCCATTAACAACCACTTCCTTTGCCAAATCTAAATAAACTTCTGCTCCTCTAGACCTTGGATCGTAAATGATAATAGGTTGGCCATGACTTGGTGCTTCGCTTAAACGAATATTTCTTGGAATGATCGTTTTATACACCTTATCCTGAAAATATTTCTTTACTTCATCAATAACCTGAATACCTAAGTTTGTTCTGGCATCAAGCATTGTTAATAGAACTCCTTCAATCATTAACTCTGTATTTAGGTGCTTCTGTACAAGACGAACAGTGTTAAGTAACTGGCTTAAACCTTCTAATGCGTAATATTCACATTGTACTGGAATTAAAACTGCATCTGAAGCAGTTAATGCATTTATGGTAAGCAAGCCTAATGAAGGCGGACAATCAATTACCATATAATCATATTGGTGTTTAACTGACTCGAGTGCTCTTTTTAATCTTACTTCTCGGGAAATAGTTGGCACAAGCTCTATTTCTGCTCCCGCTAACTGAATTGTAGCTGGAATAATATCTAAATTTTCTACTGCAGTTTGCTTAATAACTTCCTTTACATCTACATCATCTACTAAAATATCGTAAATGCAATGCTCGACATCGGCCTTTTCAATACCAATACCGCTAGTTGCATTACCTTGTGGGTCAACATCGACGAGAAGCACTCGTTTACCGATGTATGCTAAGCAAGCACCTAAATTTACAGAAGTCGTTGTTTTACCGACTCCACCTTTTTGGTTTGCGATGGCAATAACCTTTCCCACGATGTCACCTGCTTTCATCTCTAATAGAAAAGCGCAAGGCGCCCGCCTATCGGCGACAAGCATAAGGCGAATAGGAATAGAAGGCGTTCTTTGCCTTCAATTCCTATTTGACTTATGACCTCGAGCCGATGGCGCCTGGAGCTAGACATCAAAACTAAGTAAAAAATTATATACTTTCTTAAACGTTAAGAAAAGCGCAAGCGCCGTTAGCAACGTATGAACTTGAGCACTCCCTATGAGGGATAAAGGAAACACGAAGAGCGCTAGCGTTCGATGTTAACTTATCGTTAATGGAGTATGAAGTTCATACGTCGCTGGCAGTCAAAAACGCGACGTTCTTTCGCACTGACTGCGCTTGCACGTCCTATGCTTCAGATCTATACACAAAATGTTATACGTTCAAAAGCGCAAGGTCTTTATACAATCCTAGGAGAATAAGACGCACATGAATAGAAGGTATTCTTTACCTTCTACTCATGTGTGACCTAGCCCTAGAGGTTCAGGTATCCGACCTTTCACAAAGTCAGATACCAAACTAAGTAAAAAGAACTTACTATCTTATTCCTTAATCTTTCTATATCATTTTTTTATTTTATCATGAAACGACTAGAAAGGTTTGTCTTTTTTCTGATTTCTTCTATATTAGTATTTTCTACATAGGAGAAAACTAAATTATGAAAGTGAAATAATAATAAGTTTATGGGAAAGATAATTAGCACTACTTGTCAAATTTATAGTATTATGCACACACGGGAAAAAGGCCTGACCTTAAGCCAGCCCCTTCGTATTAATATTCCTTGAATAAGGATAAAACCACTATCAAAACTTCTTATAAATAAATGCATAGGAAATAAAAGTATAAATCAAAACTAAATACTACTTTGGTATCTTTATCGTAAACTGAATGTATTCTTCAAATTCTTCTTCTTCTGTATTTAACTTAACGCCACTATCAGCAACCATTGTTAACGATTGGCGAATTGTATTCATTGCAATTCTTGTGTCTCTACTAAATGCTTTACGTTTTGGTTTCGGTTTAACATTATTTTTTTCAAGAAGCTTAACTACACGGTCCTCTGTTTGTTTAACATTTAGTTGCCTTTCGATTATCTCTGTTAACAATTTTGTTTGCAACTCAGGATCCTTTAATGGAATAAGAGCACGTGCATGGCGCTCAGTTATTACCTTTTGCAATAAAGCATCTTGTACATCTTGGGGAAGTTTTAGTAAGCGTAGCTTATTCGCTATTGTAGATTGACCTTTACCAAGTCGCTGAGCTAAAGCTTCTTGTGTGAGATTATGCAATTCAAGCAGTTTAGCATAGGCAACTGCTTCTTCTATTGAAGATAATTCTTCCCGTTGGAGATTCTCAATCAATGCAACACTTGCTGTTTCTGTATCATTAAATTCCTTTACGATCGCAGGAATATCATCCCAACCCAGGGTTTGTACAGCTCGAAAGCGTCTCTCACCAGCAATAATTTCAAATTTCCCATCTATTTCTCGAACGACTATTGGCTGAATAATTCCATGTGTACGAATAGTTAACGCTAATTCTTCAATCTTTTCATTAGAAAAAACGGTACGTGGCTGGAAGCGATTAGGAACAATATCCTGTATAAGGATTTTCTTAACCTCTTCCCTATGTTGTTCTTCTTCCTCTATTATTTCATCTTTTATTTCATCAACTACAACTTGTTCTGCTTCTTTTTCTCCCAAACCGAAAAAGCGAGAAAATGGATGCTTCATGAGCCTACACCACCTTTAAAAACTACCAATTTTAATATTCTCTTTTTCTTTCATTATTTCCTGCAAAATACTTAAAAGTTCCAGTAAATGTTTCATGTGAAACATTTACTCTATAGGAAGCTTATTTGGTGTTCCAGGTTTTCTAGGATATTTTTTAGGTGTCCCTTTTATTTTTTCAATAACTAAGATTGTTCGTTCACTATTTTCTAAAGGTAGTTCAAATGAGTGAATTTCTTGAACCTTACCACCTAAAACTTTGAGTGCTTTTTCGCCAGCCTCTAGTTCATCTTTTGCTGCTGCAGCTTTCATGGCAATAAAGAAACCGTCCTTTTTAACCAGGGGTATACACAATTCACTTAGTACAGAAAGCCTAGCAACAGCTCTAGCAGTTACTATATCAAATGACTCTCTATGCTCTTTATTTTGACCAAAAGTTTCAGCTCGGTCATGGAAAAGTTGAACGTTTTTTAAACCTAATTCTTTTGTTAAGTGAGATAAAAAATTAATTCTTTTTTGTAGTGAGTCTACAATTGAAACACGTAAATGTGGAAAGCAAATGTTAATTGGTATACTTGGAAAACCCGCACCCGCTCCGACATCACAAATAGAAAATGGTTTTGAAAAATCAAAGTAAAAAGCAGCCGATATCGAATCATAGAAGTGTTTTAAGTACACTTCCTTTTTTTCTGTGATTGACGTTAAGTTCATTTTTTCGTTCCATTCTACTAGCAAATTGAAATATAAATCAAATTGATCCATTTGTTGCGGAGAAAGCACAATTCCTTTCTCCGCTAAACTTGACTGAAATAATTCTGTATCCATAAACAAAACCTTTCTATTTATTGATTAGAAACTCGCGCAATTCGGCCTTGCTCTAGGTATACCAATAGAATTGATACATCTGCTGGGTTAACTCCAGCTATACGAGACGCCTGTGCAACAGATAATGGTGTTACCTCTTTAAGTTTTTGACGTGCCTCAGTTGCTAAACCGTTAATTGCATCATAATCAATATTTTCAGGGATTTTTTTGTTCTCCATCTTTTTAAGCTTTTCAACTTGTTGTAAAGATTTTTCGATGTAACCCTCATACTTTATTTGGATCTCAACCTGTTCAGCAACATCTGCATCAATTTCCACTTCTGATGGAACAAGCTGGTTTATATGTTCATATGTCATCTCTGGTCGTTTTAGTAAATCAGAAGCTCTAATTCCATCCTTTAATTCACTTCCACCAACTGAAAGAATTAATTGTTGAGTCTCTTGATTTGGTTTAATAATAACTGAATTCAATCGAAGTTTTTCTTGCTCAATCGAATGTTTCTTATTTGTGAATTTTGCAAAGCGTTCTTCAGATATTAAACCAATTTTCTTACCAACGTCAGTTAGACGTAAATCAGCATTATCATGACGAAGCAATAAGCGATATTCTGCTCTTGATGTTAATAGGCGATAAGGCTCATTTGTCCCTTTCGTTACTAAATCATCAATTAGAACGCCAATATAAGCATCAGATCTACCTAATATTATTTCTTCTTTTCCTAATGCTTTTTGAGCAGCATTAATCCCTGCCATCAATCCTTGGCCTGCAGCTTCTTCATATCCTGATGTACCATTAATTTGTCCTGCGGTAAATAATGATGAAATATTTTTTGTTTCTAAAGTCGGCCAAAGCTGTGTTGGAACAATTGCATCATATTCAATTGCATAACCCGCTCTCATCATTTGCACTTTTTCAAGACCTGGTATTGTTTTTAATATTTGTTGTTGTACATCCTCGGGCAAGCTTGTTGAAAGACCTTGAACATACACCTCCTGAGTATTTCTTCCCTCAGGCTCTAAAAATATTTGGTGACGCGGTTTATCATTGAACCGAACAACTTTATCTTCGATAGATGGACAATAACGCGGACCGGTTCCTTTAATCATCCCTGAATACATAGGTGAACGATGCAAATTATTATCAATAATTTGATGTGTTTCTAAACTTGTATACGTTAACCAGCATGGAAGCTGATCTGTAATGTATTTTGTCGTTTCAAAAGAAAAGGCACGTGGAACTTCATCACCTGGTTGAATTTCTGTTTTACTGTAATCAATTGAATGACTATTAACACGCGGTGGTGTTCCTGTTTTAAATCTTACTAGATCAAAGCCTAGCTCATGTAAGTGTTCAGATAACTTGATGGAAGGCTGCTGATTATTTGGACCACTTGAATATTTAAGTTCTCCTAAAATGATTTCTCCTCTTAGGAAAGTACCTGTCGTTAAAACTACTGCTTTCGCAGAATACTCTGCACCCGTTTGTGTAACAATTCCCTTACATATTCCGTCCTCAACAATTAATCGATCAACCATTCCTTGAAGCAATGTTAGATTTTTTTCATTTTCTAACGTTTTTTTCATCTCGTGCTGATAAGCAAATTTATCAGCTTGTGCACGTAGGGCTCTAACTGCTGGGCCCTTCCCTGTGTTTAACATTCTCATTTGAATATGCGTTTTATCTATATTTTTACCCATTTCGCCGCCTAAGGCGTCTATTTCCCGAACGACAATCCCTTTTGCAGGGCCACCGACTGATGGGTTACATGGCATAAAAGCCACCATGTCTAAATTTATTGTGATTACAAGTGTTTTTGCCCCCATTCTTGCAGAAGCTAGCGCAGATTCACACCCAGCATGACCTGCACCAACGACAATCACATCATAATCCCCAGCATGATAAGACATTTAATAACCTCCTTTTTTAAATGAAAATTTATCTATTTAATACATAGTGTCAATATTAGCTACAACGCTAAACGGGCGCTTCCGCTTTTATTTTGGCTAGCTACAGCTCCCAGCGACTAGTGAACTTCACACTCCTTCTTACGATAAGTCAACATCGAATCGCTTTCGCTCTTCGTGTTTCCTTTATCTCATTCGAAGTGCTCCAGTTCATACGTCGCTAAACGGGCGCTTCCGCTTTTATTATTTCCCTAGACAAAATTGCGAAAATAGCTGATCAATTAGGCTTTCGTGAACAGAATCCCCAATTATTTCACCAAGCTGCTCCCAGCATCGTGTTAAATCTATTTGAACAATATCAATAGGAATGCCTTCTTCAATTCCTGTTAATGCTTCGTTAATAGATGTTTGTGCAGCTGTTAATAATGCGATATGGCGTGAATTTGATACATATGTTAAATCATTGCTTTGTAGATTGCCTTGAAAAAATAATGCACCTATCGCTTCCTCTAATTCATCTATTCCCTTTTCCTCTAGTAATGAGGTTGTAACAACAGGTCTTCCAGAAGCTAGATCTATTACTTGCTCAAGATTAATTTTTTGTTCAAGATCAGTTTTATTAACAATAACGATAATATCCATTCCCTTTACCGCTTCAAATAGTTGAACATCTTCATGAGAAAGCTCCTCATGATAATTTAATACAAGAAGGATTAGATCTGCTTCCTTTAATACCTTTCTTGATCGTTCTACACCAATTCGTTCAACAATATCCTCAGTCTCGCGAATACCTGCTGTATCTACTAACCGAAGCGGAACTCCTCTAACGTTCACATATTCTTCTATTACATCTCTAGTTGTTCCAGGAATATCTGTTACAATGGCCTTATTTTCATGAACTAGGCTATTAAGTAAGGATGACTTTCCAACATTCGGTCTCCCGATAATTACCGTTGAAAGTCCTTCTCTTAAAATTTTCCCTTGCCCAGATGTCTGCAAAAGTTTATGAATTTCACTTTGGACATAAGTTGCTTTTTCAACAAGCATTTTATGTGTCATTTCCTCTACGTCATCATACTCAGGA
Organism: Metabacillus sp. KUDC1714; assembly: GCF_014217835.1. NCBI lineage: Bacteria > Bacillati > Bacillota > Bacilli > Caryophanales > Bacillaceae > Metabacillus > Metabacillus elymi. The sequence continues at coordinate 1,954,933 of NZ_CP055263.1, forward strand.
TAATCAATATTAACCTCAACATGTGCTAATGTTTCTAAAATCTCTTGTCTTAGCTTTTGAACAAGCTTTGAAAGCCTACCTTCCATTTGTCCTAAGGCAACATTCATAGCTCGATCTGTTTTTGCACGAATTAAATCCATTACTGCCTCTGCTTGAGATAAATCAATACGTCCATTTAAAAATGCCCGCTTTGTAAACTCTCCAGGTTCTGCTAGTCTTGCACCATTTTTAACAGCCAATTGTAAAACCCGGTTTACAGTCACTAACCCACCATGACAATTTATTTCAACAACATCTTCCCTAGTAAACGTTTTTGGCCCCTTCATTAAAGAAACCATAACTTCCTCAACAACATCACCTGTCGTTGGATCTATCATATGACCGTAATGGATCGTATGGGAGTCTACCTCTGTTAGCCTCTTATTTGAAGGAGCTTTGAATAGCTTGTCTGCAATGTCAATTGCTTCATCTCCACTTAATCTTACAATTGCTATTGCTCCTTCACCTAAGGGCGTAGATATCGCTGCGATTGTATCTAACTCCATTTTTACGATCACCTCTCTATTTCAATTATCTATATGAATACTTTCCTTTTTCTCATAAGCTTTGACCAAAATTTTAAGATAGCATATTTCACTTTCATAAGAAAGCAAAATCAACTTATTGTTATCCACAATTCATTCTAATCTAAACATTCCTTCCTTTATTTTAACTTATCCACATGTTAATAACAATATTTGCTCTTAATAGTTAATTTCACTTTGACGAGTTATTAACATAAAGTGAAATTTGCTTTTTAAAATTAAGATTGAACTTTCCAGATTCGATACAAATTTATCAATACAACATTTTTCGACATGATCCTGGATTTTATAGTCAAGCACTTAGCTGAATTAAAAAGTTACAAAGATTTTTTTATATAAAAAAAGACCAACTCTATTTAGAGTCAGTCTTTGATTTTAGAGAAATAACCAAATGACGATTTGGTTCTTCACCAACAGAATATGTTTTTAATTCTTTAAATTCAGATAATGCAGCATGAATAATTTTGCGTTCATAGGAAGGCATTGGTTCTAAAGAAACATTCTTTGATGAACGAATAACTTGCCGAGCTAATCGAGCTGCTAATTGGTTAAGGGTATCTTTTCTTCTTTCTCGGTAATTTTCAGCATCTATGACAATTTGTAAATAATAATTAGAATAACGATTTGCAACTAATTGTGTTAAATACTGAAGGGAATTTAATGTTTGTCCTCTTTTTCCGATTAAAACAGCCATTTTATCACCTGATAATTGAAAAGTGACAATTTTACCTGCCCGTTTGATCTTAATTTGGGCATCAATTCCCATTTTCTTCGTTACATTTGAAAGAAATAGATGAGCTTCCTTTACAGGATCATCGATAAGCTTAACTATAACACTTGCAGACCTTTTTCCGAAAATGCCGAAAATACCCTTTTTTCCTTCATCTAGAACTGTAATTTCTACTTCTTCCCTTGTTGCTTCTAATTGCTTTAATGCTACTTCTACTGCTTCATTGACGGTAAGTCCATTAGCAGTTATCTCTTTCACTTCTTATTTCCTCCATCTTTTGCTGCCTTTAGCTCAGGCCCTTTTACAAAATAAGTTTGTACAATCATAAATAGGTTACCAACTACCCAATACAACGAAAGTGCTGCAGGGAAACTAATCGCAAAAACAATAATCATAATCGGCATAATATAAAGCATCATTGCCATTTGAGGATTTTGATTTGCTGTACCTGCCATCATCATCTTTTGTTGGATGAATGTTGTAGCACCTGCAACAAGTGGAAGGATAAAGAATGGATCTCGCTCACCTAAATCAAACCAAAGGAATGTATGTTCAGCAATTGCTTCTGTTCTCATAATTGCATGGTAAAAACCAATTAAGATAGGCATTTGGACAATTAATGGGAAACAACCTGCAAGTGGGTTAACACCATGCTTTTGAAATAAAGCCATTGTCTCCTGCTGTAGCTTTTGTTGTGTTTGTTGATCCTTTGAACTATATTTCTCTTTCAACTTTTGCATTTCTGGTTGGATTGCTTGCATTGCTTTAGAGCTCTTTGTTTGTTTAATCATTAACGGTAATATTGCTAAACGAATGATAATTGTTACTAAGACAATTGAGATTCCATAATTATCACCAGTTATTTCAGCAAAGTATGTAATTAATTGTGATAAAGGATATACGATATACTTATTCCAAAACCCTTCACTTTCAGATGTAATCGGAACATTTACCTCTGTACATCCAGTTAAAAGGGTTAAAACACTCACTAACCCCAATATTAAAAGTACGCGCCTTTTCAAACCTTTTTTCCTCCTAACCAATAGATAGATACAATTCATACGTTAAAGAAAAGAAAAAGTTTCACATAATTTATATCTTATCACTTTTACAATGATTTTTCTTTTATATAAAAAAGTTTTCATTAAGATCATTTCTACATAATTCTACATTTATTTAGTTCTGATAGCTTTTTGCTTTTCTGAATAAGTGGTTTAAACTACTTTTCACTTCATTGTATCCCATGTCTGAAGCTGGTTTTCTTGCAATAATAATATATTCTCTACCACTTGCAATACGATGCTTCTCTTCTAAAAAAAATTGTCGAATTAAGCGCTTAATTCGATTTCTCGTCACTGCATTTCCAATTTTTTTACTAACAGATAACCCAATTCGAAATTCCTGTTCTTCCGATCTTTCTAATATATATATAACAAATTGTCTGTTTGCTATCGATTTCCCCTGCTTAAACACTGTTTGAAAATCTTTATTCTTTTTAATTCTATATTTCCTTCTCATTCTGTTTCACTCCGGTATGTTCTGCTCCCACTTTCCTACTAGCAGAATTCTCACCATCATTATGTCTGAAATAAAAACGATTTAAACAAACTTTTAGATAATGTTCATCTTTTAGGTAAAATCGTTTCTTCTCTTTTATTTCCACTAAAAGATGTGGTGGTTTCTTATTTGTTAAGAAAAGATCAAGCGCCTTGTTCAAAAATCAGGCAAATAAGACGCTCAAACTAAGCTTAAAAAAACTTAAATTTTCTTATCTGCAAAAAAAGACCACTGATTTTTCAGTGGCCTATGCTGATAATACTTTTCTTCCTCTGCGACGACGGCGAGCAAGAACTTTACGTCCATTAGCTGTGCTCATACGGCTACGGAAACCATGAACTTTACTACGTTTACGTTTATTTGGTTGATAAGTACGTTTCATATATGACACCTCCCTGAGGAATAACAGTTAAAGACAGTCTTACTAATTATAGTGAGTGAATGTATGAATTGTCAACTACTCATTCTTTTTTAACAAGGATCTGTTAAAGCTCACTGTCGATTTTTGACTTGTTATTGGAATGGAATACATGAAACTCCACAGGTTCAAAGCACCGTGAAGACTCCCACATCGCCCGCGGAAAGAGAGAATACCTGCAGTGGAAATCAACAACGAGTTTGTCAAACTTAAATAAAAAAATAAAACCCTTTGTACAGTTAAATGATCTGTGGATAACAATTCGACAAGTTTCTGCAGTATGCACATAAGTTATCGACAAGTTTTTCACAACTTAGCCTATTGTGGACAATTTCCTTCAACAATTGATTAGTTGTGTGGATAAGTTTGTAAAAACCGTTGCATCTCTAGCTTTATTCTGATATTATATTTGTGTTTTCACTCTTAATAACTAATAACCAAATTTGCGTTATCCACAATCTGTGGATAACATGTGAATAGTTTATAAACAGCCTGTGTAAATTGTTGTCCACAATACTTGGGTTTTGTCGAAAAGACGTTTTATTACTATATTATATATTTATGCACATTTTTTACGTTTGTATGTTTATACATGAATATTCGCACCTTGTACAAAGATTATACAAACAGCAATGGTGCTTAGGTAAAGGAGGGACAAACCATTACATGGAGAACATTTCCGAACTTTGGAGTAAAGCTCTTGGAGAGATAGAAAAGAAAATAAGTAAGCCTAGCTATGAAACATGGCTTAAGTCAACGAAGGCACATACTATTAAAGGTGACACCCTAACCATAACTGCTCCAAATGAGTTTGCAAGAGATTGGTTGGAATCCAGGTACCTACATTTAATTGCTGATACCATCTACCAGCTAACAGGTGAAGAGTTCCTTATAAAATTTATTATTCCCCAAAATCAAAGGGATGATGAATTTGTGCAAAATTCTCCAATAAAACAAATAAATAATAATAACGATGAACAAAATGAAATACCACAAAGTATGCTTAATCCTAAGTATACGTTTGATACATTCGTTATTGGATCAGGTAACAGATTTGCTCATGCTGCATCATTAGCAGTAGCTGAAGCACCTGCAAAAGCATATAATCCTTTATTTATTTATGGAGGAGTTGGACTAGGTAAAACTCACTTAATGCATGCCATTGGACACTATGTAATGAATCATAATCCTTCTGCAAAAATTGTTTACCTCTCCTCTGAAAAGTTTACAAATGAATTCATAAACTCAATCCGTGATAATAAAGCGGTTGACTTTAGGAATAAATATAGAAGTGTTGATGTTCTACTAATTGATGATATTCAATTTCTTGCTGGAAAAGAATCAACACAAGAAGAATTTTTCCATACATTTAATACTTTACATGAGGAAAGCAAACAAATTATCATTTCCAGTGATCGTCCACCTAAGGAAATACCTACTCTCGAGGACAGACTTCGTTCACGCTTTGAGTGGGGCTTAATTACTGACATTACCCCTCCAGATTTAGAAACAAGAATTGCTATTTTAAGAAAAAAAGCAAAAGCTGAAGGTCTAGATATACCAAATGAAGTCATGCTTTATATTGCAAATCAAATTGATTCAAACATTCGAGAATTAGAAGGAGCTCTTATTAGAGTTGTCGCTTATTCTTCTTTGATAAATAAAGATATCAATGCAGATTTAGCTGCTGAAGCATTAAAAGATATTATTCCAAATTCTAAACCAAAAATGATTGCAATTAGTGATATTCAACGGATAGTTGGTCAGGAATTCCAGGTGAAATTAGAGGATTTCAAAGCTAAAAAGCGGACAAAATCAGTAGCTTTCCCTCGACAGATTGCTATGTATTTATCTAGGGAATTAACAGATTCATCTCTTCCTAAAATCGGAGAAGAATTTGGTGGACGTGATCATACAACAGTGATCCATGCTCATGAAAAAATTTCTAAAATGCTTCAGAGTGATGAACAGCTGCAAAGACAATTAAAAGAAATTACAGGATTAATTAGAGGCTCTTAAAAGAATTATTGAACCTGAATAGTGTGAATAACTAATGCAGATATATACACAGTCTGTCCACATGTGGATAGGCTGTGTTTCCTTTCGTTTATACCAGTTATCCACATTTCCACAGGCCCTACTAGTACTTCTACTATATTTTTAAAAAATAAATATATAACCTAATTTCTAAAAAAGGAGGAATTCTTTCATGAAATTCATTATTCAACGTGATAAATTAGTCCAAAGTGTTCAAGACGTAATGAAGGCAGTATCATCAAGGACAACAATTCCTATTTTGACTGGTATAAAAATTGTTGCTAATTCAGAGGGAGTTACTTTAACAGGTAGTGACTCAGATATATCAATAGAATCTTTTATTCCTGTTGAGGAAGATGGAAATGAAATTGTAGAAATCCAACAAAGTGGTAGTGTTGTTTTACAAGCTAGATTCTTTAGTGAAATTGTTAAGAAGTTACCAAAGGATATTGTCGAAATTGAAGTAGGTAACCAACACTCAACAATTATTCGATCAGGAAAAGCAGAATTTAGCTTAAACGGATTAGATGCTGAAGAATATCCTCATTTACCACAAATTGAAGAAGAAAATATGTTCAAGATTCCTACTGATTTGTTAAAGGCAATGATCCGCCAAACAGTATTTGCTGTATCAACATCAGAAACTAGACCAATTTTAACAGGTGTTAATTGGAAATTGGAAAACAGTGAGCTAATATGTATCGCAACAGATAGTCATCGTTTAGCTTTAAGAAAAGCTGCAATTAATACAGAAAGTCAGAATTTATATAATGTTGTTATTCCAGGGAAAAGCTTAAGCGAACTTAGTAAGATCTTAGATGACACAAGTGATTTAATCGAAATTGTTATTACAGAAAATCAAGTGTTATTCAAAGCGAAAAATCTATTATTTTTCTCACGTTTGTTAGACGGAAATTATCCAGATACATCACGCTTAATTCCTTCAGAAAGCAAAACAAATATGACAATTAATTCGAAGGAATTTTTACAAGCAATTGATCGTGCATCATTACTAGCAAAAGAAGCTAGAAATAATGTTGTTAAGCTTTCTACAATTACAGATGGAATGGTTGAAATTTCATCTAACTCACCAGAAATCGGTAAAGTTAGTGAGGAAATTCAATCATCAGAAATTCAAGGTGAGGAATTAAAGATATCCTTTAGCGCTAAATATGTTATGGACGCATTAAAGGCCCTTGAAGGAACTGAAATTATTATCAATTTTACAGGTGCAATGAGACCTTTTGTTATACGAACAACACAGGATGATTCTATGTTGCAACTCATTTTACCTGTTAGAACGTATTAAACTAATTAATTAATATGGATTTAAGAGGACTGACTTATGTCAGCCTCTTTTCTGTTTTAGAAGGCCTGAAAGTTGTATGGGTATTTAGAACTAAACTTATTAAAAATGTATAATATTTTGTGCGTGTGGAATGGACATGGAGATCAAAGTCCTGGGATAGTTGTATTTTTAGTTAGGTTTTTAGTAAAATATAAAGTTAGAGACTACTGAAGAAAGGTGGTTCACTATGGCAAAACCAGTTAAGATTGAATCAGAGTTTATTACACTAGGACAATTTTTAAAACTAGCAGAAGTGATACAATCAGGCGGAATGGCAAAATGGTTTTTAGGGGAGTATGAAATCTTTGTAAATAATGAACCGGAAAACCGTCGAGGGAAAAAACTAAGAAATGGTGATATGGTTTATATTCCTGATTTTGGCACATATATCGTGAAAAATTAAAGTTGGTGTACAAAATTTGTATATAAAAGAGCTTAATTTAAAAAATTACCGTAATTATGAAGACTTGACGATCCAGTTTGAAAATAAAGTCAATGTTATCCTTGGTGAAAATGCACAAGGGAAAACAAATGTAATGGAATCAATCTTTGTACTTGCCATGGCGAAATCACATCGAACATCAAATGATAAAGAATTAATTCGTTGGGACGAAGAATATGCTAAAATAGAGGGTAGTGTTGAAAAGTATAATCGATCCACTGCTCTCCAATTAGTTATTTCAAAAAAGGGTAAAAAGGCTAAATTGAATCATCTTGAACAAGGAAAGTTGAGTCAATATATTGGGGCAATGAATGTCATTATGTTTGCACCTGAGGATTTAAATTTAGTAAAAGGTAGCCCTGGGGTAAGAAGAAGATTTATAGATATGGAAATTGGTCAAGTGTCTCCCATTTATCTTCATGATTTAAGCCGTTATCAAAAGATTATGCAGCAACGCAATCATTATCTAAAGTTGTTGCAGATGCGGAAGCAAACAGATCAAACGATGCTGGATGTATTAACAGCTCAACTTAGTGAAGTCGCAGCGAAGATTATTTATAAACGATTACAGTTTATTTCTGAACTACAAAAATGGGCACAACCTATTCATTCGGGAATTAGTAGAGGATTAGAAACGTTAGTTATTAAATATAAACCGTCTATTGACGTATCAGAAGACAATGATTTGACGAAAATGATAGAAGCATATGAACAAAAATTTGCTAAAATAAGAGAGAAGGAAATCGAACGAGGTGCTACGTTAGCTGGACCTCACAGAGATGACCTAGTTTTTTATGTTAATGATTATGATGTCCAAACATATGGTTCACAAGGTCAACAAAGAACCACTGCTCTATCGTTGAAGTTAGCTGAAATAGATTTGATCCACAGTGAGATTGGAGAATATCCAATCCTTTTACTTGATGACGTATTATCTGAGTTAGATGACTTTAGGCAATCTCACTTATTGAATACGATCCAAGGGAAGGTACAAACCTTTGTCACGACTACTAGTGTCGAAGGGATTGACCATCAAACGTTAAAAGAGGCAGCTACGTTCCATGTCAAAACAGGAAAGCTTTCAGACGATAAATGAGGTGATTAACTTGTATATTCATCTAGGTGACAATTTTGTTGTCCCTTCCAAAGAGGTTGTCATGATATTAGATCGCCAATCTTCACAAGCTTCAACAATTGTTTCTGAGTTTTTTAATAAACAGGAGAGTAAAATTGTTCAACTTACAAATGGTGAAGCGAAATCAGTGATTGTAACGATGGATAAGATCTATTTTTCCCCGTTGTCGTCAAACACGTTAAAAAAACGAGCACAAGTTGCTTTTGATATAGATAATTAACTAAAAGTTTTCATGGTAAAAGACTGCTTTAGGAAAAGTGTAGGTGAATCAGTGTGACGATGGAAGAAAATAAAGTTCAACAGCAAACATACGATGAAAATCAGATTCAAGTATTAGAGGGTTTAGAAGCGGTACGAAAACGCCCTGGTATGTATATCGGATCTACTAGTTCAAAAGGGCTCCATCATCTTGTATGGGAAATTGTTGATAATAGTATAGATGAAGCGTTAGCAGGGTTTTGTAATGAAATTAATGTAATCATTGAAGAAGATAATAGTATAACTGTTAAGGATAATGGACGTGGAATTCCAGTAGGTATTCATGAGAAAATGGGGCGTCCAGCTGTTGAAGTCATTATGACGGTTTTACATGCCGGAGGAAAATTCGGTGGTGGAGGCTACAAGGTGTCTGGTGGGCTTCATGGCGTTGGTGCATCCGTAGTTAATGCTCTTTCAACTGAATTAAATGTTACCGTACATCGTGAAGGAAAGGTCCATTTTCAAAAATTTGAAAAGGGTGTTCCTGCAGCGGATTTAAAAGTAATTGGTGAATCTGATGTTACCGGTACAATTACTCATTTTAAACCAGATCCAGAAATTTTTACTGAAACAACAGAATATGAGTATGAAATTCTTGCAAATCGTATAAGAGAGTTAGCATTCCTAAATCGTGGATTAAAAATAACAATTGAAGACAAACGTGAAAGTAAACGTCAAAATGAATATTACTATGAAGGTGGAATTAAATCCTACGTCGAGCATTTAAACCGTACCCGTGAAGTAATCCATGATGAGCCTGTGTATATTGAAGGTGAAAAGGACGGGATTACAACTGAGGTTGCTATTCAATATAATGATAGCTATACAAGTAATATATATTCTTTTGCTAATAATATTCACACCTATGAGGGCGGAACACATGAAGCAGGATTTAAAACTGCTTTAACTCGTGTTATTAATGATTATGCTAGAAAGAATAAGATCTTCAAGGAAAATGATGATAATCTTTCTGGTGAAGATGTTCGTGAAGGAATTACAGCAATTATCTCTATAAAACACCCTGATCCTCAATTTGAAGGGCAAACAAAAACAAAGCTAGGAAATTCAGAAGTTAGAACCGTTACAGATTCTGTATTTTCAGAGGCATTTGATAAGTTTTTACTAGAAAACCCTTCTACAGCTAGAAAAATTGTTGAAAAAGGTTTAATGGCAGCTAGAGCCCGTCTTGCCGCTAAAAAGGCACGTGAATTAACACGAAGAAAAAGTGCACTGGAAATTTCAAATCTACCAGGGAAGCTAGCAGATTGTTCTTCAAAGGATCCGACAATTAGTGAAATATACGTCGTTGAGGGAGATTCAGCCGGAGGTTCTGCAAAACAAGGTAGAGATAGACATTTCCAAGCGATCCTCCCATTAAGGGGGAAAATTATTAATGTCGAAAAGGCTCGACTCGATAAAATTCTCTCCAACAATGAAATTAGAGCGATTATTACTGCACTAGGTACTGGAATTGGTGAGGATTTTGATATAACGAAAGCACGCTATCATAAAGTTGTCATCATGACTGATGCCGATGTAGATGGTGCGCATATTCGTACACTATTACTTACCTTCTTTTATCGTTATATGCGCCAAATTATTGAACAAGGTTTTATCTATATTGCTCAACCGCCACTATACAAGATTCAGCAAGGTAAGCGAATTGAGTATGCATATAATGATCGTCAGCTTGATGAGTATCTTGCAGATATGCCACAGCAGCCTAAACCTGGTATTCAGCGCTATAAAGGTTTAGGAGAGATGAATCCTGGACAGTTATGGGAAACAACAATGGATCCAGGAACACGTACATTACTCCAAGTCACTTTAGAAGATGCTATTGATGCTGATGAAACATTTGATACATTAATGGGTGATAAGGTAGAACCTCGCAGAAACTTTATTGAAGAAAATGCACAATATGTTAAAAATCTAGATATTTAATTTAAGAAGCACCTCATTATACGGTGAGGTGTTTTTTGATAATCACATTACCATCCCCACTATGTGATCATTTACGATCAAATAATAATTGGAGTTCTAAATATTTTAAGTAAATCCTACTAACTATTATTATTCTAGGAAATTGATGTGTAATCTCTCTCTAACATTGATATAATGGAGAGTAGACTATTAGATGGATTTATCTTAATTGGGTAGTAATTATTAATACGTTTTATACATTTATTTGGCTCTCCCAATTTAAAATGCGAATAGAACTAAGGGAGGTTATCTTAGTATGTCAGAAAATCAAAACTCACACGTCATAGATAGAAATATTAGTACCGAAATGCGTGAGTCCTTTTTAGGCTATGCGATGAGTGTTATTGTTTCACGTGCTTTACCAGATGTTCGAGATGGGTTAAAGCCTGTTCATCGTCGTATTCTCTATGCAATGAATGATTTAGGTATGACGTCAGATAAACCATTTAAAAAATCAGCACGTATCGTTGGTGAAGTAATTGGTAAGTATCATCCACATGGTGATTCAGCTGTTTATGAGACAATGGTACGTATGGCTCAAGATTTCAATTTCCGTTACATGTTAGTTGATGGACATGGTAACTTTGGTTCTGTTGATGGAGACTCAGCAGCAGCAATGCGATACACTGAGGCCCGTATGTCTAAAATTTCAATGGAATTAATTCGTGATATAAACAAAGACACGATTGATTACCAGGATAACTATGATGGCTCAGAAAGAGAACCGATTGTACTTCCAGCTCGATTTCCGAACTTACTTGTTAACGGTGCGACTGGAATCGCTGTAGGTATGGCAACAAATATTCCACCACACCAATTGGGTGAAGTTATTGATGGTGTTCTTGCACTTAGTAAGGAACCAGATATATCAATCCCTGAATTAATGGAGATTATTCCAGGCCCTGATTTTCCAACAGGTGGACAAATTATTGGAAGAAGCGGGATACGAAAAGCGTATGAAACTGGTCGTGGATCAATCACGATTAGAGCTAAGGTTGAGATCGAAGAAAAACCATCAGGCAAACAAGTAATCATTGTTAAGGAATTACCATATCAAGTTAACAAGGCAAAACTTGTTGAAAAAATAGCAGAGCTTGTTCGAGATAAAAAAATTGATGGTATAACAGATTTGCGTGATGAATCAGACCGTAATGGTATGCGAGTTGTTATCGAGGTAAGGAAGGATGCAAATGCAAACGTCCTTTTAAACAACCTTTTCAAGCAGACAGCTTTACAGACTAGTTTTGGTATTAATATGTTATCGCTAGTTGATGGTCATCCAAAGGTTCTTAATGTTAAGCAAATGCTTTATTATTACTTAGAACATCAAAAAGTTGTAATTAAGCGTAGAACAGCTTTTGAATTAAGAAAAGCTGAAGCTCGTGCTCATATTCTTGAAGGATTACGAATTGCACTGGATCATTTAGATGCAGTTATTGCACTCATCCGTAGTTCACAAACAACGGAAATCGCTCGAAATGGATTAATGGAGCAATTTTCACTAAGTGAGAAGCAAGCACAAGCAATTTTAGATATGAGGCTTCAAAGATTAACAGGCTTAGAGAGAGAAAAAATTGAAGAAGAATATCAGTCACTAGTAAAGTTAATTGGAGAATTAAAAGCAATTCTGGCTGATGAAGAAAAAGTACTTATGATTATCAGAGAAGAGCTTACTGAAATTAAGGAACGATTCAATGATGAGCGTCGTACTGAAATATTAGCAGGTGGAATTGAAAATATAGAGGATGAAGATTTAATACCTGTTGAGAATATCGTCATTACGTTAACACATAATGGATATATTAAACGTCTTCCAGTATCAACATACCGTAGTCAAAAACGCGGTGGAAGAGGTATTCAAGGAATGGGAACGAATGAAGACGACTTCGTTGCACAGCTCCTTACGACTTCAACCCACGATACTATTCTTTTCTTTACAAATAAAGGAAAGGTTTATCGAGCAAAGGGCTATGAAATTCCTGAATATAGCAGGACAGCTAAAGGTCTCCCAATTATTAACCTTTTAAGTGTTGAAAAAGGTGAATGGGTAAATGCAATAATACCTGTATCTGAGTT